>NZ_LR134289.1:2443636-2749090 GCF_900636535.1 Chryseobacterium gleum
CAAATTTCATGGCCTTTAGCTTTTATATATTTAATCTTATCTTTTAAAACTTCTACAAGTTCTCCTACAATAAAAAAGGTAGTTTTAATATCATATTGATCTAAAATATCCAGGTAAATATCTAATCCATCTAAAGTTGACTGATTCAACTCACATTCTTCTTTTGTAAAATAGTCCAGATGATACCATTCTTCTACATCCATACTAAGCACAGCATACTTATTCATATTAATTTTCCTCCGTTTTTAGTAAAGTCTTGAAATTGGTCAACCGTAGGCCAGGTAAAATAACTGCCTTTTTCAGCAAAATTCTCTTTAACGCTAATATTAGAATTTTGAATATCACGAATGGTTTTACACATTAGATTTCCACCGATTTCTTTGCTTTTTAAAATTAAAGAAAACATAGTTTCATTAGGAGAAATCTGTATCTCCTGTTGATTTAAGATGGCTCCGTTATCAATTTTTGAATCCATATAATGTACTGTAGCTCCTGTTGTTTTTTCTTTTTTATACAGTGTCCAAAAACTAGGCATTACTCCTGCATAATGGGGTAAATATGAACAATGCAAATTGATACACCCATGCTTAGGGATCTTCAACAAAGTTTCTTTAAATACCACAGGTGCAGAGTAGGATACAATAAGGTCCGGCTGTAAAGTTTTTACCTCTTCTAAGAATTCTGCTGAGTTAGGATTTTTTATTCTTTCAAATTGTATATTGTATCGTCCGGAAACTGCTTTCAGACTTTTGGGCTTGATAGCAAGTTTGTAAGACGTGAAGATATCTATACTATTCAAGACCTTGGCCGAAATTACTTTCATACCCATTTTTACAGTCTGCAGTAATCCAAAACCTTTAATAAAGTAAGATTTCTTGTTAACGAGACTGTAATTAGAGTCAATATCTATTACTTTTAAAAGTTCCACATTCTCCAGACGCAGAATCTTTTCTATATTTTTGGGAACAACAAAGGAATCCTCCTGAGTAATTATTATTATTTTCATCGTTGTTTTTTGATTAGCTATTTATTACACTGTTGATGTGTTCATAATATTTTTCAGTAACTTTTTCTTTGGTATAATCTTTCTGTACCATATTAAATCCTTTCTCCCCCATTTGCTTCAGCTTATTTCTATGATTCAATACGTCCTGCAGTACATTAAATAACTCTTCATTAACATTATTCGACGAATTTTCAATCAAAAACGCAGCATCTGTATTTTCCAGCAAATCATATAGCGGTGTATTCTTATTACTGATTACCAGTAAAGGTTTTTTACAGGCCATAATGGTATATACTTTTGAGGGAAGACCATCTTTTTCCAATTTTTTATTCATAAAGATAAAATGCAGATCTGCATAATTAATCATATGAGGGATTGTCTCTCTCGCCTGATAATCAATTAAACTTATATTATCCAGCTTATGTGTTTCAATTTGTGCCTTAAGCCATGATCTGCAGGCTCCATCTCCAATAACAAAATAACTGACAGGCATTCCTTTTGTTTTTTTTGCAATTTCTATAAGCGGAATCCAGTCCTGTGCAAAACCAATATTCCCGGCATACATTACTTTCAAATTATCACTGGCCGGAAATAATTGAGCGTTAACTACCGGATGTTCTATTGGATGATAAAGTTCCGTATCTACAAAATTAGCAATAATCTCAATTTTATCAGGATTTTCAACTCTTGGAATCAATGTATTTTTAAAATTCTGATCAATCGTTACCAATGAATCTGAGTGTCTATAAACAAATTTTTCAAGCTTTTTAAGAATATTTAAAACAAACTGAGATTTCATTTTGCCCTGGTTCACAAAAAAGTCAGGATAAATTTCCTGAACGTTATAGATAAACTTCGCCTTTTTCAGTTTTGCCAATGCAATAGATACTATCGCAATAGTAAGAGGTGGTGAAGGACTGATGATAACATCAACATTTTTAATCCGCATTCCAAGAAAAAACGATAGTAAATGCCAGTAAATCATCATAAATCCTCTTAAAAGAACACTCTCATATTTTTTCTGAGGCACATGATATACTTTGATACCTTTATAATTACTGGAATAATAAAGGCCTAGAAATCTTTTTTTAAATTTTGTTTTGCTCTGATCAACCTTGTTATAATGCGGCATGGTTGAAAGAACTTCTACTTCAAAGCCGTTCTCTTTTAAATTATATGCAATATCATTATAAAGATAAGCGGTAGAAACAGCATCTGGAGCAAAAACAATACTGTGGATGAGTACTTTTTTAGCCATAATTTATTTTCTCCAGACTACTCTGTTTACATAATCCGTATAACTAAGGATAATTCTTACCATCTTCTCAGAAACATTTGGCATAGAATAATCTGATACCGGTCTGTAATTTCTTTCCTTACCTGTTTTTTGCTGCTGAAGCTGAACCAGTCCCTGTAAAATTCTTTCGGGAGATAAACCTACCATCATTACTGATGCTTCTTCCATTGCTTCAGGTCTTTCATGTGCTTCTCTGATATTAAGCGCTCTGAAATTTAGAATCGAAGATTCCTCCGAGATCGTGCCCGAATCTGATAATACGGCATAACTTCTCATTTGAAGTGCGTTATAATCATGAAAACCCAGAGGTTTTAGAAACTGTACTTCAGGTCTTACAGATATCTTCATTTTATCAATCATATTTCTCGTCCTTGGATGAGTAGAAACAATGATTGGGTATCCGAATTTTTCTGCAATTGCATTAAGGCTTTCCATCAATCCCAGAAAATTCTTTTCAGAGTTTATATTTTCTTCTCTGTGTGATGAAACTACAAAATATTTTCCTTCTTCCAGATTTAATCTTTTCAGCACATCAGAGCTTTCTATCTGTGGTAAATAATGATTTAAAACCTCAAACATCGGAGATCCTGTTTTGATAATTCTGTCTGCAGGTAATCCTTCTTTTAACAAATATTCACGGGCTATATCAGAATAGGTAAGGTTGATGTCTGATGTATGATCAACAATTTTACGGTTTGTTTCCTCCGGTACTCTCTGGTCAAAGCACCTGTTACCAGCTTCCATATGGAAAATAGGAATTTGTCTTTTTTTAGCTGGAATTGCACAGAGACATGAGTTGGTATCTCCTAAAACAAGGAAAGCATCTGGCTGCAATTCTTCTAAAAGCGGATCAATTTTGATCAGGATATTCCCAACTGTTTCTGTAGCCGATTTCCCTGCTGCTTCCAGAAAATAATCGGGTTTTCTTAATCCAAGATCTTCAAAGAAAATCTGGTTAAGCTCATAATCGTAATTCTGCCCTGTATGGACAATGATATGTTCTATAGCTTCGGATGCATCCAATGCTGATAATACTCTTGATAATCTAATGATTTCCGGCCGTGTTCCCACGACTGTCATTACTTTTAATTTTTTCATCATTACAAAATAAAATTATTGATATAAATACCGTTGAAAAAGTCCAGAATTCCAAGTTGGCAAAGAGACTGTAGGAAGTCAGGACAAGAACAAAATATTGTATAAAAAACAAAATAAATGGTAAGTAGTATCTATTCTTACTAATAAAATTCAACCTGAACTTCCATAAATCTTTAAAATAAAAAAAGAACAGAATGATCCCGACAATCCCCATACTCATCAGAACTTCTACAAAAATATTATGCGGATACAGTCCATCTTCAAATAAAATACGTCCTCCAAAAGGTATATTATTTTTAAAAACATTCCAGCCTTTTGCTAAGTAATATGACCTTCCGGATCCTCCTCCTTCAAAAATAGCACTATACATTCTTTCAACAAACTCAAAATTAGCTAAATATGTCTTATTTAAAGCATATATACCTATAATAAAAAGAAGGGTAGCAAGCATTAATGTCAACCAGTATTTCAATTTATTAACATACAATAATATTATAAATAAAATAATAAAAGCAGCCAGCATAGGGCTTCTTGCGGAGGAACTAAATACAGTAAAGGCCCCTATAAGTATCCCTAAAACAGGTTTAATCTTTTGAGATGAAATAAAATAATAATACACTGATATTATCAATAAAGATAAGCCATAATGTCCGGTACTAATATAATATCCTGCAAATATCCCACTTGATTTTTCAAAAGCCTGGAAAACAATTATGGTATATATACAGCTTATTCCTAATATAATTAATAAAAAATTAAATATTAAGCTGTTCAGCTTCACCACAATTTCTTTTGAAAAACTGATACTTAAAACAGCAATATAAGGTATCAGATTCAAACCAATAATTCTGATATAAATCTGCTGTTCATTATTTAATGTTTTCTGTAGATAAGTATCTGTTTTAAAGCTATAAACTGCCTTTATAAAATAGAACAACCAAAAAAGAATCGTAAAAACAACGGTGGTTTTCCTTTTCTTTATCGTGTCAAAGTTTACATAAATGATGTAAAAACTTATAAAGAGCAGAATAACACGAAAAGGAACCGAAAATAGTGTATTCGGGGCATTAAAAGGAACTGCGAGTGAGTAGAAAAAGATATACCCAAAAGTCAGAAAAAAAATAAAAATATACTCAATATAATTTTTCTTTATCGTGATCATATTAGACATTTAAAAAGTAAGTATCCGCATCTTCCGGATTAAATGGTTCATTGATCCAAAAAATAGTATAGAGCTCTTCATTACCTATATTTTTAATATTGTGGGTATACCAGATAGGCATATCTACATAAGCAGGCTCATTACCATCCAGATAAAAATCCAGTACTTCCTCTGTATCTATTTTTCTTAACTGTATTAACGCCTGTCCCTTAATAACTGCAAATCTTTCTATTTTTCTGGTATGGAAATGATTTCCTCTTGTAATTCCGGGAACTGTTGTAGAGAAAGAACACTGCCCCCCGATCCCTAGACGAACTACTTCTACAAAAGCACCTCTTGGATCTACATGCTGTGTAAATTTTACAGGATAATGATTTTTAATATCAAAATAACATCTGAAAGTATTGAACAGGTTTAAATCAAACTTGGTTTTTAATTCCGGAATTTCTCCGTTTTCAAAATAAAGCTTCTTATAGTAATTTAATTTTTCCAGTACTTCTGAAACTTTATTGACAGAAGTATGGGAAACTTCATACAATTCATCGGTTTGACCTTTATATATATTATCTATAATTTCCTGAACGAGTTCTCCTACATAAATAAGTCTCACTTCTCCGTCAATATCAATACCTGGAGTTTCACCGTGAGTAAGTTTATGACAGAAAGTTGCAATGAAAGAATTATAATTTGGTTTCCCAAAAGGTCCGAAAACATTCGGAATTACCAGTCCTGTAAAGATGCCTCCGGATTTTTTTGCCCATTCTGAAAACAATTCTCTGCCTTCTTTCTTAGACTTTCCGTATAAATTATCTTTTTCTTCCTGAGAAGAGGATGAAAACAGAACATGAGCTTTTGATCCGGTTCTTTCTAAAGAAGCTATCAATTCTTTAACTAAATTGATATTATTTTCAAAAATAACCTCTGGATCCGGATGACGATTCATGGCTGCTAAATGTACAATAACATCACATTGCTCCACAAAATGGTCTAATTTCTCCGGGTTATTAAAAAATTCCTTTTTAAATTCGATTCTTTCAAATTCTTCCGGTTTTAACCCTAAAGTATTATATAAATGAGATCCTACAAACCCATTCTGTCCCGTAATTCCTATTCTTTTCATTTTATAAATTTTCGAAATAATCTATAGGGAAACGATAATCATCATCTATTTCTCCTAAAGAATAATTTGCCATTACTAATAATTTTGATTCTTTTTCTCCGGATTGAATAGCACTTGCATAGCCTGCAGGAACATGGAGAACATCCATTTTATCGGCATCTAACTGATATTCTAAAATTTCTAATCCTTTGGAAGGCATAGACCAGTCATCAATTTTGATTAACCTTATAGTAAAACTTCCTGACAAAGCTGAAAACCAGCGTTGCTCAAACTTATGTCCTGTCCAGCCTCTGATAAACTGCGGATCAGTATTTTCTATATAGTAAATTCTTTTAATTTCAGAGGCATCAAAGCTATTATTAAAGAAAAGACTTCCTCTTTCATCCGAATATTTTCCTCCTATGAGAACCTCAGGTACATTCATTAGATTTTATTTTTATTAATCTGGATATTGTAGTAGATCTTCTCCTAAAACTTCTTTACGGATCAGAGGTAATTTTAATAACAGTTTCTTCATTCCTTCCACATCCTGCTGTTCTGTATTATGAGAATGATAGTCTTCTATTTTTGAGATATCCTCTACCCCTTCTGAAAAAAACTGTGCATAATTCAGGTCTCTGTTATCAGCAGGAATTCTATAGAAATTTCCCATATCTTCGGCTTTTAACATTTCTTCACGGGTACATAGCGTTTCATATAGTTTTTCACCATGTCTTGTTCCTATTATTTTAATCTGATTTTCAGCCTTAAACATTTCCTTTAATGCCTGTGCCAGATCACCGATAGTTCCTGCCGGGGCTTTGTTGACAAACAAGTCTCCGGAATTACCATGTTCAAATGCAAATAATACAAGCTCCACCGCTTCTTCAAGAGACATTAAAAATCTGGTCATATTAGGATCCGTAACCGTTATCGGATCTCCATTTTTGATTTGCTTGATAAACAATGGAATCACAGATCCTCTTGAAGCCATTACATTCCCGTATCTTGTAAGACAAACAACAGTTTCTTCAAGGTTTCTGGATGCTGCTACGGCAACTTTTTCCATCATAGCTTTGGAAATCCCCATTGCATTAATTGGATAGGCAGCCTTATCTGTGCTTAAACAGATCACTTTTTTCACTTTATTCCTAGCTGCTGCATCAATAACATTTTGTGTTCCTTCTACATTCGTCTTTACGGCCTGCATTGGAAAAAATTCACATGATGGAACCTGCTTCAGTGCTGCTGCATGAAAAACATAATCCACTCCTCTCATTGCAGGTTCAATACTGTTATAATCTCTTACATCCCCTATATAAAATTTGAGTTTATCATTTTTAAACTGATTCCTCATATCATCCTGTTTTTTCTCATCACGAGAAAAAATCCTGATCTCTTTAAAGTGGTCTGTATTAATGAACTTTCTTAAAACAGCTGTCCCAAATGAGCCTGTTCCGCCTGTAATAAGAAGTATTTTATCTTTTATATGCATAGTATTTTTTTTCCTTATCATATTGATAATTTCAAGAAAGCTTTAGGGAAACAAGCAGCAATCTCAGAAGAATTATTTCATATGATGATTAGTTATTTGTGTCTTAATTTTTCTTTTTCTTCAAAGGAAGGATAGTTGATGAGTACAGCTTTATAAACTCCTTTAAATACAAATAAACTTCCCGCAGCAACACCTATGATACCGTGTTGATCTATTACCTGCTTTATGTCATTTAAAGATCCGGCTCCTCCTAAAACCGTAAGAGGCAATGAAATTTTCTCTCTTACTTTGTCTATTAATCCCATATCATAGCCTTTCATTACGCCATCCTGATCAATTGAATTGATGATAATTTCTCCTGCCCCCAGTTTCTGAGCTTCTTCTGCAAATTTAAAAGGATTAATTCCAGTGGATTTTTTGCCATTGTGAGTGTAAACCTCGTATCCGCCAAATAATTTTTTCTTTACATCCAAAACAACGATAACACTTTGTGAACCTACTCTTTCGGCAATCTGAGTAATTAACTGAGGATTTTGAAGAACAGCAGAGGAAAGTGCAATTTTTTCTATTCCAAGTCCAAAAATTTTCTGGGCCTGCTCTACAGTTCTTACCCCGCCTCCATAGCAAAGGGGCATTCTGGATTGATTAGCAATTCTTTCAATCAGGCTATAGTTAGGTTCCAGCCCTTTTACAGTAGCGTCTATGTCAAATATAGCAAGTTCATCAACTTCTTTTTCATTGAAAATTCTTACTGCATTGATAGGATCTCCTACATATTTAGGATTCTTAAAATTGACTGTTTTTACAAGTCCATTATCTTGTATCAGAAGGGAAGGTATAATTCTGGGTCTTAACATAGACTCTTAAAGTTTTGCAAAATTGTGTAACAAAATCTCACCGTAATGGTGACTTTTTTCCGGATGAAATTGTATTCCGAATTTATTTTCGTGATGGGCAGCAGAAGCAAATTCTCCTCCATATTCTGTAACCGCCATGATATCTTCACTATTATTACATTCAAAATAATAAGTATGGAGGAAATAAAATATTGAATTATCCTGTAATCCTTCAAAAAGGCCTACATCTTTCACAGGTATCACGTCATTCCAGCCCATATGGGGTAATCTGGTTACCTGCTGAATTTTTGTTTCGTCAAATTTCTTAACAGTAGCATCAATCCATTTAAGGCCCTCCATGATTCCTTCATCACTTCTATTTGCCATCATCTGCATTCCTACACAGATTCCAATAACTGGTATTTTTTGATTGAGAACCAGATCATCAAGCTTCTCTCTCATTCCTGAATTATTCAGTTGAGTCATTGCATGATCGAAATGCCCTACGCCTGGCAGAATCAATTTTTGAGCTCCTTCTAAATCTTCTTTTGTTCTGGCAATTTTAACGGGTACATCTACTCTTTTGTAAACATTCACAAAAGCATTGATGTTTCCTACACCGTAATCGATAATTGTAATCATCTGAATAATCTCTTTTCTAAGCCTAACTTCTGCATAGTCTGAGCACCAAATTTGATAATGCCCATCTTATTTTTATAGTCTTTATATGTTTTGTTTTTTCCTTCGAAGATCTGTTGCAGTTCTTCTTTGGTAAGGTCTAACTTATTCGCAACATATTCAAATTCTTTCTGTAAAAATTCTTCTGAAAGTTCAGGTCTTGAAACTCTATCTAAAGCTTCTTCTCTTGTCATCTGGCCGGTAAGAATCAGTGAAGAAAAGTGTGCTTTTCTTTTTTCGTAACCGAATTTTCTTGGCAACCAATAATCTTCATAAAAACGGGTAAATCTTGATTCGTGATGCTTATGCTGGAAAGGTTCCCAACCGAACTTTTCCACTAAAAGAGATTCGGCATCTTTTTTATGGAACGGAACAAGATTCAGAGGTTTGAATACTTCCATTCCATATATGTATTTGTATAGAATTTTATAGGAAAGAATATCAACTAACGGAAATGTTTTAAGAGGTCTTTTACCAAACTTCGAATGAATATCTTTTACTAAGGTAGTGTCAATCCCTGGAAAGCCTCCCCATTCTTCAGGCTCTCTGCAGCATTCTGTAGAAAAATTACTTCCGGTAAGTACGTAATTGATTTTATTTTTTTTTGCAAATTTATATAAGGCAGAAAAGAAAGCATAATCCTGCGGTAAATCCTGATCTGAGATTTGAGATTTCAGAAATGCAACCTGCAGGTCTTTCATTTCTTCCCAATTGATTACTTCAGTATATAAATCCAGATTCAGACCATTGATCAGTTTTTCAATATTCCCCACAGCTTTATCTGTATTCCATCCTGCATCAACATGAAAAATCAAAGGACGAATCCCCATAACTTCTTTTGCTATATAAGCAGCATAAGAACTGTCTAATCCGCCACTTAGACCAATAATACAATCAAAATCTTTATTTTTAGATGTCTTTTTGATTCTATCAGCAATTTTCATCAATTCATCGTATCCTTGCTGATCTGTATGCCAGTTGGGTTCTATATTTTCTTTAAAATTGATATAATAATCACTTTCTCCCTTTTCATTAAAAATAATGTTAGGGTCTGTAGTGTCCATTATAGTTTTTGTACAGATCTGATATGGTCTTTTATTCATCATTTTTTACTTTGTAAAACGTCTTTTATTATCTTGGCTTTCCTTATTATCGATTCATCATTATGAGAAATAAAGTTATTGAGGGTTCCTTTAAATTCTTTTCTCATATTTTCCGCTTCAGGTCTTTCATAAAAATAGGCATCGGCTCCCCACCACAAAATTCCATCTACAAATTTACCATTTACATTTTGACTTGCAACAGTTTCCATCTGTTCCTTCCATATCTTATCTGAAATTTCCTTCATACCATCTTTCTCATTACTATTATGGTATCTATGCCACATAAAAACGTAAACAGGCTTTTTATAGGCAACTCCTAATTTTATAAGTCCATTCAGATTATTTTCTAAATAATTACCATTAGCAAGAACTGCTGCAGGATTACTATAAAAGGTATATAGTGAAGGAAAAAAAATATCACATTCTTTCAACAGAGGTGCAAATTTGTTTTGTTTAGCATAGAACTCATCATTTGGGCTCCATACACTAGTAAAAGGAATTGCATATAATCCAAATTTGATATTAGGTCTGGCTTTTTTAGCGAATCTGAGTACTTTCAAGCAATAATCCATTGCTTTCATAGCACTTTTATCATCTTCTCCAAGCATGTCATCAAAAGGCATCTCAAGATCTATATAGACTACCCCTTTTTGATTCTTATCAGGTATTCCTCTATTGATCTCTTTTTCTAATAAATCCGGAAGAAACAAGTATTTGTCACTAGTTCTAGAGATAAATTGTCCTTCATCCAGAAATCCCACTTCTTCACCTCCAGTGCTTTTTAAATAGTTCTCTGCTTTACTACCTATCTTTCCCAATGAATAATAAAATTTTGTTTGATTATTTTTCACTTGTGAAGATGAATTACATGATATAAAGAAAAGGAACAATAATAGTACTATTTTTTTCATATTAAAATATTTAATTAATCCTAAAGCATCAAACTTAGTTTATTTATTTAATATACTTTCATATAGTTTTATGTATTCTTTAAACTTATTGTTTTTATCAAAAAGAGACTCTACTCTTTTTCTGCAATGTTCTGAATAAAATATTTTCCCATTAACTCGAATTTTTTCAATTGCTCTAATAACACCATTTATATCTCCTTTTTCAACGACAATTCCTGTTGTTTCATCAATTGTTTCGGGAGACCCGCCCGAATTAAAAGTTATAACAGGTGTTCCGCAAGCCTGAGCTTCAATATTAGTTAATCCCAAAGCTTCCTCTAAAGTAGGATTAAAAAAAACATCAGCAGCAGAATATAATTCTGCTAATTGTTGGACACTTTCCGTTCTTTCAAAACCTATGATATTTGACGGAAGATTTCTAATTTGCTTTTTATTAAGCCCAATCAATACTATTTGGTATTGAGTTGATAACATCTGCGAAAGTTTTATAAAATAGGATAATCCCTTATTCTCAGTCCATGGACTAGCTACCCCTAGAATTAAAAACTTATCATCACTGATTTTATATTTATTTCTGGTATCTAAGTTATTTTGAATAGTAAATTTAACAAGGTCAATCCCATTCCGAATTACCTTTACATCATTTTTTTTTAGGAAAGACTTTTTTACTTCCTTTTGTAACCAATCTGAAACAGGTACAATAGTAAGCTTCTCTAGAGAATTAAATAATTTTTTTTTATTCTCAAAATTTTCAGTAGAATTATCTACCCAACTTTTAGGATATTGATGAATCTGCGGGCACTCATAGCATTTTGTCTGCCATTTTTGACATCCTACCAACTCAAAATGAGCGCAATGTCCCGTAAAAGACCAGCAATCATGAAAGGTCCACACAACAGGTACGTTATATTCAGCTAAAAAATTGAATAATATTTCAATATTAATAAAATATCCATGTACATGCTGCAACTGAATAATATCCGGCTTAATTTCTTTTATCTTATTAATTAATTGTAGAGTTGCTCTTTTGGAACCAAATCCGTGTCGATCCATTAATCGTGTTAATAATACATGAGAAATTATATCTAATTTATTTCCAATTCTAATTGTTTTGGATTTACTCGGTAAATTATCTCTTGCATAAGCTATATAACTCTCCCATCCGTTGGCAAGAATTTGTTCACCAATCTGCTCAGCAATTCTTCCTACAGAACCACTATTGACCTCACTACTAATCTGAAAAATTCTTTTCATTTTAAAATTTAGTGTTCAAATACCTCCAGTGTCGTATTGCAAATAATTCTATAATCCAAATACTCAGATGCCACTTTTTTAGCTCCTGATTTCATTTCTTGTAACAATTCCGGATTGCTTTTCAAATGGGTAATATGCTTAATCATATTTTCAGAAGTAATTTCGTTTGATTTCAAAATAATAATATTATTATACAAGTTCAAATACTCTGGATTTTGCCCACCTGAATCTCCAATCAAAAGGGGCAGATGCATTCCTATAGATTGTTGCCAAATGACTGATTGGCTTGCCGGATAAATCGCTAAATCACATATTGTCATTAACTCAAGGATCGAATCCCCATCAAGCCATCCTGTAAAATGTACATTTGACTTTTTAGCGATGTCCTTCAGCATATTTTCGTATTCAAGATTTTGATCACTTGCTTTACCAAATACAATTAGATGTATATTCTGATCATTTATTTGTTCAACCGCATTTATTAATACGTCTGTTTTTTTTAAGGGATCAAACTTTCCACCTGTAATTAACACAAAATCATTTTCTTTAATCCCAAATCTACTTTTGATGGTGGATGTGTCTGTACGTTCCATTATATCAATAGATTTTAAATAATCACATCCTAAGGGAAGTAATTTCATATCTTTGTAAGGTACATCATAAACCTGATTAAGAAAATCTGCACTAGCTGGAACTATAGGATAGATCGCTTTTATATATTTTATATACTTATATAAAATATATTTTCTTATTACCTTATGTAATATATTTAAAGAAATCCAACCATGTGCAGAATTACTAAAGTCTGAATGATAGTCCATAATAATTTTACAGTTCGGATTCTTTTTCACATATTTTACAGCTTCTTTTAAGTTAAGATGTATGTCATGTGCATATATTAGATCTGGCTTCTCTTGTTCTAAAATTTCATAGACTCCAGGATGCTTTTTCAATTTGTGTAATATATTTACACTATAAGGGAGTCTAATAATTTTTGCGCCTAAATGCTCAGATACTGATCCTTTTTTATCTTTATTATAATTATCATGAATGTAATCAAATACAGACTCATATGTTGATGAAATCATTACAACACTATGCCCTAATTCAATATAATATTTTGTCAAAAGATTTTCTTGGTAAGTATAATTTAATCCAAAAAAATCTTGGAGCATTACTATTTTTTTACTTTCCATTTTGTATGTTCTTACTGAGAGTTAATGATAATAAAGGCCAAAACAATAAATAATTTGCTATAGACCCTGAAGAAAAAGATGCAACAATATCCATTAGCAGTATTGCTCCAATCCAATTATAATAAGGAATTCTTATAAATTTTAACGCATTGATAAGTGCCACAATTATAATAATTATAGACATTACTCCTCCTAGAAAACCTAGTGCCATTAATGACTCAAGCACTAAGTTATGGGGGTATGTTCCCCCAAAGATAGTCTCAACAGAATCACCTAAGAAAGGATGATCAAGAAACTGATTCCATGCAGATTGAAATAACTCTGCTCTATATCGGTCACTATCATTGGAAGAAAAACCTGTTTCTTTAAACCGTTCAAAAATTAAATCTGAAATATTTAAATATTCTGGGAAAAAGCAAATCAATGTAATTACAATTGCAATGAGCAGAAAAACATATTTTTTATGAATCAGGTGTCTCGCATAAAAAAGATATACAATGACAGCAATTATGAGTTGTAATAAAGGACCTCTTGATCCTGCCATAAATAAATTGAAAAAACTCAAACCCATCCCAACAGCGAGTATAATCTTATGCCAAAGCTTATTTTTGTCTAAAAAAATAGTAAAACTAATAAAGAACATAACTGCAGCAGATTTTCCGAATGAAACTGTATTAAGAGCCGCATTTGCATCAGCTCTAACCAATACATCATCAGGAACGATCTGAGGATGTGTGATATTATTATATAGCCCCCAAATGTTAACAACGTATAAAATAATAAGTACCCATTTTCTCACTGATATAATTGTATCTTTTGAAAAATATGTGGCACAGGCAAAAGTACATATCAGGATAGAAGCAGAAAAGGCCCAATAATCTCCCAATGGAGATTCTATTGTTTTTGAAGTCAATGCTGTATCATAAAAAAGCCTTATCAAATACAGCCCCCAAAAAAAGTATATTAAAAAGTGTTGATTTGTTAATTTAGGTTTATTTTTTAAAATTACCCAAGTTCCAAGAAAAAATACAAATACCCTATAAGCTACAGATACAGGTCTTGATGACTCCATATTTAATAAACCAGGAAAGAAAGATATGAGCTCATATCCATAAAGCATCAATACTAAGAAAGTAACTTGTAATTTATTTATTCTTTCAGTGTACACCTTTTGATAATTTATTTGTAAAAATTAAGAAAATAATATTTGATAAAATAGAAACACCAGAAAATAATATCAACGAAATATAATAATCTGAAAAGAAATAATATCCCGAATAAATTGAAATAAAAACCAACAAAGCATTTGCAACTTGTAGTCTCATTAATATTTTTTGTTTACCCACTACATAAAATAACGTATTAAGGGGGGTAACAACAAATTCTATTAAAAGCATTACAGATAAGATTCTGGCAAAATACCCTGCAACTTCCCATTTGTCACCAAAAACAAAAGTGAATAACTTAGGTGAGATAATGAATACGACTAGGTATATCGGAAATGACATTAGAACAAGCTTTTTTATGGTAGATCTATAGAGGTCTTTACAATTTCCTTTTTCTCTGATTTCATCAATAGCTTCGTTTCTGAAAACATTTCCTACAGATGTTGTAATAACTATGTTTGGAAGTCTGATCATCCTATTCGCCATTGAAAAAAAGCCCACAATTGTTGTATTATATAAAACAGAAAATAATATTGGAATAAATTGTTGGCAAGCAGCAAGAGACATATCAGAAATAATCATATATCTAGGAAAAGAAGAGTATTCTTTTGCCACACTCTTTAACTCATTATGATGTGATTTTAAGAAAGCTCTTAACTCTTTATCTGTTAAAAGTAAATAAAGTATAGAACTAAAGACTCCTAATATCATCCCTACAATCATTCCATTTTTGTACCCCAGTATTCCGAAGATTATACTGAATAAGCAAGATGTAATTACTTGTATCGCATTTGAAAAAGTAATTTTTTTATATTTTTTATTTCTTTGATTCCAGTACCCTAATGCAGAATAAACAGCACCAAAAAAAATATACAGCGGAGCTATATATACCTCATTATTTGAGAGAAATTGTGTTTTATCATGAATATGAAAAACATTTTTCAATAAAAGTATCAGAACAAAGTATAATGATGAGACTGAAACAGCAATATAAATAATAAGTTTAAATATTGCTGAAGCTCTGCCATCCTCTTTTGGAAGTCCAACAGCCAATTCATAACGCCCAGTTGAAAGAACTGCCAGAAAAACGGTAAAACTTGTAAAAATAGAAAGAATACCGAATGATTCAACAGAATACATTCGGGAAAGAAGAGGAGAGGTTGCAATTACTATCAGCTGACTGATAACAGTTCCACTGGATAGTATTGCTACATTTTGTAAAAAAGAATTCGATTTTACACTATTTAAAATATTTTTAAAATTCAAAACTATTCAAACGATTTATCATTCATAATTTCTTGTTGAAAGTAACCAAACTGTTTAGCATATTTATACAATTTCAGCAACTATTGCTTTAACAATAAAACAATTATTATTTTTTCAGAGCATAAATCCTTTCTATAATGTCTACTACTTTCAACCCCTCCAAAGCATTGGTAGTAATGGTATTTCTTCCTTTCAATACATCTACTACATTTTCAATAATATAATGATGATTGGCTGCGGATCCTTTATATGCTCCATAATCATTACCTGGGTTGGTAGGCGGTAATTCCGGCATTATATAATCTTTCACGTTACAAATTTCCACTTTATCCATATATTGACCTCCGATTTTTACAGCGCCATTTTCAGCAATAATGGTCATAGAACTTTCAAGATTCTGATTCCATACTGAAGTAGAATAGTTTAGAGATCCCATCCCACCATTTACAAAATCAAAATTAACAAAACCTGAATCTTCAAAATCCGTAAGAGTTTCATGATTAAAATCTGCAAATTTTGCCTGAATATTGGTAATATCACCAAACAACCAGTACATAATATCGATAAAATGAGAAAATTGTGTGAATAGCGTTCCTCCATCCAGATCAAGTTTCCCATGCCATGATTCCGGTTTATAATATCTTTCATCACGGTTCCAGTAGCAATTAAGCTGAACCATGTATATTTTACCAAGTTTTCCGCTCTCTACCATTTCTTTTATCCATGCAGAAGGAGGTGAGTATCTGTTTTGCATTACTGCAAAAACCTGTTTATGCTTGTGCAGAGCCTGAAATATAAGTTTTTCAGCATGTTGTTTTTTCAGAGCCATTGGCTTTTCTACTACCACATGCTTTCCAGCATCTATCACTTTGTAAGACTGTTCAAAATGGAATCCGTTTGGAGAAGCAATATTAACAACATCCACATCAATCCCGGAAGTCAGGAATTCATCCAGTGAAGCAAAAAAGGGAACATTATAATTTTCAATTCCAAGGGCAGATTTATCTTTAACATCAATTAATCCTACTAATTCACATTCATCATTCCTTGAGATCATTTCGGCATGTCTTTTTCCGATATGCCCGCAGCCCACCACTGCAAATTTTATTTTTTCACTCATTTGTATGTTTTAAATTTTTGAAACTTTATTATTTTCTAATTTATATTTTTCTCCGCTTTCTTCACAAACGGCAATATTTTCTGTGTCAAACTGAAGTCTGTGCCCGAATTCGCTCATCCATCCCATCTGTCTGGCAGGGTTTCCCACTACCAATGCATAATCCGGAACTTCTTTGGTAACCACAGCTCCTGCGCCAATAAAAGCATACTGACCGATATTATGTCCACAAACAATAGTTGCATTAGCCCCTATGGAAGCCCCTTTTCCAACATGTGTTTTCAGATATTCATTCTTTCTGTTTACTGCACTTCTTGGATTTATTACATTGGTAAAAACCATTGAAGGTCCTAAAAAGACATCATCATCACATGTTACTCCTTCATAGATAGAAACATTATTCTGAACTTTCACATTTTTTCCCAAAATTACTTTAGGTGAAATAACAACATTCTGTCCAATATTACATTTTTCTCCCAAAATGCAACCTGTCATAAGGTGTGAAAAGTGCCAGATTTTGGTTCCGTTTCCTATTTGACATCCTTCGTCAATAACGGCTGTTTCATGTGCAAAAAAATCAGACATATCTGCTTTTATATTAGTTAAAATAATTCTTAATTTCTTCAATTATAATATCCAGCACTTCCTGATCAAATTCTGTATGAACAGGAAGAGAGATAACTTCTTTACAAAGTTGCTCTGTAACCGGAAGGCTAAAGCCATCTTCTACATATTGAAGAAAAGCTTCCTGCTTATAAAGAGGCAAAGGATAGTATATCATACTTGGTATATTCTTTTCTGCCAAATATTTTTGTAATCCGTCTCTTTTTCCATTTTTTACTCTTAGGGTATACTGATGAAATACATGTGTAGAATTTCCAGCTCTCCCAGGAATCTGAATTTCAGCAATCCCTTTAAGGTTTTTATCATAATAATCTGCCATTCTGTTTCGGGCAGCTGAATACTCATCCAAATGCTTAAGCTTCACTTTTAATATAGCAGCCTGAATGGTATCCAATCTTGAGTTACAACCTAAAACTTTGTGATAGTATTTCTTTTCCTGGCCATGGTTGGCAATCATTCTGATTTTGGAGGCTAATTCATCATCATTTGTCATCAAAGCTCCTCCATCACCATAGCAACCCAGATTTTTTGACGGAAAAAATGAAGTACAGCCAATATGTCCGATAGTCCCTGTTTTCCTAACAGTTCCATCTGAAAACGTATAATCTGAGCCGATTGCCTGAGCATTATCTTCTATAACAAAAAGGTTGTGTTTTTCTGCAAATTTAAGAATTTGTTCCATATCTGCACTTTGTCCATATAAATGAACAGGAACAATTGCTTTGGTATTGGGTGTAAGATATTTTTCAAGACCTTCCAGCTGTATATCAAAAGTATCTGCGTTTACGTCTACCATTACAGGTTTTAATCCTAAAAGACCAATGACTTCTGCAGTCGCTACATAAGTGAAAGCAGGGCAGATTATCTCGTCACCAGGCTGTAGGTTGAGAGCCATCATGGCAATTTGAAGAGCATCTGTTCCATTGGCACATGGAATAACATGCTTTACTCCAAGGTATTTTTCGAAATCGTGTTGAAATTCTTTTACAGCAGGACCGTTAATAAATGCTGTACTGTCTATGCATTCCTGAATACCTACATCTATGTCTTCTTTTATTTTCAGGTATTGACCTTTAAGATCAACCATTTGAATTTTCATATTTTAGTTTTTGAGTTTTTGAGTACACTTATAGGTACATTTCTTAATTCATGATAAGCTCACTTATTGTATTTCCTATAGAAAGGCAAGATGTGGCTGCTGGAGAAGGAGCATTTCTAACATGAATGATATTTCCGTTTTTCACAATGTCAAAATCATCAATTAATCCTCCATTTCTGTCGCAAGCCTGGGCTCTTACTCCCGAACCTCCTGGTACAAGGTCATTTTCCTGTATTTCAGGTAAAAGTTTTTGCAGAGCTTTTGTAAATGCAGATTTAGAGAGTGAACGGTGCATTTCTCCCATTCCCGTTTTTCCGTATTTTGCTACAATTTTCCTAAATCCGGGCCATAGCATGGTCTGCATGGTTTCGTTGAAATTGAAATCAAAAAAATGGTATCCTTCTTTTTTGAAAGCCAAAACGGCATTGGGACCGGCTTCAATATTATCATCAATCATTCTGGTAAAGTGGACACCAAGAAAAGGAAAGCTAGGATCAGGTACCGGGTAAATAAGATGTTTTACCAGGTATTTTTTTTCATCTTTGATTTTATAGTATTCTCCTCTGAAAGGAATAATGACCACATCATTTTTTTCGTTGGTCATTTTGGTTATCTTATCCGAATACAATCCTGCGCAGGAAATCAGTTTTTTGGTTTTAAATTCGGAAATATTGGTAGTGACAATAATTTCAGTCCCTTTATCAATGATTTTTTTTACTTCATTGTTAAATCTTACTTCTCCTCCCAATTCTTCAAAAAGTTCTTTTATTTTTTGAGCTATTCCCGGATAGTCGATAATTCCGGTTTGTGGAACTTTGATTGCTTTTACGCCTTCACAATGGGGCTCAATTTCACGGAACTCTTCTCTTGAAAGGTACTTTAAATTTTGTAGCCCGTTTTCAACTCCTCTCTTATAAATATTATCTAAAAGTGGTAATTCTTCCTGTGAGGTGGCTACAATTATTTTCCCGCAAAGATCATATCTTATTCCATACTTTTCAGCAAAATTAATCACCGAATTATATCCTTCAATACAATTTCTAGCTTTAAGGCTTCCCGGTTTATAATAGATACCGCTATGGATCACGCCACTGTTATGTCCAGATTGGTGCAATGCCACATCCTTTTCTTTTTCTAAAATAAGAATCTTAAAACCAGGATTTTTAAGCTTAGTCTGATAGGCTGTAGCCAATCCTACCAACCCTGCACCGATGATGATGATATCATAGCTCATGATCTGTTATAATCTTGCATCAACCAGATTTCTATCTAAACATGCTTTGGTATCAAAGACCACAGCATTTTCTTTTTTAAGCAGATCCAGATCCATTTCCAGAAATTCATTATGAGATACTGCAATCACTAAAGAATCATACTTTTTCCCTTCATGAAGAGTATCCAGAATATCAATTCCGTATTCATGCTTTACTTCTTCTTTGCTTGCCCATGGATCGTAAATATCTACATTTACTCCATAATCAGCAAGTTCCCGATAGATATCCACAACCTTGGTATTTCTGACATCCGGACAGTTTTCTTTGAATGTGACTCCTAAAATCAGTGCATTAGAATTTTTAATCACTCCACCTTTTGCGATAAGAAGCTTTACTACTTTAGCAGCAACAAATTTTGCAATGGAATCATTGACACGTCTGCCAGATAGAATAACATCAGGATTATATCCCAGCTGTTCTGCTTTGTGTGCAAGATAATAAGGGTCTACTGAAATACAATGTCCCCCTACCAACCCGGGTTTATATTTAAGAAAATTATATTTGGTACCTGCCGCTTCCAATACATCATGGGTATCGATCCCTACTCTATCAAAAATTAAGGCCAGTTCGTTTACAAAAGAAATATTAACATCTCTTTGTGCATTTTCAATGGCTTTTGATGCTTCTGCAACTTTAATACTGGGTGCTTTATGGGTTCCTGCAGTAATAATTTTCTTATATAGTTGGTCTACCTGTTCAGCAATTTCTTTTGTAGAACCTGAAGTTACTTTTCTAACACTTGTAAGCGTATTTACTTTATCTCCTGGATTAATTCTTTCCGGAGAATAACCTACGAAGAAATCTTCGTTAAACTTAAGTCCTGAATATTTTTCAAGAACCGGCACACATTCTTCTTCTGTACAGCCGGGGAAAACTGTGGATTCATAAATAACAATATCTCCTTTTTTGATAACTTCGCCTAACATTTTTGAAGCAGAAATCAATGGAGTAAGATCCGGAGCATTATATTTATCAATAGGAGTAGGAACTGTTACGATAAATACATTGGCTTCAGAAATATCAGATAGCTGGCTTGTTGCCTTATAGCCTAAAGAGCCCATAGATTCTTTATACTTTTTCAGTCCATCATTTAATTTGTTAACATCAGCTTCAAGCGTTATATCCTTTCCGTTATTAAGCTGGTCAACCCGCTGTGTATTAATATCAAAACCAAATACAGGATAGTGATTAGCAAACTCAAGAGATAGGGGAAGACCTACATACCCCTGACCTATAACCGCTATTTTATATGCTGCTATCATTAACTAAATTTATTTGTTATTTTTTGAAACCATGATTGTTCTGAATGATGGTTATAACCATAACCATATTTATTGCTATATCCTAAATTTTCCCTGCTTACATCATTAAGTACAAATCCGACATTTGTAATTTTTTTCTGATCAATATTACTGTTGGCAAATTCTAATAAAGACTTTTCTGTGTATTTAGATCTTGATACATAGATAGTAACATCAGAAAGTTCTGCAATAAGGAAAGTATCTGTAACAAGTAGCAATGGTGCAGTATCCAGAATAATATATTCGTATTTTTCTTTCAGTTGATCCAGAAGAGTCTCATAACGACCATTGGATAGCAATTCTGTCGGATTAGGAGGAATCATTCCGGAATAAATTACATCCAGATACGGATTAAAAGATGAGACATGAATAATATCTTCAAGTTTCGTCTCGTCATTATAAAGATACTCTGTAAGCCCGGCAAGTCCTTTTCTTGCAGGATTATATCTCTGAAGCTGAGGATTTCTGATATCGGATCCAATGATGATCGCTTTTTTCTTAGGATTTGCCAACGTAAGAGCCAAATTCACAGAAGTAAATGTTTTCCCTTCTCCTTTTACCGTAGAAGTAACAAATACAACCTTTCCCTTTTTTTCTTTTGAAAGCATGAAGTTCATATTGGTGATAAGAATTCTGAATGCTTCTGCCATAGGAGTAATATCGTTCATCTTGACGATTTCGGAATCTCCCTTTTCAAGACTTGGTAATTCTGCAATAATAGGCGCATGTACTAATTTCTCTAAATCATGTTTAGTGACAATTTTATTATTTAATAATTCTGAAAAATAAATAATTAAAAATGGTATAAGAAGACCTATAAACAGTGCGGCCAACAGAATAACTTGTGTTTTAGGAGCAACAGGATTTGCTGAAGCATAAGCCTGATCAATAACTCTTGCTTTAGGTGCTGTAATGGATTGCGCTATTGCTGTTTCTTCTCTTTTTTGGAGCAATAATAAATACAAATTTTCTTTAATCTGTTGCTGTCTTTCTATTCCTCTAAACATTTTTTCAATAGATGGAATTTTAGCAATTTTTCCGGAAACTTTATTCTGTTCTCCAACATATTCATTTCGGGCAAGCTCCAATCCTGTTTTATTTCTTTGAAGTGTCTCAACAATTGAGTTTCGAAGTACGTTGATTTGCTTACTTATTTCTACAACCGTTGGGTTTTCCGGAGTTGCGGATTCCAATAATCTTCCCCTGTGTAGTATCAACTGATTATATGATGCAATTCCTGAAGCTGCTTCAGCACTATTTAAGCCAATATTGGAAGGTAAAGCCTGGTATTGTCCTTGTTTAGAAATGAAAGAAATTAAAGAATTTGTTAATTCGATCTGAGCATCGAGATCCAATTGTTTTCCACGAGCTGTAGCCGAACTCTCTAAATTAATTTTAGCTTCAACCTCAAGATCGGTAAGATTATTCTTGGTTTTAAAACTTTCTTTTTCATTTTCAACCTGCCCAAGTTCAACAGAAAGTTTTTTCACTCTATCCTCGATGAAATCCAACGTTTTTCTAGATTCCAGGTTTTTATCTAAAATAGCATCATTATTATAAGCAACAACTAAAGAATTCAGGATATCTTCAGCTTTTGAAGTTTGTGGATAATTTATAGATAACCGAAGTACAGTAGCATCTTTATTAGCTAGATTTACATTTAGAGCACCAGTTAAACTATTAACCTTTGCTTCAACAGATGAAATTTTTAGTTCTAATTTATTTGTATTTGCTCCTTGCGCAGCTTTTTTGTTGAATTTATTATTTTTAGTAATAATTATATTAGCAAACGGAAGATTGATCATTCTACCGTAGCTGGAGATAATTTCTTTATTAAGCCCATCATACTGTATTAAAATCTGATCTCCTTTTAATTCTACATTTATAGGATTGGTTGAACCTTTAGATGATTTTTCGTTTACAATCTTTACATCAATAGGTGATGATTCTTTGTAAAGCTCAATACTTCTGATTCTGCCTTTAGCAATGATGGTTGTTTGAAGATTATGATTAACAACAACATCACGCATTAATTTTTTAGATTTCAGTATTTCAATCTCGTTAGAAATACTATTTGTTTTCATCCCTCCCAGACCTGATAAATCAGAAAGAACGCCTAAATCATTAGCCGATGAAGAGTTTTTTGAATCCTTTATAAGTAATGTAGTCTCTACATAATAAACTGGCGTGATAAATTTTATTGCAAAGTAACTGATTACTAATGCTATAATTGCACTAAAAATGAACCATGGCCATTTTCTTAGATATGGTTTGATTACATCATTAATACTAACCTTATTTAATTTTGTTTCTTCCTCCAAAAATTGTGAAGTTCTCTGGTTATCCATCAATCTTTATTTCTTATTAAATAAACTTACTACAACGGCAACTGCTGTAACCGCAATAGAAATAGCGGTCAGGTAAAGACCTGTATTAGGGTTTTGTTTCGCCATAACGTCTTTTGTATTGTTTGAAGAAACAATAATGGCATCCCCCTGTTTCAGATTATAATATGGAGAGTTAATTAAATTAGCATCATGTAGGTTAACACGCCCATGAGAAACAATACCATTTTCTGTTCTGATAACCAATATATCTTCTCTTTTCCCATATTGTGTCAGGTCACCAGCCATACCCAATGCATTCAAGATCGTTGCTTGTCCGTTTGCTATTGTATAGTCTCCCTGTCTATTAACTTCTCCAAGTATTGTAACTTTAAAATTAGCGAGTCTTACATTAACAGTGGGATTAATAACATATCTCGTCATCTTTTCCCTTAGTTCATCTTTAAAAGCGGTCAGACTTTTATCTGATGTATTCAGTTTTCCTAATATTGGAAAGTCAATATCTCCATTTGCATCTACTATATAAGTAGGTCCTGATAACACTGTTGTTCCTTGGTTAGGAGTATTTCCACCGGCTATTGTATTGGTTTGGATAAGTTCTGAGGAAGAATAATTCTGATTAAAAGGCTTTACAACATCCATATCTTTCGCAGTGATCAGAATAACCAACTGATCTCCTACCTGGATCGTATTTGCTGAATTTTTAGCAGATGCATTGATTGCGACCTGTTCTATATTCTGCATATAATTTAAATCATTCTTAGCTTTGGGGTTCACTTTGCAGGAAATTACTAAAGAGGACGCCAAAACTAATGCTATTATTTTTCCTTTCATTATTTTGTTAAATTGTGCAAATATACATTTATATTTTTTCTATTTATCCAAAGCCTCATAAATTGAATTATTGCTTCGGAATTCCGGCACTATTGTTTTAAGAATTCTAACCACTTCCACTTTATCTCTTCGCAGGGAAGCCTTGGTAATTTCCTTAGTAAGCCTGTCTATATCTTCAAATCCCATTGAAGGATCTTTAGAAATCATAATTTTGTCATTATGAGTAGGAAGTGTTTTTGCATCATCACTCAGAAGTTCTTCGTACAGCTTTTCTCCGGGTCTTAATCCTGTATAGATGATTTTGATATCAATATTAGGTTCGAATCCTGATAATTTGATCATTCTTTTGGCAAGATCAATAATCTTTACAGGCTCCCCCATATCAAAGACAAAAATCTCACCTCCTTCTCCCATTGTTCCTGCCTGAAGCACAAGCTCACAAGCCTCAGGAATCGTCATGAAATATCTTACGATTTCCGGATGGGTAATGGTTACCGGGCCACCAGCTTCAATCTGCTTTTTAAAATGAGGAATTACAGAACCATTGGATCCTAATACATTTCCAAATCTCGTTGTAATAAACTTGGTCACATTACCTTCTACATTCTGAAGTGACTGTACAAAAAGTTCTGCTGCACGTTTTGAAGCTCCCATTACGTTGGTTGGGTTTACAGCTTTATCTGTAGATACCATTACGAATCTGTTTACTTTATACTTGCTGGATAATTTTGCAACAATCTTTGAACCTAATATATTGACAAAAATGGCTTCATGAGGATTTTCTTCTACCAAAGGAACATGCTTATAGGCTGCTGCGTGGTATACCATTGAGAAATTATACGTCTGGAACAGAGATTCCATTCTGTGATGGTTAGAAACATCTCCCAAAACAAATTTGAAAGTGATATGAGGAAATTTCTCTCTCATTTCAAGTTCAATTTCATAAAGAGGTGTTTCAGCCTGGTCCAGTACTACAATTAAAGAAGGATTAAAAAGAGCAACCTGTCTTACAATCTCACTTCCTATAGATCCTGCACCACCGGTTACCAATACCGTTTTATCAAAATGTCTGCTTTTAACTTTCTCATTCTGAATTTTGATCGGTTTTCTGTTTAACAAATCTTCAATTTGAAGATTTTTGATAGACCCTCCTAGATCACTGTCTCTTAACTTCTGTACAGAGGGTGCTTTAAAAACATTCAGATCTTTTTCTAAAAACAAATTCACCCAGGCGTTCATCTCATCTCTGGCCATCATCTCCTTAACAATGAGAACGCCATCAACCATAAGATCGTCTTTTGAATGCTCCTCTATCTTTTCCTTCTCATAGATGGGTTTTCCTAACAGAGAAGCTCTTTTAGAATCGGTTCTCTGAGTTAAAAACCCAACTACCTGATATGGCAAACTTGGATTATCCAGAATAGCACGGGCAATCGCAATAGATTGTTCATCAATTCCCAATACCAGAATCCTTTTTTTCAGTGCACTTCTTCTGTACTCCCTTACAATATGGAAAAACTCTTTCACATATAATCTGAAAAGGAATAATCCCATAAAAGAAATTACAAAGTAAAGTATCAGATAAGGAGTAAGTATAAACTTACTTCCTGTGATCCAGAAATAGGAAAGATTTATAATTCCGATAGTCAGCATTGTGCAAAAGCACGATATCAGAAGTTTAAATAAATCTATAAATGTTGAATGGCGAATAATACCGGCGTAAGTCTTGAAGACATACATAAAAACAGCATTCACCAGAATAATAAAAGCAAAAACTAAACTTTTATCATCGTGATAGATAAATTCCTGCTTGGTAATTTTTGCGATAATGTAAGTGGAAAGAAATAAAGATATGATCAGAATAATAATGTCTATTACAAGAATTATCCATCGAGGAAGATATCTTACGTCTGAGAGATTGACAACATTATCCCCTCCAAATATTGTTTTTCTAAGAGAATTGTACATTGTCTGTATTGGTGTTCATATTTAATTAATGTATAATATCTGATTATCCAATCAAAGATAATTTTGGCACAATCACACAAAAATAAATAAATTTATTTCAATATGCTGAAATCAAAAATAAATTTGATGTTATGTTTATGAAATCTAATAATTTCATTTATGATACAGCTAAACTCACAGACAAAAATCATACCATAAAAGCTCTTTATAAAGCAGATATTTATCTATAAAAATTCTTAGTTAAGCTGTTTTTCTTTAAAATAATTTTTAAATCTTTATATATCAATCTTTTTCAATGAACTGTTTATTTTTTTTCCTAAAAGTCATACGTCAAGTTTTTGTAATTCATTAAATATTTAGTCAAAAATATCAATTATTTTCTCATATTCAAAACCTTTACTCATCAAATGTTTTATAGTCTTGGTTTTTTTTTGATATTCTTTCAAGCCAGTTTGCTTAGAATAATAATCATCAAACATCTTTCTGATAGTTTTTTCATAATCAGCGTCATCAATCTCATCAAAACATGAATTGATTAACTTCTCAGAAATCTGTTTCTGCTTCAGATTCATTTTAATTTTGGTCTTTCCCCAATGTTTGATGTAAAATTTACCTCTGATATAACTTCGTGTAAACCTTTCTTCATTCAGATAATTTTCTTTCAGCAGGTATAAAATAATTTCTTCCTTCGCTTCATCTATGAGCAGGAATTCTCTCATCTTCTGTTCCACTTCAGCATGACAGCGATCCTGGTAAACACAGTAATTGACCAGCTTCTGTTTTATTTCCTCGAAAGTATAAGATTTCTTTTC
This sequence comes from Chryseobacterium gleum, assembly GCF_900636535.1. Taxonomy (NCBI): domain Bacteria; kingdom Pseudomonadati; phylum Bacteroidota; class Flavobacteriia; order Flavobacteriales; family Weeksellaceae; genus Chryseobacterium; species Chryseobacterium gleum. The sequence continues at coordinate 2,470,578 of NZ_LR134289.1, forward strand.
CATGTAATAAAAAAAGAATGAGCAGTTGCCCATTCTTTATATGATATCGGAATGTCTGTTAGTAATTAAACAGAGCTTTACCTTCCATTAATTCGTTTACTTTTTTTCTTACAGATCCAATCACTTCTTCATTTTTGATATTGTCTACTACTTCAGAAATAAGTCCCGCAATAGTATCCATATCATTTTCTTTCAATCCTCTTGTTGTGATAGCTGCAGTTCCCAATCTGATACCAGATGTTGTAAATGGTGACTTGTCATCAAAAGGAACCATATTTTTGTTACATGTAATATCAGCAAGTACTAATGCTTTTTCGGTTTCTTTACCGTTTACTCCTTTATTTCTAAGGTCTACCAGCATCAGGTGATTATCTGTACCTCCGCTTACGATATCAAAACCTCTGTTGATCATTGCTTTTGATAGTGCCTGAGCATTTGCTTTAACCTGTTTTGCATACGTTTCAAACTGAACATCCAGAGCTTCCCCAAAAGCTACAGCTTTACCAGCAATCACGTGCTCAAGCGGTCCTCCCTGAATACCTGGAAATACAGCCCCATCCAGCACCTGGCTCATCATTTTGATTTCACCTTTTGGCGTTTTGTGACCATATGTATTTTCAAAGTCTTTCCCCATCATGATCATTCCTCCTCTTGGGCCTCTAAGGGTCTTGTGAGTTGTAGTTGTTACTACATGACAGTGCTCGAATGGAGAATTTAATAACCCTTTTGCTACTAAACCAGCCGGGTGAGCTATATCAGCCCAAAGGGTAGCTCCCACTTCATCTGCCACTTCTCTGAATTTAGCATAATCTAAATCTCTTGAATAGGCTGAGAAACCTGCAATAAGCATTTTTGGTTTTTCTCTCAACGCTACTTCTCTCATTTGATCATAATCAATAAGACCTGTTTCCTGCTGAACTCCGTAAGAAACTACGTTATATTGAATCCCTGAAAAGTTCACTGCTGAACCGTGGGTAAGGTGTCCTCCCATTGAAAGGTCCATTCCCATAATTTTATCACCAGGTTTCAAAACTGCAAGATAAATGGCTGCATTCGCCTGAGAACCGGAATGTGGCTGAACATTCACATAATCTACTCCGAAAAGCTCCTTAGCTCTGTTGATGGCTAAAGTTTCAACCTCATCTACTACTTCACATCCTCCGTAATATCTTTTTCCGGGATATCCTTCAGCATATTTATTTGTCAGTACACTTCCCATTGCTTTCATCACGTTTTCAGAAACAAAATTTTCTGATGCGATAAGCTCTAATCCATGGGTTTGTCTTTGTCTTTCCTTTTCAATCAGGTCGAAAATAATATCCATTTTACTTTTAGTTTTTGAAATTTTCACCCCAAATGTACGGAATTTTCGTCGAGATTTCTCTATTGCAAAAATGATTTTTAAACACTAAAAAATGAAAACATTCATCAATAAATCCAACATTATGATTGTTTTAATGAGATGAGATTGTTTCTAAAATTCTTCATCTGAAAGCTCCTTATTAACCACGGCACCTGCAAAATTTCCCTGTGCAACTGCATTGGCTACGGAGCGCATCATGGTTACATTATCTCCACAGGCAAATACTCCCGGAACATTTGTTTTCTGCATTGCATCTACTTTAATGAAACCTTGTTCCGTCAGCTCACATCCCAGATCAGCAGATACATTTAGATTTTGTTCGAAAGGAATTTTAGCATATAAAGCTTTTAAAGAAACTTCTTTCCCGTTTTTGAAAATAATTTTCTGAACAGATCCGTTATCATGCTCTATTTTTTCAATCTCATCTTCATTAAGATTAATTTTATTCTGAGCCAGTTTCTTTATTTGTTCATCAGTAAGGGAAGCCTTTCCATTCGTAAACAAGGTAAGGCTTTTGGTCAGATTAAAAATCAACTTTGAAAATTCGTAAGCGATATCTCCATTGGAAAGAATTCCTGTGATTTCATTTTTTACTTCATAGCCATGGCAGTATGGACAGTGTATCACAGAAATCCCCCAGCATTCTGCAAATCCGGGGATGTCAGGCATTACATCCCTCACTCCGGAAGCTATAATAAGTTTTTTAGAATTGAATTTTTCACCAGATGAAGTTTCAATTTTAAAACCGTCGCTGGTATTTTGTGTTTTCACAGCGGTTCCGTTATAGAAACTGACAGTATTGTATTTTTCAACATCTTTTTTTGCCAGTTTTGAAATTTCTGACGGTGTTTTCCCATCGTGAGTAACAAAGTTATGAGAATGTGGAGTCTGTCTGTTACAAGGTTTTCCATTATCAATGATCAAAACATTCCTTAAAGATCTTCCCAAAGACATTCCCGCAGATAATCCCGAATAACTTCCTCCTATTATGATAACATCAAAATTTTTATTTTCCATAGTTCAGTTGATAATTGATAATTGATAATTGATAATTGATAATTGATAATACAAAGGTAAAGCAAAATCAATTAATGCAATATAGTTGCAATAATACTTTTTATCTATTAGTTTTATTCCGTAAACAACTGATCATTTATCGCTTCTGCTGAAAAGCTATTTCCATTCATTTTTAACTTCGGTAATTTCGTCCTGAATTCTTTTATTGATATTTATTTTCGCTCCCTGAAGGCTGAAAATCGCTGTTCCTTTTTCTCTAGCATATGGATTGGTAATAGAATCCTTTAGTTCCGAAACTTCAAAAAATGAACCGGATTCATTAAGTTCTTTTCCTGCTTCGGTAGCATCTTTAACTCTGATTACATTTTTGTATTTCCTGTTTATATCTATCCAATTGATATAGTCTGCATTAAATGACATGGCTACAACACCCGCTTTTGAATAATAATTAATTGCTCCGGCCTGTCCGTAATTATCACATAAGACCATCGTAGTTCCGGTCTTTGCCAGTTTGGAATATTCTTTATCCACTTTTTGAGCCAGTTCTTTCCAACCCTGCATGTCAGCAAAATCCTGTGGTAAAGAATGATCTTTTCCATCTTCCCAACGAAGCAGCCCCAATTTTTTATACTCATCCGGGTAAGAGACTATATATTCAGGACTTTTATTCGGAAAGGCTACATTATATAAGGGAAGAAATAAAAGTATCGGAATCAGAATGCTGACGGGTTTCAAAAACCTCTTCCATCCTTTTTCAAATAGATGTCCAAGATAAACTGCACCAAAGGCAATATAAACGGGATAGAGTCCTATTGCATAGTAGTCTTTTGCTTTAAAAAATAAGAACAAGGTAATTGTAATACTATAGCTCCAAAAGAAAAACCGGAATTTCTCAAAAGGCTTATACAACAATAACGCTCCCCAGCCCGCTATGATAACAAAAATGACACCTATGAAAAAGAGAATCTGAGATTTCATAAAATCCACCCGGTCTACATGTACAAGCTGTCTTTCTGAAAGCTCTTTCATATGATGAATGACCGGAAAATGATTCTGATATTGCCATAAAAGGTTGGGAAAAACAATAATTAACACCAAAAGCGCTGCCCAATACGCATGAGAGAGCATAAAGATTTTTCTTTGCTTTGTTAACAGAAATGCAGGAATGAGTCCAAGGACGGCAAAAGCAATATTATATTTATTCAATATTCCTATTCCAAAAATGACTGCTCCCATGTAAATCCACTTAACTTTTTGGGAATTGAAATATTTAATCAAACTGTAATAAAGACACAGCCACAGGAAAATTTCCAGTGATGTGGGCTGGAATAACATATTTACCCGAAGAAGCACAGAAAATAGAATACCTGACGCAGTAAGTATTTTAGCAAAAAGGCTTCCTTTCAGTTCTTCAACAACTTTCCAGGCAATGACTATAGTCATTGCTCCAAATAAAGCAGGAAAGAACTTAACCCAGAATACGAAGTTTCCCAACATTTTAATGATCCACGCTATCCAAGAGTTGACAGGCGGAACTGAAAGATATCCCCATGCAAGATGATTCGCCTGATCGAGATGCAGATATTCATCCCTGTGAAGTTCATATTCAGGACTTATCAATGAATATTGAAGAGCAAATTTTGCAATGATAAAAAGAACGAGAATCCAATAGTCTTTTTTCATGGATATAATAGTTTGGAATTTAATGATAAGACAATTTAAACTTCTTTTCCGTTACACTGTTATATCAAACCTGTTATCAATAATTTCAGTTTTTATTTTCTGAATATTGTCAGACCAATATTTAATTTCGTCATTCTTTCCGGGACATTCCTCTATAAAAGTTTTCTGGCAGGTAGCTAAATATTCCTGATAGGTTTTCAACATATTATTCAGATACGCTTCATAGTCTTTGGGATTTTCAGGAATATACCCTATTCCATCGCAGCCGCATGAATGAAAACATTTTCCTGTTTTGAAAAGACTTTCTATAATCTTCCATTCTTTGACAGCTGTTTTTTTAGGAGCTTTGAAATCTTTCCCCAGATCAGCCATTATATTGCTGCATTCAGGGCATTTTATAGTCCGGTTTTCAATCTCTGAAACAATTTTTTGCAATTCTTTTGTTTCTACTTTCGTGAAAACATATCCTACATTCCGAATTGTCTTCCCTGGCTCATGGTATATTTTTTCTTTTTTGATCCGACGTAAAATATCACTACTATCTGCCTGCTTAAATGATTTCCGACATTTAAAACATGCATAATGTGATTTATAGGTTTTCCCAGCGTATCGACACATTTTCCATGGATTTATTTGATTCAAATATAGGAATTTACTCTTTTAAAAATTTTGACATAAAAAATCCCGGAGAAAAAGAATTCCTCCAGGATTACAGTTTAAAAGTGTATAGTGTAGTTTATTATTTTTTATTGGCTTTTTCTTTCAGCTCTTCTTTGTCTTTATCTGATGGGTTCCAAACTTTCACTTCAGTATCTTTTGTAATATTTGATCCGGGAAGAATCTGAACATTGATTCCGTCACTTGCTCCCAGTTTCACATATACTTTTTTGAATTTACCATCTTTTTGTTTGGTTTCTACAAAAGGAACATCTTTTCCTTGTTTCTTTTCATACTGCACTAAAGATTCATCCAATAATAATGCATTTTTCTGGGAACTCAAGACAATTTCACCATTCGCAGAAAAACCTGCTCTAATATACTCATTATTAGGATTACTTACGTTACCTTCTACCGGAAATTTAATAGTTCCTGCATTATCTTTTCCTTTAGGGGCAATCATGGTCAGTTTTCCAGGGAAAGTTTTGTTTTGTAATGCTCCGATTACAATATTCATATCCATTCCTTCTCTTAGTTTTCCTGCCTGTGCCTCATCAATTTCGCCTTTAAAGATCAGCACATTTAAATCTGCAACCGAGCAGATGGTAGTTCCCGCATTGAAGTTATTGGCTTCAATCACCTGGCTTCCTGCTTTAACAGGCACTTCAAGTACGGTACCTGAAGCTTTGGAACGAATCTCGGTAGTTGCCAACCCCTGACCTTTAAGTTCGGGAGTTGCTCCTGTTTTAGCGATCTGCAATCTTTTTTGAGCGGTATTCAATTGCTGCTGTGCATTTTTCAAAGTCTGCTGCTGAGAGAATAACTGCTGTTGAGAATTAAGAAACTCCTGTTTAGAAGCAACTCCCTGCTTGTAAAGTTTTTCCTGCATATCAAACTGCTTCTGCATATTTCCTACATTCATCTGGGCATTGCTGATCTGGATCTGTGCATTCTGAACTTCCTGCTGAGCTGCATTTACTTCAGAGATACTTGGAACAATTTTCACAGTAGCAATCAGCTGGCCTACTTCTACTTTATCTCCTTCTTTTACTAAGATTTTATCTATAATCCCCGCAATATTGGGTTTGATCTCAATTTCTTCTTTTGGAACAATTTTCCCTGTAGCCATTACCTTATCATCCATATTCTGAACAGTAGGCTTGCGGGTAAGGAAAGCCTCACCTTCGTTAGAGTTAGATTTTATAAGATAGCCAATCCCTGAGAATAATGCCACTGCAAATAAAAGCCCCAACACTATATAAATGGCTTTTTTCCAAGTGAATTTCTTTTTCATATGTATAGTTTATTTTTTATTAAATAAATTGAAAAATTAAAAGATTGATTGTTCATTGATCAACCGTTCTTCTTTATTTTCAAATTGATTCATTTTCAAATTAATTACTCTGTTCTTAATGCTTCAATAGGTTTAATCTTCACAGCTCTCTGCGCAGGAATCATCCCGATAACAAGTCCCAAAACCACCATTACTGCCATTGCCGCAAACACATTTCCATAGTTAACTGTCGGATTATAGAATGGGAATGAATCCTGGCCCTGAGTAACAGCATTAAGAATCATAAGTACAAAAATCCCAAACATAAAACCTATCAACCCCGAGGAGAGCGTAATAACAACACTTTCCAGCAAAATCTGATTTCTTACCTCAGCAGGTTTGGCACCTAACGCCCTTCTGATCCCGATTTCTTTGGTTCTTTCTTTTACTGTGATCAAAAGGATATTTGAAATAGCGATTACTCCTGCAAGGATAGTCAGTGTACCCACGATAATGGTCAGCAACTGCATTCCTGTAAGAAACCCTGTCAATTTTTTAAATTCTTTCCCAAGGTTGAAACTCCCGAAAGCGTTGGTATCTTCAGGGGACACTTTATTCTTTGTCTTTAAAGCGTACTTTACATCTTCTTCTACTGCATTAACATTTGCATTAGGCTTGCTTACAATAGCAAACATGTCGATCTGGTCTCCTGCATTATACATTTTCGTATACGTGGAAAGTGGAATAAAAGCAGTCTGGTCATTTTCAAATCCTCCTCCTTTTTTTACACGGAAAACCCCGATTACATTAAAAAACAGTCCTTTAATATTGATAGACTTCCCTATTGGGTTTTCTTTTTTCTTGGAATCGAAGAAATTTTTATAAATTTCTTCTCCTATCACCACTACATTTTTATTCCCGGAAACATCGGCATCATTGATATAGCGTCCGAAGATCAGTTTCTTTTCCGAAATTTTGTTTCCTACAGAATAATCTCCGGTAAGCGAATAGGTTCCATTCTTCCCGTTTCTTGACATGCTTTCCCCCGGTGTTCCGGTAAAGCTTCCTCTGGCATTCTGCGGCGAAATATAATCTATGGCTGTTACTTTTCTTTTCAGCATTTCCATATCATTCAGGTTCAGGTGAACTTCTCTTCCTTTAGGAAATCCTTCGTACGGAATAGATGTTTTCTGTGCCCACAGGAAGATGGAATTGGTAGCAAAACCGGAAAATAGTTTATCAAAACCATTTTCCATTCCTTTTGCAGCTCCAAGAAGGCTCACATACAAAAACATTCCCCATCCTACGCCAATCATGGTAAGAAATGTCCGGAGTTTATTATTCCTCAATGAATAATAAATTTCCTGCCAAGTGTCTTTTTTAAATATGATATTCACCTTTCTGAATTATAAGTTATAAATAATGAATCCCATTAATCTGTTATCTTCTTATTTGCTTTTTTCAACTTTCGTTTATCGCAAATTATTCTGTTCTCAATGCTTCTATCGGTTTAATTCTTGAGGCTCTGTATGCGGGAACAAATCCTGCAATCAGTCCAGAGAAAATCAGTGCAATGAATGCCATAATGATGGATCCCCAGCCTACACTTGGGTTTTTAATGAAAAACTCTTCAAGGCTGTTCCCGATAAGATTTAATGTCAAAACACCTACTCCTACTCCAACAAGCCCGGATATAACTGTAATCACAACACTTTCCTGAACAATAAGCCCTACAATTCCAGCTGGCTTTGCACCAATAGCTTTTCTTACTCCGATCTCTTTGGTTCTTTCTTTAACAATGTATACCATAATGTTACTGATCCCGATAATTCCGGCAAGTAATGTTCCCAGTCCGATAAATCCTACAATTGCTGTAAGTACCGCCATGAATGTAAAGGTGTCATTCATATTTTTGGCGTTATTCCAGACACGGACACCATTCTCATCATCGGGAGAAACATTTTTTCTCGCTTTTAATTTATCTTTAAGCTCATCACCATACTTAATGGCCTGATCCGGAGTCAGTTTCTCATTGTATGTTATATAAGCTATATTTACTGTATCAGATCCTTTCTTCATCTGCTGTAAAGTGGTGATGGGTACTGTGATATGTCTCTCATCTCGATCTCCGCCATCATCGGAAAAAACTCCGATAACCTTATACATTGTTCCGTTAATATCAAGTTCTTTTCCTATTGGGCTTCCATTTTTGATCAAGTCCCGCTGAACCATTCTTCCAATGACCGCAACATTTAATTTTCTTTCCAGATCTTTCGCTGTAATATACCTCCCATCAATAACTTTTCTGTTTTCAATGACCTGTTCACCAGGTTCAGCACCATTAATCTGATAAAGACCACTTTCTTTTCCATATTTTACCATTAAACTGGCACTATATCTCGGACTGGAAGGCCCCGCTTTTTCCTTATCCGTATTAATTAAAAAATCATAGTCTGAGTTATTCATTGTTATATTTCGGTCAGACTGAAGACCTTTATAAGCTAAAGAGGCTTTTCCTGTGGAAAAAATAATAAGATTTTTAGCATCTCCTGCAAATCCTTCAGAAAAAGCATTCTGAAGTCCTCTTCCAATTCCAAAAAGGACGATGAAAATAAACAGTCCCAAAGCTACAGTAAACCCTGAAAGTACCGTCCGAAGTACATTACTCCGGATAGAACTGAATATTTCCTGCCAACGATCTAGGTCAAACATATTTTTTATTTTTTTACTGTGTAAAAAAGTCAATTAGCTGCGCTCTCAATTTTCTTCGAAGTCAATTAACCTTGTTGTCAATTTGTCCTTCATCAGACTTCAGTTACGAACCTAATTAATTTTCACATTTCTAATCACTTTTCAACATTTTACTTAATAAGATAAATGCTGTTTTTATTAAATTACCAATTTTTGTTAATTCTTCTATTTTAATATACTTACACTCTATAACAATATCAAAACAAGAATCTAACTCAATAACCGAACCTCTGGCAATTTCAAAATATCTTTTCCTTTCTAATTCAGATCTTCTCGAGCATCCCTCGGTAATATTTACCACTGAAGTAGAAGCTCTTCCTATCTGGTCAATTACATTAAACTTTTCATGATCAGGAATTTTAGATAAAGCCTTGTAACATTCTATTCTTAATTCTCTGGCTGATTGATATACGTCAAGCTTATAATGGTTCAGATTTAAAAACATTTTTATTTTTTTTCATATTCATTTGTGTGTATTATAAATTATTTGTCTTCCTCATTGTAGAATTCACTTGCGAAGCAAAATTGACCATTCACTATTCACTTATAGTACAATCTGCTTAATAAACTCATCACTTTCAATAATCCCGTCCTTCAGGACTACATTTCTTTTGGTCTGTGCAGCCACATCAGGTTCGTGGGTTACAACGATTATTGTTTTTCCTTCATTATTGATATCCTGAAGAAGTTTCATAATATCATGGGTAGTTTTGGAATCGAGTGCTCCGGTAGGCTCATCTGCAAGTACTACCTTTGGATTGGTAATCAAAGCTCTTGCAATGGCTACTCTCTGCTTCTGTCCTCCGGAAAGTTCACTTGGAAGGTGGTTTGCCCACTGAGCCAGTCCTACTTTTTCCAGATACTCCAGCGCTTTCTGATTTCGTTCTTTTCGCGGCACATTCTGATAATACAGTGGAAGTGCTACATTCTCCAAAGCTGTTTTATAATTGATAAGATTGAAAGACTGAAAAATAAATCCTAAAAACCGGCTTCTATATTCTGCAGCTTTTACCTCAGATAAATGTTCAATGGGAACTCCGTCCAATTCATAGGTTCCTGAATCTTTTTCATCCAGAATTCCAATAATATTAAGTAGTGTAGATTTTCCGGAACCGGAACTTCCCATAATAGAAACAAACTCTCCTTCAGAAATATTCAGATTAATTCCTTTAAGAACATGAAGTTTGCTTTTGCCTGTATCGTATGACTTATTTAAATCCTGAATTACTAACATTAAGTGATGTATGTTTTATACCCAATAAGTAGATCATATTTTCAAATTGTTACAAGAATAAAAATTTATTCAAATATTTTTTTGTTTAACAAATTATCCCTTTATTAATAATACTTTATATAAAATTGTTTAACTGTAACTTCACATTTCAATGTATTTATCCTCAAGATTGCTGTTTAGCCTATTATACGAGGCTGTTTCATGTAAATGTGGAAAACTTTTCCGGCTAAAAGTCAGCCGATTAGTATTTACCCCTTTCAAAATCAGTTCTTTTTTTCGAACTTTGCTATTAGTTCTTTACAAGAAATATGGATTTGCAAAAGTGGATAACTTTAATTCACAATCTGCAGAAAAACAAAAACTTAAGTATTTCCGGAACGTTATCCACAAGGATCTAAATTATTTAATTATAAAGATATTTAATATGGGAATTTTTGATAAAAGAGTAAGCTATAAGCCATTTGAATACCCGGAGGTTCTTCAATTTGTAGAAGCCATCAACAAATCGTTCTGGGTACATTCGGAAGTGGACTTTACTGCAGATGTTCAGGATTTTCATTCGCAGTTGGAACCACACGAAAAGCATGCTGTGAAGAATGCGCTGTTAGCCATTGCACAGATCGAGGTGTCTGTAAAGACATTCTGGGGAAATTTATACAACCACTTACCAAAGCCGGAATTCAATGGATTAGGATCTACTTTTGCAGAATGCGAGTTCCGTCATTCTGAAGCATATTCCCGTTTATTAGAGGTTTTAGGATATAACGACGAGTTCCTTAACGTGATCGAAATTCCTGCTGTAAAAGGTAGAATCGAGTTTCTTGGAAATGCTTTAAAGCATGCTAATTCTGCTACACCGAAAGAATATGTTTCCGCTTTATTGTTATTCAGTATTTTAGTGGAAAACGTTTCTCTTTTCTCGCAGTTTGCCATCATCCTTTCTTTCACAAGATTCAAAGGTTTCATGAAAAATGTTTCCAATATCATTGCATGGACTTCAGTAGATGAGCAGATTCACGCCAATGCAGGAATTTACCTGATCAACAAAATCCGTGAAGAACAACCTGACTTATTAACAGACAGCGATATTGAAGATATCTATACCCTTGTAGATGAGTCTATCGCAAGAGAAGGCGACATCCTTAGCTGGATCTTTGAATTGGGAGAAATCGACAACGTTTCTAAAGAAGACCTGTTAAACTTTATGAAATACCGTGTAGATGACAGTTTGAAGAAAATCAACATGAAAACAAGATACAACATTACTCCTGAGCAATATAGACCAATGGTATGGTTCGAGGAGGAAGTTTTTGCCAATTCATTAGATGATTTCTTTGCCAAAAGACCTGTAGACTATACGAAACACGATAAAAGTATTACAGCAAACGATTTGTTTTAATCCGGGCGCGAGCGCAGCGAGCGTCAGTGCAGTCAGTATAAGGAGTAATTCTTTTCTGGTATTATAAGAATACAGTTCATTAAATAAAGCACAAATATCAAGGGAATGATTAATGTAATAGTAACTTATACGGTAAACCCCGACTTTGTTCCAAACAATAAAGCTAATATCCAAAAGTTTCTGGAAGATTTCAAAAATTTAGATCCTTCCACCTTTGAGTATAAAGTTTTTGTAAAGGAAGATGGTGTTACTTTCGTACATTATTCAAACTACATCAATGAAGAAGTTCAGCATGAGGTTTTGAATGTTCCGTCTTTTAAAGAATTTCAGAGATTAAGAGATGAAAGCGGACTGAACGGTTCCCACAAAGTAGAAATTTTACAATCAATACAATAAAAAAACAAAATTCCGGAGTGATCTCTTCATTCCGGAATTCGAAAATATAACATCTATGGAAGAGCAAAATTCAAATATATGGTGGCTCAATGAAGAGTCTGAGCAGATGCTTAACAGAGGATATCTGTTGAAAGGTGAAACAGTAGACGGAGCAATCGACAGAATCACAACTGCTGCTGCAAAAAGGTTATACAAACCTGAACTTCAACCGGCATTCAAAGAAATGATTACGAAAGGATGGATCAGTTTCTCTTCTCCTGTATGGGCTAATATGGGAACTCAGAGAGGTCTTCCTATCTCATGTTTCAACGTTCACATTCCGGACAGTATTGAAGGAATTACCCACAAAATGGGTGAAGTGATCATGCAGACTAAAATCGGAGGAGGTACTTCAGGATATTTCGGAGAATTGAGAAACAGAGGAACAGCTGTAACTGACAACGGAAAGTCTTCAGGAGCAGTTTCATTCATGAAGCTTTTCGATACAGCTATGGATGTTGTTTCTCAGGGAGGGGTAAGAAGAGGAGCTTTTGCTGCTTACTTAGATATTGACCACGGAGATATTGAAGAATTTTTATCTATTAAAGATATCGGTAGCCCGATTCAGAACCTGTTCACCGGAGTATGTGTTCCGGATTACTGGATGCAGGATATGATTGACGGTGATATGGAAAAGCGTAAAGTCTGGGCAAGAGTATTGGAAAGCCGTCAGCAAAAAGGTCTTCCTTATATTTTCTTTACGGACAACGTAAACAGAAATAAGCCACAGGTTTATAAAGATTTAGGGATGACGGTAAATGCAAGTAACCTTTGTTCTGAAATCATGCTTCCATCTACTATGGAAGAGTCTTTCATCTGCTGTCTGTCTTCCATGAACCTTGAACTATATGATGAATGGAAGGATACAGATGCTGTAAAGCTTGCTATCTACTTCCTGGATGCTGTTTTATCTGAATTCATTGATAAAACTGAGGGTAACTATTACCTACAGGGAGCAAGAAACTTCGCAATGCGTCACAGAGCCCTTGGATTAGGAGTGTTAGGATACCATTCATATTTACAGAAAAATATGATTCCATTTGAAAGCTTCGAAGCAACTCAGTTCAACGCAAGAGCTTTCAGACATATCAAAGAACAGGCTGAGCAGGCTTCAAGAGAGCTTGCCAACATTTATGGTGAACCGGAAGTACTAAAAGGATACGGATTGAGAAATACCACAACAATGGCTATTGCTCCTACTACCTCAAGTTCCGCAATTTTGGGACAAACTTCTCCGGGAATCGAGCCTTTTGCTTCCAACTACTATAAAGCAGGTCTTGCTAAAGGGAACTTTATGCGTAAAAACAAATACCTTGCAAAATTACTGGAAGAAAAAGGACTGGATAACGAGGAAACATGGAGAACGATAATGCTCAACCATGGATCTGTACAGCACCTGAATGAGCTTACTCCTGAAGAGAAGGCAGTATTCAAAACATTCAAAGAAATTTCTCCAATGGAAATTATCTCTCAGGCAGCACAAAGACAGCAATATATTGACCAGGCACAGTCTCTGAATCTTCAGATCCCTTCTACAATGCCTGTAAAAGATGTTAACTACCTTTATATTGAAGCATGGAAAAAAGGAGTTAAAACACTTTACTACCAGAGAAGTTCATCAGTTTCAAAAGAAATGATGGTTAACTTCGTATCATGCTCAAGCTGCGAAGCATAGATCAAGTAATAAACACGCTATATTTACAAAAGCATACCGCAAGGTGTGCTTTTGACGTTTTATATTTGAATGAAGTCAATTTAATTTGTTCGCCCGGGGATTACACAGACTTTCTCAGATCTTTTCTATAGTATTAATAAGTTTTGGCTAAAGCCGATGGATATTATTGTTTATTTTATGAAAACGGGCTAAAGCCCGTTCCTATTGAATTATTACCACTTATATATACTAGTCTTTGATTAACCGCAGATCACAAGGATTTTCACAAATGATTGTATTAATATACTTACTGATTTTAATAAAGATAAACTGCAATTTTCTGTATCAGCAATCTATCATTCATCAATAATTACTTATAAATAAAAAGGTCCGGAAAGAAAATCCGGACCTTTGAAAAGAATTATGAAGTAAAATGTAAAAGCGTTGTTAAAAATTATATCTCACCCCAAGCTGTGCCTGAAATCTTGATGCAAACTGATCAATAGTATAAGGCAGTCCCGGTGTTTTGAAGTTGTAAGTAGGATCTCCTGCAGAAGGCTGTCCTGCTGCTACATTTCCTACTTTTGTCAACCCGACACTTGCTGTAGAGTTGAAAGTATTAGGAACAAAATAAACTTTACCCCAATCCCTATTCAGTAGATTGGTGAAATTGATGATACTCAATGAGATCTGAATATTATTCTTAGATTTCTTGCTCAACCTGATTTCATCCATGATTCTGATATCCGCCTGAATGTTCCATGGAGTAAAATCTCCGTTTCTTTCTGTGAATTTACCTCGTCTGGATTTCAGATAGTCGTTACTGTTAATAAAGTTTTCGTAATCAGCAATCTGCTGCTGAGCAGTTACCAAAACATTTCCTGAGGCATCTTTTATAGGAACTATATATTTGGAGGCTTCTGCAGCATCTTTAAAGATATACGCAAGTCCGGCAGCCTGTCCTGTATTGGCAATGGTACTGTTCACAAATCCCCATGAAAAAGGATTTCCCGATTGAGCATTAAAATATACATTGGTGTATAATCTGTTCATATCAGAGATATTAAAGGCATATCCAAGATTGGCCACTACTCTGTTTTTGATGGCGAAATTAGATGTTGTGAGCTTCGGATCGTTAGGAGTAAGAGACTGGTTCATCTGCCAGTTACTTTCCATTGAGTTTCGGATACCATTGGTAATATCTTTAGCATCCCCGTAAGTGTAGGCTACAAAGAAATTGAATCCGAAATCATAGGATTTTGAAAGCTGTGCTGTTAAATTGTAACGATATCCTTCTTTTGTATTGGATAAAAGATATGCATTGGAAAAATTACTGTTGATATTGGTTGTATAGATCGGCATTTCATGATTCACATCATAGCTGTAATATGTCACATTATCTGTTTTATTTACCTGTTGGAATTTCAGGTCATAAAGCACCTTCGTATAAATTCCTTCTAAGGTTAATTTATATCCGGCCAGCGTATAATCGAAAGCTAAAGAGCTTCTCCAGACTCTTGGCATTTTAAAATTATTGTCAATAAGGTCTACCTGAACTTTTGACGAATTCTGCCATTTCGGGAAATTGGCACTATTCAACGGATCTCCGTTGGCAGCAAGCTGTGCAGGTGTTGGTGAATTGTAGTCATAACTTCCGAAACCTACCCCGTCATTGTAATAAGCATATCCTAGCCATGCGAAAGGAATTCTTCCCACAAAAATACCTGAGCCTCCTCTCAGCACCATAGACCTGTTCTCAGTAAGATCAATGGTAAATCCAAGTCTTGGCGAGAATGTCGGCTTATTCAGATAGTTGTTGGTAAGCTGGTTTAACGGAGTATTATTGTAAGTATTTCCAGCGTTTGGATCCTGAGGAGAATTGCTTACCAATGGACTCAACTGCGGTTTATTCGGTAAGTCTGTGTAATCTACTCTTACTCCCGGTGAAAGTCTTACTCTTCCCCAATTGATCTCATCCTGAAGATACAGAGAAAGCAGATTCACCTTATATTGAGCATAAGGATTATCAAAAAGGGTCTGTCTGCTGTCTCCGTTGAAAGGATAAGTTCCTCTTATTCTGGCGGGAGTTCCGTTATAAAAATCATTCAGGCTTTTATAGGAAATTCTTCCGTTCAGGGCATTTACAAAACCATAGTTGATATTGTATAATTCATTGTGAGTTCCCAACAGGAAGGTATGATTTCCTTTTTTATAGGTAAGGTTATCCGTGATTTCAAAAGTTTTCTGCTTCATATTGAAAACAGTGGCTTCTCTGTCATTACCCAACAGGATTGTTCCTCCGTTGTAAGCAATCTCCACCTGTGGAAACATCGCATTTCCCGAAGTAGGATCTCTGTAATCATGAATAGAAGAATAACCCAAGACTAAATTATTACTCCATTGATCATTAAAACGGCTTTTTAATTCAAGTGTAGTGGTAGATGCTGTGTTTTTCTGAACGAAATCCATACTGGAGAATCTGAAGTTGGCTCCGTCTCTTTCCAGATTGGACGCCTGTGAAAATACGGTATTGTTTTTAATGGATAAAGTATGTTTATCATTAATTTTCCAATCTAACTTATTGAAAAGTTTAGAGCTTTCAGAGAAGTTATTGTACTGGTTAAAACTTCCGACATTGAATCCGTACTTATTGCGTACGAAGTCTGAAATTTGCTGGGCAACCTGTTCATTCACCAATGCTCCCGGATCATTGGCATTATAGAATACAGGATCTGTCCTTTTGGTATATTCCAGGTTTGTAAATAAAAACACTTTGTCTCTTACAACCGGTAATCCGACTCTTCCACCATAAATAAAGTCCTGGAAATCGCTGGGCATCTTAGAATTATCTCCTACCCTGTTTCTACCGGTAATTGCAGCATTTCTTCCGTATGCATAAATTGAACCTGTAACATCGTTACTCCCGCTTCGGGTAACGGCATTAATACTTCCTCCAAGGAAATTCCCCAGTTTCACATCATAAGGCGCAATATACACCTGCACATCCTGAATAGCATCCAGACTTATAGAATTGGAACGGGTACTGCTTCCGGGCATTCCGGAAGTCCCTGTCTGCCCTCCCAATGAAGGACTGAAACCAATAGCGTCATTATTGATAGAACCATCAATAGTCACGTTATTATAACGGAAATTAGTTCCGTTGAAAGAGTTGTTGGCACTCTGAGGAATTAGCTTGGTAACATCCTGAATGCCTCGGTTAATATTCGGAAGACCTGAAATCTGAGCCTGACTGATTCCTACTCCATATTTTGCTGTGGTCTTTTTAGAAGTGATTTTTACCTCATCAATTGTTTTCTCTTTACTTCCTACATCTACTACAGGCAAGTCGTTATTTCCTAAAGAAAGTTGCAGATTCGGATTTTCATAGATTACCTGTGATCCGTCAGATATTTCAATTTTATAAGGGCCTCCCGGCTGAAGATTATCTAAGCTGAACTGACCTTTGCTGTTACTTTTCGTTTCAAAGGTACTATTGGTAGGAATATGTACTACCTTCACTGTAACTTCGGAAGAAATTCCCTTTAATCTTCCAAAAATTTTAGAGCTGGTTTCCTGTGAAAATGCAAACCCGAAAGATAACAGAGCAAAAGCACAGATGATTTTTTTCTTCATATTTTTATTCGCTATAAACTTGGTGTAAAATTATATCTAGTAAAAATGAAATGTGGTAACACAGAATTAACATTACGTAACAGAATGTTTAATATTTCCTTAAAAAAAACTTAATAGAAACGTAGTAAAAGTGTTAAAAAATTTTCTAAACAAAATGTGAAAAGTCATATTCTTGGCGCTTTTCAAGTGGGTTCTATTTCTTAAAATTTCATAATCACTAATCTTTGATGTTTAAATACTTTCCACATAAATCGCCAAACGCTCTGGGATTTTTGGTTTATATTTGTGTTTATTGTTTAATACCAAAACTACAGATATGAAATTCGGACAAGTAGAAGACCCTTCAAAAATAGATTTCACATTACCTAAAGATCATCCCAGAACGAAAGAGATACTGGCTCTAAATAAAAAGGACTGGAAAATATCTCTATCGGATGTGCTAAATGGAATAAAACGGATCTCAAAGGATTTTATCCTAAGGGAACTAAGGATGAACTGACCTATTATGCAACCCAGTTTAATTCTATAGAGCTGAATGCTACTTTTTACGGAATGCCAACTCCGGATCAGGTAAAAACCTGGAAAGAAAAAACTCCGGCAAATTTTAAATTTTTTCCTAAGATCACCAACACAGTTTCCCATTTCAGAAGATTGATTGATGTTACCGATCCGGTAACTCATTTTGCTTCCGCTGTCATCAATTTTGATGAAAAGCTGGGAATGGCTTTCCTTCAGCTTCATGATAATTTTAAGCCTAAAGATTATGACAGGCTGGAAAAATTCGTAAAAGAATGGCCAAAAGAGGTTCCATTAGCTATAGAACTCCGCAATACGGAATGGTTTACTGATGAGGAAATCCTTAATACAACATGTGAACTTTTTGAAGCCCATAACATTACCAATATTATTGTAGATACTGCCGGAAGAAGAGACATGCTCCATATGCGTCTTACAACTCCTAATGCATTTATCCGTTATGTAGGAGCCAATGCAGAAAGTGATTATGAAAGACTGGATGATTGGTTAAAACACCTTACAAAGTGGAAAAAAGAGGGTCTGCAGAATCTTTACTTTTTTGTTCATCAGAATATTGAGAAAGCCTCTCCGTTATTATCCGCTTATTTCATCAAAAAAGTGAATGAGGAATGGGGAACTGATATACATATTCCGCAAATGGCGACCGAAAGTACAGGAACACTTTTTTAATATATTTAATATAAAAGCTTACTGCAGAAATAAGAATTTAAGCTTACTGATTTTAATTAATCTTGTAACAAAATTCCTTTTTTTTAACGAAAAGTTTCGTATATTAGAGTATAATGTATTTCACTAAACATTATACTTTAAAACATAAATCATGGAAAAGGAAATTTGTACAATCAGTATTGCCAATAACTGGCTGGGTGATGAATATATTTTTTATGAAAATCATACCATAAAAAGAGTATATGACAACCATAGTCTGAACTCCAATAAAAGCGAATGGCTTAATCCCAAAGAAATCAGTAAACAGAACAAGGATAAACTTATCAAATCATGTCCTGAAGAATTTAAAGAGCAGATCATGCAGATTCTGGATTATCCTTAACAAAAAACAAAAGGTAATGAGCAATAAGAACTCATTACCTTTTTATTTATTTTTTCTGAGAAGCAATACCAGATTGAGAAACAGAAGCAGGAAGTCCAACGTAATCCAGATTCCCAGTTTTGTATTCTCATAATTATAGGCATCTACCTGTTTTTTGGCTGCATCAGACAGTTTCATACTCTGATTAATGTAATTCTGCACTTCTACAATCTGATCGATATTCTTATTGGGTACAGAATGTTGGGAAAAGTATACAAGATTTTTCTTTCCGAGATATCCTGCAATCCAGTATTCATCGGATTTATCCATTTTCAGGTACTCTATTCTGTAATATTCCGGACGTATTTTTCCAATATGCTTCGGTTCAAGAACTGTACTTTGATCTGTTTTATTCACATTGACCAGATAAAAATCCAATGTCTGTGGAAGTTTGTTGACCACCTGCAGCCCTACAGAATTATCCACAAATGCCACAGCACTTTTCTTAATAAACCAATAGGTAAAAACAGAAATTGAAAAAACAACTGTTACAATACGAAACAGCTTCGCCCACCTGGCGATACTTCCTGATCTGACCTTAAACAGGACCAGAGAAAGAACACAAGCCAAAAATATTATAAAAATAATGAGTGTCATATTTTACAAAGATACTTCTTCTCTTTATTTTATCTATATTTGCGCTCATATTTTTAATTTTACTTAACCATGAAAAAAACATTCTCAGTACTCTTTTTCTTTTGTATTGTTATCATCTGCGCTCAGATAAAATTTGAAAAAGGTTATATCATCAACAATAGTGACGTAAAAAAAGAAGTGCTTATCAAAAACCAAGGATGGGCAAACAATCCGGATACCTTCACTTACAAAACAGATGAAAAATCAGGAGAAAGTACAGGAACACCTTCTACAATTAAAGAATTCGGTGTTTATAATGATGTAAAATATGTTACGTACAACGGTGATATTGATTATTCATCTGATAATACCGGAGATCTTTCTTTCATCAGGGAGCCTGAATTTAAAAAGGCGTCTGTATTTCTTAAAGAAATTGCAACAGGTAATAAAAACCTGTACTCTTATCAGGGTCACAATATAATCAGATATTTCTATTCTGATTCAGATTCTTCTATCAAGCCCTTGATTTATAAAAAATACTTTTTCAATGGAAATAATTTGCAGGTTGCAGCCAATGAAGAATATATTGATCAATTGAAGACCATATTTTCAGATGATAATACAGCTCAGGCAACTGCTTCCAAAACAAGATATACAAGTAATGACCTAAAGAAAATTTTCTCTACATATAACAGTAAATTTGCCGGAGCTGCTAATGACAGAAATATTTCTGACACTAAAAGAGATTCAAAATTTAATTTAGCTATCAGACCTGGGCTCAATTTTTACTCACCTTTAGAAATAACAAAAACCTTCAGTAACGAAGGTGCTCCTTCAAAAACTGGATTTAGGATTGGGGTTGAAGCAGAAATTGTACTGCCTTTTAATAGAGGTAAATGGTCAGTTGTGGCTGAACCAACATTCTCTCTTTACAATAATAAGACAGCTGTAAGAACAACTAATGGTAATTTATATAACATTAATGTAGAGAATTATTCATTCATCAGCATTCCTTTAAGTGTAAGACACTACATGTTCATCAATGACAAATCAAAGATCTTTATTAATGCCGGTATTAATCTCCTAACTCTGAAAACAAGTTCAGCAAAGGATTTAACCATGGATTATGACGGATATGTATTTGACAGATTAAAATTATCTTCATCTCAAGCTTTCAAAAGCGCTGTTTTTGGAATAGGGTACAATTATAATAACAAATACATTATAGAAGCAAGATATAATACAGCCATGAATCTACTTGAAGAAAAAGGGCCTAAAGCAAACTTAAAATATGCTTCCATAATTCTGGGATATAATATTTTCTAATCCACATTCCATTCTTTATAAAACTGGTCGAGGAAATTCAGCATATAATCATGCCTTTCTTCGGCCATTTTTTTTCCTTTTTCAGTATTCATCATATCTTTCAGAAGCAATAACTTTTCATAGAAATGGTTAATGGTTGTTCCATCAGATTTTTTATATTCTTCTTTTGACATTCCCAGTTTGGGTTTTATATCGGGATGATACATCGGATTATTTTTAAAACCTCCAAAATTGAATGTTCTTGCAATTCCGATAGCTCCTATGGCATCAATGCGGTCGGCATCCTGTACAATCTGAAGTTCAACGGGTGGATTTACCGGAGCCTGATCCCTGTTTTTAAAAGAAATATTTTCAATAATAAACAAAACCTTCTGAATTGTTTCTTCCGGAACATTCTGCTCTTCAAGAAACGTTCTGGATATTTTGGGAGCAATGGTCTCATCGCCATTATGGAATTTAGGATCTGCAATATCATGAAGAAGTGCTGATAATTCAACAACTTCTTTGTCGCAATCTTCAGTTTCTGCTATTTGTGCAGCCAGCTTCCAGACTCTTTCAATATGGAACCAGTCATGACCTGCTTCTGCTCCTTCTAATTTTTCTTTTACAAATGCTACCGTGTTATCTATTGTACTTTTCATTTATCTGTCAGTTCATTTAAAATAATATCCCAGAGTTTACTGTTGTAACTTCTAAAAAAATTGATATGACCTATTTCCTTTTTATCAGATTCTGAAACAGCGATCAGTCTGTAAGTGGGTTTAAGATTAGGATAGGTATTATTCAATAAGCTTAATACGCCTTTTTCTGTCAGCCATATATCATCTTCAGCGCGGACTACAAATACTTTCTGCGTCAGATTTTTTGAGAAGTTATCAATTTTCTCCAACAGCCTGTTGGTTGATTTCCTGTTTAAAATTAAGGTTCTCCAGTCATATGCGCAATTTTTTGGAAGACTTTCTCCGAGCCCGAACCAATGTGCCGGAAAATATCCTAACAATGAAGTAGTTACTGGCTGTGCAATTCCAAATCCTAAATAGGCTTCTACTTTTGTTATCCCTCTAAGGTTTCCGACAAAAGCATTTTGGGTTCCCACAAAAAAAAATTCTTCAAACATTTCAGAATCTTTATTCATACCCAGAATTAATGCCCCCACAGAATGCCCAAGACAATATTTTTTGTATTCTTTAAAATTTGTCTTGATATATTGAGTGACAGCTTTATAATCTTTTGAGCCCCAGATTCTCATAGAGCCATGAAACCCTCTCATATTTTTCGGTTTGGAAAGTCCTATCCCCCTGTAATCATAAGTTATTACAGTAAAGCCTTGTTCAGCGAAATAGCTGGCAAATGAAAAGTATACCTGCTGCTTAACTCCTGTTGCTGAGTTGATCAGCAATAGTTTCCCATTATCTTTTTGCGGTTTAAAGAGATGGGCAGTCAGGGAAATATGGTCTTCTGTGGTCAATATTAGTTTTTCCATAGTATAAAAGAAAAAATCCACTATAAAAGTGGACATTTTACTTATATTTTTATGTTAAGTTTCAGATTTTTGATATGTCGTAAATAGCTTTATGAAAAGAAATCTGAGATTCTAGGCAGTCCGGTCTGAGAACCTTTCCCTCCTGAGACTCTTGAAGAAACTTCATTCCCGAATTTCACACATTCCTCAATAGAATTCCCATGACAAAGTGCAATAGCAAATCCTGAGGTAAATGCATCTCCCATTCCCATTTTATAAACGGTTTCATCCTTATCGTTTCTGTAATACTTCATCTCAGTACCATCAAAATAAATGGTAGAGTTGGTATCATCTCTCACAAAAACTTTATTGAAATATTTTTTAAGAATGTCTTCTCTCTTTTCTTCCCCGAAAATAATGTATAACTCATTGCTTTTAGCCACAATAAAGTCAACATTTTCTAAAATTTCTTCACTGACTCTCATTGCAGGAGAAGCATATAATCCTACTTTTTTTCCGTATTGTTTTGCTTTTTTAACGGTATGTTCCACTACATCCATAGAAACCTCAAGCTGTACCAGTATAAGATCTGCGGTGTGAAAATATTTGTCAGCTTCATCTATATGTGATTTGCTGAGATATTTATTGGCTGCCGGTACCACCACAATGGCTGCATTCCCATGGGAAGTTGTTACATAAGCTGTTCCTGTAGCTTCTTTATCTGTTTCATGAACAAATCCTACATTCACATTTTCGCTTACCAGATTTCTCATGATCTGCTGGCCAAGAGGGTCCATTCCAACACATCCTATGAAGTATACACTGGCCCCCAATCTGGAAGTCCCTACCGCCTGATTGGCTCCTTTACCACCAAAATAACTATCTGACTTCACGGCCAAAACCGTTTCGTTAGGTAGGGGAAGTTTTTCGGTTTCAAGAACCAAATCTATAGATGAGCTGCCTACAACAATAATACGGGGTTGTTCTGATGAGAAATTCATTGTGTTTGTATTAGCTTTAAAATTTATACCTGATAAAATTAGATCTCTAAAATAACTAATTTTAATTTAACTTATTTCTATAAATTCAGTAATTATTTTCACAGGCTGATGATCTTTGTCATAAGCAACATAGCTTGCATAAAAACCCTCTCCATATCCTGTTTCAAAAGCAAAAATAGTTCCCGGATGTTCTTTTGCCGGTTTCAGAAAGGCATACTGATCTATCGCTCCGTTTTCATCAAAGAAGTAATCATGGAAAAATTCTTCATAAATTCCCATAAAATCCCCTCCTTTATTTTGATACAGTCTTTGTTCAAGTTCATTGAGACTGTTTTGGGTATCAACATCCATAAAACATCCCATACCGCTTTCTACCGGATATCCAAACACCTCTCCTTCTTCCAGATCTTTTATTTGCTGCCCTGCCGTAGTGGCCAGCTTCCATTCTTTAATTTCAGAATTGCTGAATATAATTTCGGCATAGGCAACACAGTTACTTTCTCTTTCTTTGTGCAGCATTACAGAGAAATCTCCTTTTGGAAATTCTGTAGTGAAAGGAAGCATATCATTAGTGATCAAAGGATCACAGGCCACCAGCTTTCCGCTGGAAAGATAGATCTTTCCTACTTCAAAACTTTCCAGTAACGGACTTTCTACAAAATCTTTCGAGAATAGTTTTTTTATGTTTTCTATATGTATCATTGTATTTATTCTTTTAAACCATCAGGCTGGATACAATTTTCATCTGTACCCAGCCTGAGATTTCTGACAAATTTATTGTCTATATTTTACAAACTTTTCAGTTTCTCTTCAAGGATAAAAATATCTATACTTTTTACCAACTGCTTGTTTCATCAAATATTTTAAATAATCCTTCTCTATATGGTTGCTTTAGCTGCTTTATTCTGCTTTTCAAAACTTCCCAGCTTTCTTCTGAATATGATTCCAAAACAGCATTCAATTCCTCTTTATTATTATTAACATAGTCTACAGGAACTGGAAAAAAGTTATTCCAGTGGGGCTTTTCTTCAGAATTTTCATAAAGGGCAACTGTTCCTATCCTATCATTGAGTTTTCCTTTTCCTTTATAAGGTAAAACCTTTATGACAGGAAACTTACCTCCAAAACCTTTGGATAGATTGGTAGTGACAGCAATCATTTTAGGTTTTTCAGAAATGACTATTGCTCCGTTAGAATCTCCATATTTAAAATGTTCTTTTTGTCTTCTCCAATAAAAAATATTTACAAGTAAAAGAATAATAAAAGCAAATCCTCCCCATAGCCATGAAACATCCCATGCAAAAGCTAACGAAAACAATAAAGCAATTAACAAATAAATAGGTTTATAAATGTATTTTATCAATACAAATGGCATTACTCTAACCCTTCCAGGATTTGAAGCAACTGTTCTACTATCTAATGTTAAAATATCTCTATTATCATCCATATTTAAGGAGTATTAAATATTTTACAAACTTTTCAGTTTTTCTTCAAGGATCGCAATCTTATCCTGAGCATCTTTTTGCTTTTGACGCTCTACTTCTACGATTTCCGGTTTTGCATTCGCAACAAATTTCTCATTGGAAAGCTTCTTCTCTACTGAAACCAGGAATCCCTTCAGATATTTCAGCTCTTCCTCAGTTTTAGCTTTTTCCTCTCCTAAATCTAAGTTTTCACTTAAAGGAATAGAAACTTCAGTTGCACCTACCAAGAATGTAAAGCTCGGTTTATCTGTTTTCTGTCCGAAGTGGATTTCAGAAACATTAGCCAGTTTTCTTACTACAGCTTCATTGGCAAATTCAGAAGCATTGGTATAAATTTCAGCAGCTTCTCTTGGTGAAATTCCTTTTGTCTGACGGTAATTTCTAACCCCTGAAATTAATTCTGCAGCAGTTTCAAAGTTTTTAATAATGTTTTCATCAAACTGTCCTGCCTCTTTCTGCTGAGCAATCACCAAAGCCTCATCAACCTTCCTTTCTGAAATCATCTGCCATAACTCTTCTGTTAAGAAAGGCATGAACGGATGAAGTAACTTCATCAGCTCTTCAAAGAAATAGATGGTTTTGTTATAAACTTCTTTTGAAATCCCTTCTCCGTAATTAGGCTTAATCGCTTCAAGATACCAACCGCAAAAATCATCCCAAATTAATTTATAGATCAAATGCAGTGCATCGGAAATTCTGAACTTCTCAAACTGATCATTGATTTCAAAGATGGTTTTGTTCAGCTTATTTTCAAACCATTCAATAGCCTGATTATCTGTAGCAGCAGCTGGTTTGTCTTCGTGATTCCACATATTGATCAGACGGAAAGCATTCCAGATCTTCGTCATGAAATTTCTTCCCTGAAGCATTAAATCTTCATCAAAAAGAAGGTCATTTCCGGCAGCAGAACTCAATAGAATACCTACACGTACACCATCTGCACCATATTTATCCATTAATTCAAGAGGATCCGGAGAGTTTCCTAAAGATTTTGACATCTTTCTTCTCTGCTTATCTCTTACAATTCCTGTAAAATACACATTCTTAAAAGGAACTTCTTTTCTGTATTCCAGTCCTGCCATAATCATTCTGGCTACCCAGAAGAAAATAATATCCGGTCCGGTTACAAGATCAGAAGTAGGGTAATAATAATTAATATCTTTATTTTCCGGATCAAGTAGCCCATCAAATACAGACATTGGCCATAACCATGATGAGAACCATGTATCTAATGCATCATCATCCTGTCTGAGGTTTTCTGTCGTCAGACTTGAATTTCCTGTCTTTTGTTTCGCAAGTTCCAAAGCTTCTTCTTTGGTTTCTGCTACTACAAAGTCTTCATCTCCTTCTCCATAGTAATAAGCAGGGATCTGCTGCCCCCACCAAAGCTGACGGGAAATATTCCAGTCACGGATGTTCTCCATCCAGTGTTTATAAGTATTCTTAAACTTTTCCGGATAGAACTTTACCTCATCATCCATTACGACATCCAAAGCCGGCTTGGCAATTTCAGACATTTTAAGGAACCACTGTACTGAAACTTTAGGTTCGATAACGGCACCTGTTCTTTCAGATGTTCCAACTTTATTTACATAATCTTCTGCTTTAAGCAAAAGATCTTTTTCTTCAAGTTCTTTAGCGATCTGCTTTCTTACATCAAATCTGTTTTTACCAGCATAATGTAAACCATATTCATTAAGGTTTCCGTCATCATCAAGTGCATCAATCATTTTTAAATGATGCTTCTGACCTATCTCATAGTCATTGATATCATGTGCAGGAGTAATTTTCAAAGCTCCTGTTCCGAATTCAATATCAACATATTCATCCTCAATAATCGGGATTACTCTGTCAACGATCGGTACGATTACATTTTTACCTTTTAAATGTGCGTATCTTTCATCATTCGGATTGATACATACGGCTGTATCCCCAAAAATAGTTTCGGGACGCGTGGTAGCTACTGAAAGAAACTCTTCCGAACCTTCAATCTTATATTTTAGGAAATATAATTTTCCGTTCTGTTCTTTAAATATTACTTCTTCGTCAGAAATATTGGTTTTTGCTTCCGGGTCCCAGTTGACCATTCTGTAGCCTCTGTAGATAAGTCCTTTATTATAAAGGTCTACGAAACTTTTAATAACTTGCTGTGAAAGTTTATCCTCCATCGTGAAGCGGGTTCTGTCCCAGTCGCATGAACATCCCAGCTTCTTCAGCTGCTCAAGAATGGTTCCACCATATTTATTGGTCCAGTCCCAGGCATGAGTTAAAAATTCTTCACGGGTAATATCTGATTTATTGACTCCCTCAGATTTCAATTTAGCAACAACTTTAGCTTCAGTAGCAATTGAAGCGTGATCTGTTCCCGGAATCCAACAAGCATTAAACCCGCGCATTCTTGCACGGCGGACCAGAACATCCTGAAGGGTATTATTCAACATATGCCCCATGTGTAATATCCCCGTTACGTTTGGCGGAGGAATGACCACGGTATACGGTGGCTTGTCATTAGGTTCTGAATGGAAAAACTTATTTTCCAGCCAGTAATTGTACCATTTCTGTTCTGTTTCCTGTGGATTGTACTTTTCTGAAATCTGCATAAATTCTATTTCTTTGGCTTGCAATTTGCAAAAATAGTCTAAAGAAAAAAATTTTTAAGCATGAATTAAAATAATTTTTAACTTTGTTTCACAAAATTTATCTAACAAACATATTAACATTCAAGAATATGAAAAAACTAATTGCAGGAATTGCACTATTCGGGACATTTGCTCTTGCATCTGCACAAACTATTACATTTGATAAAACGACTTTCGATTACGGAACTATCAAGCCTAACGCTGACGGAACAAGATTCTTTACAGTAACGAATTCAGGTGACAAGCCTTTGATCCTTTCAAATGTAAAGCCTTCTTGTGGATGTACAACTCCTGAATTCAGCCAGGATCCTATCATGCCAGGTAAATCTGCTAAGATTAAGGTTGGATACAACACAGCGATCCCTGGACCTTTCAACAAAATGATCGAGGTTTTCTCTAACGACCCTGCAAACAACAGAAGTGTAATCTACATCAAAGGTAACGTAGATGCTAACGCTCCTGAACCAAAAGTATTGACTCCTGCTGAGCAGAAGGAAGCTGCTAAAGCTGAGAAAAAAGCTGCAAAACTTGCTAAAAAAGCTGCTGCAAAGTAAGCTCTACTCAAAAAATAAAGAAACCGTCTCTATTGAGGCGGTTTTTTTATTACATTTATGTTGGATTAGGTTGCGCATGGTAGATAATAGCCGGCAGTAGATGTATTGACGTTTTGATTAAACATATTTATTTACATTTAAATGGCTGGGCTAAAGCCCACCTCTATTGAATTTTAATAACAAAATCTTTTTAATCTTTAATATATGGACACCAATTTCTCAGATGACTTTAAGGTAAATGGAAAATTTTCAATAAAAAAAACTTCAACCTCTTATAAGGGAAAGCTTACAAAAGAAGAAGGAGAGCAGATGCTGATTCAGGAGAAAGAAAAGCTCCGTGAACTGCAGGAAAAACTATATGCTGACGGAAGCCAGTCTCTGCTGGTCGTATTACAGGCTATGGATGCGGCAGGAAAAGACAGTATGATAGAGCATGTTTTCGGAGGAGTGAATCCACAGGGATGTAATGTGACGAGCTTTAAAACTCCAAGCCCGAAAGAATATTCCCATGATTTTCTATGGAGGCATTATCTGGCACTTCCACAGAAAGGCATGATCGGAATATTTAACCGTTCACATTATGAAAGCGTCTTAGTATGCAAAGTACATCCTGAGTATAACCTGAGTGAAAAAACGTGGTCTTCAGTAAAAGACTTTGACAGTAAATTCTGGGAAAACAGATATGAAAGCATCCGTAATTTTGAAAAACATCTTTCGCAAAACGGAACAACTGTGGTAAAAATCTTTTTGAACGTATCCAAAGACGAGCAGAAAAAAAGGCTTTTAGACAGAATAGACGAGCAGGAAAAAAACTGGAAATTCTCTGCAGGAGATCTTCCGGAAAGAGCATTATTTGATCAGTATATGGAAGCCTATGAAACAGCAATTAATGAGACAGCAAAAGATCATGCCCCTTGGTACGTGCTTCCTGCTGACAACAAATGGTTTGCAAGAGTAGCTGCCATTCAGATCATCATTGATACTCTTGAAAAGATGAATCTTAAATATCCTACGCTTTCTGATAAGGACAGAAAAGAATTACAGGATTCTAAAAAACAATTGGAAAGTGAATAAATCAGGTTGGAAGGAGGAAGCATGAAGATGGAGTTTACAATCATTGTGTTTAAAAAACGTCACTCTTCCAGCCTCTGACTTCCAGCTTTAAAAAAAATCACGAGAAAATCTATAAGCCGGATTCTGTACTTCCGGAGAAGCGCCTGTTATTTATCTGCGTGTTACATTGCTGCAACACTTGAGCTGATTACCCCTCGGTTTTCAGGACGAGCCGCCCCTATTTTCATTACTGAAAAGAACCGATATACTTACCATTGCACCGCAAAGAGTTTACCTGGTTTCACTACAGCCGAACTGTACCTGCTTTCTGTTGCACTTGTCCTACCCTCACGGGTGACGGATGTTATCCGCTTTGCTGCTCTGTGGTGTCCGGACTTTCCTACCTCCCGTAAAACGGGAAATCAACAGGCCGATTTTCTCGCGGAGGCAAAGGTACGCAAATTTTGCGGTAAAAAAAGCAAACGGTGAAATGACTAAAGGTCTTAGTTCCATGCAAACGATATTGATTGAGCAATTTTTTCCGTTTTTTCACCTCTTTACTATTTTACATGATAATTTTCCCTAATTACCAGTTTATTATTATCTTCGTGCCATTATATATCTATGGATTCCAGAGAAAAAGAATTTGCGCAGCTTATCAAAGATAATCAGGGACTGATTATTAAAGTATCGCGCCTGTATACCAATTCTCTGGAAGATGAAGAGGATCTTTTCCAGGAAATCGTGTTACAGCTCTGGAGAAGTTACGATTCTTTTAAAGGGAATTCTAAAATTTCCACCTGGATGTACCGTGTAGCGCTCAATACAGCCATTACCCTCTTTAGAAAAAAAAGCAAAAGCCTTCCTACGAATGAGCTGGACATCAACCACAGGGATTTTGTGGAAGATGATGATGAAAAACAGCAGCAGGTATCACTTTTGTATACTGTAATCAAGACTCTTCCTAATGTAGAAAGAGCCATTGTCATGATGTATCTTGACGATCTGCCATATAAGGATATTGCAGAGAACCTCGGAATCACTGAAGTCAATGCACGCGTGAAAATGAACAGATTAAAGAAAACCCTTAAAGAACAGATGGAAAAATATGCCTGAATTTGATTTAGACAGCTTTAAGAAAACATGGCAGGAACAACCTGTACAGCATAAATATGACAACACCGAGATTCTTCAGATGTTGAACAGAAAGTCACGCAATTATGTGAAATACATTTTCTGGATCAGCGTCGTAGAATTACTGTTCTTTTCAGTACTGGGACTGTTTTACTTTTTCCCTGAAGAGGAGTCAGATAGTTTCCGTAAAATGCTGGAGAGATTAGGGGCACAGGAAGCTCCTGAAGCAGAAAATAACTTTGGTCATGTTTATCTGGCTATAAAAATCTTAAGCTTGCTGATTACGGCTTATTTCGTGCTGAAATTCTATCAGAATTACCGGAAAATAAAAATCGAGGAAAATCTGAAAGGGCTTATTACCCGGATCATTAAATTCAAAACAACTGTCAATGCTTTTATTCTGATCAGTATTGTATTGCTGTTAATATTCACGTTTGTACTGGTTGCTTTTATATTTTATATATTGGATTCCCAGAATATACAGCCCAGCGGGTCCAATCTTACCATTATTATTGTTGGGATTGCCGTAAGCACATTACTCGCGGTTTCTATGATCTGGCTTTATTACAGACTGGTATATGGCACCATCATCAAAAAGCTTGATAAAAATCTGAAACAGCTTAAAGAAATAGATTCTCAGGAAAATTAATATCCATAGGCATAGTTCGGGATATAATTATTAATTTTATTCCACCAAATCTTAAACTATGCCCTTATCTTATGTGTATGGAACATCTGAGATTCCATTATTAGGACACACCATCGGAGCCAATCTTAAAAGTACGGTCGAAAAATACCCCCATCAGGAAGCTTTAGTCTGCGTTCATCAGAATTACAGAGCTACTTACCAGGAATTTTATAATCAGACAACCGCTGTTGCAAAAGCTCTATTGTTTTTGGGAGCAAAAGCAGGTGACAGAATCGGAATCTGGTCTTCCAACCGCTATGAATGGGTACTTTTGCAGTATGCCACTGCAAGAATAGGAACTATTTTAGTGAATATCAATCCGGCCTACCGGACTCATGAATTAACTTATGTACTTAATCAATCCGAAGTTCGCTTTATTTTTTCTTCTTTAAGTTTTAAAACCAGCAACTACAAAGAAATGGTTGAGTACGCAAAAGAAGTATGCCCAAGCCTGGAGCATGAAATATTCTTTGATGAAAACTGGGAACATTTTGTCAATAACGGGCAGGAAATTTCGGATGAAGTGCTTCACAGCTTTGAAGAACATGTACAGTTTGATGATCCTGTTAATATTCAGTATACTTCCGGAACTACCGGTTTTCCGAAAGGTGTTACGCTTTCCCATCATAATATCCTCAATAACGGCTATTTTATAGGTATCAGATTAAAATATACGGAGAAGGACCGTGTTTGTATTCCTGTCCCTTTCTACCATTGCTTCGGAATGGTGATCGGAAATATCTGCTGTACTGCCCACGGAGCCTGTATGGTAATTCCCAATGACAGTTTTGATCCGGAAATTACGTTAAAAGCCGTTTCGGAAGAGAAATGTACTTCTTTGTATGGAGTACCAACTATGTTTATTGCGGAACTGGCCGTAAAAGATTTTGACAGCTATGATTTTTCAAGTTTAAGAACCGGTGTTATGGCAGGCTCCGTATGTCCTCCGGAAATTATGAAGAAGGTGGAAAACCTTATGAATATTAAAGAAATGAGCATCTGCTACGGAATGACGGAAACATCACCCGTGTCTACGCAAACTTTAATAGGAACACCGTTGGAAAAGCAGGTCAGCACTGTAGGAACAGTTCAGGATCATCTTGAAATAAAAATTATTGATGAAAACGGCAGAACTTTAAAGCGCGGTGAACATGGTGAGCTTTGCACAAGAGGTTATTCTGTCATGCTAAAATACTGGAATGATCCTGAAAATACTAAAAAAGTACTGGATGATGCTCGCTGGATGCATACCGGAGATATGGCTGTAATGGACAAAGACGGTTATATTACTATTTCCGGAAGGATAAAAGACCTTATCATCCGTGGCGGCGAAAATATCTCTCCTAAAGAAATTGAAGATTTTCTATATACTTATACCAACATTCTGGATGTGCAGATCATTGGTGTTCCCAGTGAAAAATTCGGGGAAGAAGTGATGGCGTGGGTGAAAGTGAGAAAAGGATTTACCATCACTGCGGAGGAACTACAGGAATATTGCAAAGGAAGAATAGCCCATTATAAAGTGCCGAAATATTGGAAGTTTGTAGATGAATTCCCAATGACTATTTCCGGAAAGATAAGAAAAGTGGAGATGCGGGAGATTTCGATGCGGGAACTTGGGCTTGAAAATGTAAGACAAAATTAATTTGGCAGAAAAGCTAGATTGTAAAAGAGCAAAAGCCATTGCCTCATTTATTATAAAAAACAAAAAGCATTTCGGATTGAAATGCTTTTTGTTTTTTTATTTTAAAGTTCTTTTCTTAACCTTGCTACCGGAATATTAAGCTGTTCACGATACTTTGCAATCGTTCTTCTTGCTATATTATATCCCTGTTCTTTCAGAATAACCACTAATGCATCATCGGTAAGCGGTTTTCTCTTATTTTCTTTATCAATCACTTCCTGAAGATGAGTTTTGATTTCCTTGGTGGAAACTTCTTCCCCATCATCATTCGTTAAGCTGTCTGAGAACAGATCTTTAAGATATACAATACCGTTAGGTGTATCTGCATATTTACTTTTTACTACCCTTGAAATCGTAGAGATATCAAATCCTGTAATATCAGCAACATCCTTCAAGATCATTGGTTTCAGAGATTTTTCGTCTCCGGTGATGAAATAATCCTTCTGGAATTTCACAATGGCTGTAATCGTCTGCAACAATGTATTCTGACGCTGGTTAATGGCATCGATATACCATTTTGCAGCATCCAGCTTTTGCTTGATAAATAAAGCAGCCTGCTTGTGTTCCGATGAGTTTTTATCATGGGAATATGTGGTAAGAATGTCTTTGTATTCTTCAGAAACTCTTAATGTAGGTGCATTCTTGCTGTTCAGCATAGGAATTACCTGACCGTCTTTCACCTGAATAACAAAATCCGGGATAATTTCCTGATTGATCGTAATTGTCTGTGTATCAAAGTTACCTCCTACTTTTGGGGATAGCTTTGATATTTCATCCAGAGCATCTTTCAGATCATCTTCTTCAATATCGTATTTCTGGATGATTTTGTTATAATGCTTATTCGTCAAAGCTTCAAACTGATGTCTCAGGATGTTGGCAGCCAAAGAAACTGCTTTATCTGAGCTGACTTTCTTTTCAATCTGTAATAACAGGCACTCCTGCAGTCCTCTTGCTCCCACTCCTGGCGGATCAAGTTTCTGAACATAATTTTCCAGGATATCCTCCACTCTTTCTTTAGTAGTGTAAATTCCCTGTGAGAAAGCCAGATCATCAACAATAGATTTGATCTCTCTTCTCAGATAGCCGTCCGTATCTAAATTCCCGATAAGATATTCTGCAATCTTCAGATCTTCATCACTGATATTCACCAGGTGAATCTGTTCTGTAAGATAATCATATAAGGACTGTCCTTCTGTTAAAAGACTCTCGTTATCAAATTCTTCATCATCCGGAGAGTAGTTGCTGGATGCGGTTTTATAGCTTGGTTCGTCGTCATAAATATATTCATTGACGTCGAAATCTGTTTCAATGCTTTCTGTACCCTCATCCTGATAAGCGTCTTCAAGGGAAGAATAATCGTCTTCCTTAGAATCTTCTTTCGCAATTTCCAAAGCTGGGTTTTCTTCTAACTCTCTTTCCAACTCCTCTTCAAATTCAAGAGTATGAAGCTGAATAAGCTTCATCAACTGGATCTGCTGAGGGGCCAGCTTCTGTCCTAATTTGAGTTGTAAGTGTTGTTTAAGCATATTCTTTATTTACGTTTTAACATAACATATTCTACGAATTTAATAAATTTATTTGATAAAAAACGCATTTAGCATGATTTTTGCATTACTTATCCCAACATAATAAACTATTAAAGAATAAAAAAGCCTTAACTTGTGATTAAGGCTTTTTTTATTGTTCTAGAATTCAGCGCTTTTTGGCGTTCTAGGGAAAGGAATTACATCTCTGATATTCGTCATTCCTGTTACGAAAAGAACTAATCTTTCCAGTCCTAAACCAAAACCGGCATGCGGTACTGAACCGAATTTTCTGGTATCAAGATACCACCAAAGCTCGTGCTCATCTACATGCATATCTACCATTTTCTGTTTTAAAACATCTAATCTTGCCTCTCTCTCTGATCCACCGATGATTTCACCGATACCTGGGAAAAGCACGTCCATCGCTGCAACGGTTTTGTTGTCATCGTTCAGTTTCATATAGAAAGCTTTGATTTCTTTCGGATAGTCAAATAATACTACCGGGCTTTCGAAATGTTTTTCAACAAGGTATCTTTCATGCTCAGACTGAAGATCAGTTCCCCATTTTTCAACCGGGTAAGCAAATTTTCCTTTTTTATTTTCTTTAGAGTTCAGTAAGATTTCAATAGCTTCCGTATAGCTTACACGTTTGAAACGTTTTGCCACTACATTCTGAAGTTTTTCGATAAGACCTTCTTTTGCTCTTTCTTTTTCCGGTTTTGACTTTTGTTCTTCTTCAAAACGCTTGTCTAAGAATTCAAGATCATCTTTACAGTTATCCAAAACATACTGAATCACATATTTTAAGAAATCTTCCGCAAGGTCGATATTGTCTTCAAGGTTGTTGAAAGCTACTTCCGGCTCAATCATCCAGAATTCGGCAAGGTGTCTTGTGGTATTGGAATTTTCTGCACGGAAAGTAGGTCCGAAGGTATAAATTCTTCCCAATCCCATAGCTGCAGTTTCTCCTTCAAGCTGTCCTGAAACCGTAAGGTTTGTTTTTCTGCCGAAGAAATCCTGTGCAAAATCTATCTCTCCTTCTTCAGTTCTCGGCATATTGTTCAGATCAAAGTTGGTTACTCCAAACATTTCTCCTGCCCCTTCCGCATCAGCACCAGTAATAACCGGTGTATTGATATAGAAAAACTGGTTCTGGTTGAAGAATGAGTGAACTGCAAAGCTTACTGCGTGACGTACTCTGAACACTGCTCCAAAAAGGTTTGTTCTGAATCTTAAGTGCGCCTGCTCACGAAGTTTCTCCAGACTGTGCTTCTTAGGCTGAAGAATTGTACTCTGAAGTTCTTCCGTAAAGTTATCCCCTAAAATAATAATCTTTTTAGCGATAATTTCCACAGACTGTCCTGCTCCCTGGCTTTCTACCACTTCACCTACTACTTTCAGGGATGAAGCCGTACTGATATTCTTGATGATTGCTTCATCAAAATTTTCGAAATCAACAACTATCTGCAAATTATTAATCGTAGAACCATCATTAAGCGCAATAAAGCGATTAGCACGGAATGATCTTACCCATCCGTAAACTGTAATGTCATGATGTAATACTTTCTTGTAATCCTTCAGGATTTCTTTGATCGTTTGCTTTTTCATTTGTTGATGATAAATTTTTTATATAAAAATTAATGTCTGCAAAGTTACAAAAAAACAGCGCAACTTAATGATTGCGCCGTCTTTAAAAATCATTTAACAAGCATTTAAACTTTCAGTTCAGGAAATTTACCTTTTTCTGCTGCTCAATCTTTTTCATTGTAAGGATACATTTCCACTCAATATTGTCCTGAACTTCAAGATAAACCCGCATCTGACCGGAGTGAATCACTCAACCTTATCACTTTCAGAAAGAATAAATTTTAATTTATTCTGAGTTTTCATGGAATTAGTTTTTATTTATTGAAATGGTTATTAGTTTTTAAGCAATAATTTCATGATCAACTACAGGTCAGCGAATCCAAATTAAACTATACTACACTTTTAAACACTTTTGGATGGATTCTACGAATTTTGTTTTTAATTACTTCAATGATTTTTCAAATGATCACCACTCTTTTACATCTCTGAATTCTGAACAATTACTTCATTTTTTAGCTATTATTTTTTACTGGTTACCTTTTCTCATTTTTACCAGTTCGTTAATAATTTTGTTATAAAGTTCTTTTAATTAACCGGCAACCCGGAATTGATATTTTGTAATGTGCACATACAAAATGAAACATTGTGTTTTTACCTGAAGCAAAGATGCAGAAAAGAGGAAGAATGATACAAGTGAATGCTCTATAGATTCATAAATCTATATATTTAAAATCATGAATTTATAAATTCAAACAAATGAAAATCAATAAATTAATCCTAATTAGAAGACATATTTTCAATTTCTTTCAGATAGATAGAAAGAGGGGTACCGGTTCGTTTTTTGAACGCTAAAGTGAAGGCCTGTTCGTTATTATACCCTAGTTCCTCGGCAATAAATGGAATCTTATAAGACCTGAATTTTTTATCATTGGCCAATCTGTTGATGGCATAATCAATACGGAGATCATTAAGATAAGTGGCAAAGTTTTTTCCTTTGTAGGTATTGATAATTTCCGACAGATATTTTGAGTTTGTTTTTATTTTTTTGGCAAGACTTCCCAGCGTAATTCCTTTATTCAAAAACTGATCTTTGTTTTCAAATATTTCAAGTTCTTTTAAAATAGTTTGAGCAATATCTTCGGAAATCGTTCTTGGTGTTTTTTCCTCAGAATGTTCTGTATTTTCTAACTTAGAAACTTCAGAAAGAATTTCTTTGGCTTCCGACAGTTTGTTTTTGCCTATTTTATTTTCATTAACAGATTGAATCAGATCCTGGGCAATCTTTTTATAGTTCTTTTCGGATTTTTTATATTTGAAATAAACGTTGATAAACAACAGGTGTGATATCAACAGAAGACTCAGTACGATATAAAATAAACTTTTTCTTTTGGTAAGTTCATTGGTAATACTCTCTTTCTCCTGCTGCAGTTCAGGAGTATCATATCTTCTAGGAAGTTCTCTGGAAATATACCTGAACTGGGTATCCAGAACATGATCTACCTTTAAAAACCGATCTACATAATATAGCTGCTTTTCTTTATCATTGTTTTCTTTATAATAATCGATCAGGTAAGTATACACATCTCTCAGCTCGGGATAAATGTAATTGGTTTTAAGAACCATAGAATCAATCTTCCGGAAATACTCTATTGCTTTTTCTTTTTCGTTGAGACCGGCGTAGGATTTCCCCAGATATAAAGAAGTATAATGCTGGTTCCTTTTAGAACCGTTATTATTGGTAAAAAAATATTTTTCACACTCTAATAAACCATCGATCGCTTTCTGATAGTTTTTTGAATGCAGATGATAATATCCTAACATTCCAAGGTTCTGGTGATAGCGGTAGACATCTTTATTCTTTTTAGAATCCAGTAAGCCTTCCTTTATGAGGATATAGGCAGAATCCATCTTATTGATTTCTATGTATGCGTCAGCCAGGTTTAACTTAAGACCATTCTTCTCATCCTGATTCATATAATCGGCATCATACGCATAATGTCTTAAAACCTTGGCTGTCTCGGCATGTTTCCCAATATAATTATTAAGATAGGCAATACTGATATGTGCCATAGCAATCTGCCTTTTATTTCCTTTTTCTTTGGCATATTTCAGTCCTAAAATATAATTGTTCAGCGCAGCCTGAAGATTATCATTTCTGAAATACAGATTCCCTTTTAAGAGATAGATTCTGGCCGGATATATATTTTCTTTGGAATTCCTGGTAATAGGCTGTAAGCTGTCAAGATATTTTAATGCATTGGGTAGATTCTCTTCAAAATGAAGCATAACGTATCCTTCAGCAATCTGAGTAATGTTTTTTTCAGTTTTTGCTTTTTTAAGATAACTTTCTGCAATACTTTTACTGTTTACATCTCCGAAACGACTGCTGTAGAATTCTTTTTCCAATTCCTTATAAGACCGTGTTTCAGGAGTATTTTTTTCTAAATTATTGGTTTGTGCGTGAAAAAACAGATTTCCAATAATAAAAAACAGTATTAAACATTTTATTTTCATCATTCATCCGAGCTATATTACAAAAATATTATTTTTTCTTCAGTACAAGGGTCATTGCTTTTGCTTTTTTCAACGTATTCATCAATATTTTCATTAAAATTAATGATGATAAATACAAAAAGAGAGTACAGGCTGAAAATGCACTCTCTTCAAAAGTTATTTCCATTCTATTTTACCTTCCATATAATATACTCTTCCGTTGTTCTCATAGAGAAGATCATAGCCCTGAGAGGTCAGATAGAAATGACAGACTTTCATTTCATTGTTTCTATCTCTAAATTGAATCACTGCAGGACACATTTTAGCGTGATCCATTTTTTTCACCATCATATTGAAGTTCTTCTGGATATTTCTTTTGCTATACAAGGACAACATTCTGTCATCAATAAAACGGACATACTTCAGAGATGACAAAGGATAAGTAATTAATTTAAAGGGCTGTCCTGCAAGCTTCGCAGCATTCTCATTGAAAAAATTCGTGATTGAAATACTGTCCTGGGTAATACTTTTCACCACACTTGATTCATATCTCTGCCCATCCGCAAATTCCATACTATAGATCGCTTCCATTTTAATGGCAAAACCTTTTCCGGATTTTCTTAAATCTGTAAGATCTGTAAATTCTTTTCCTTTTTTAATGACAATCAAAACATTCCCTTCTCCAAAATCACAATCATAATATTTTTTATAATCGAAAGGTTCTTCAATATTTGTTTTTAAGGTATCATTCATTGTATTTTGTGAAAAAATGCGTGCAGATAGCATCAATAAAAATAAGATCAGTTTATAATTTTTCATGGTTGGCTATTTAATTTTTGTTCATAATTTTTAAAAAACAAGGTTAATTCCTAAACCGAAGCGGAACCCTTTAATAGGAAACGGTTTATACGTATTATATTCAAAATTATACCCGAATTCTGCGCAAAAGAAGTGGTAAAAACTGATTCCCGCCTTTGGGGAAACGGCATAAGGGGAAATTCCTGCTCCAGCATAAAAAGCTGATATCTCGGCACCATCCTGAAATGAAACTACCTTTCTGAAATAATCAAACTCCGGAATAACCAGCAATTTTCTTTCGTCCCACCAGTTAAAATGTCCCCTTAAGCTATAATAATTCTTATCACCATCAGTCAATTTTGTTCCTATTGATAGAAATGCCTTTTTATCCATTGAAGTTCCTTCAATTCTGGTGCTGAGAAGAATGACCAGCCACTTTTTCTCTTTGACTTCTTCGAACTGGGCTTGCAGAAAACCATTAAGAAATAGTGCAGAGATTACTACAAACTTCTTCATAACGTCTTATTTACTTTCTGTTTCTTAAAATTCCAGTTGATGAGAGGAAGTTTCCTCCTTCCGTTCTCATTCCATCCGCCAATCTGGATTCCTCTGAAATCCTTACATTGATTATACAACCCGATCTGAATTCCCCGGCATTTCTGACCAATATTTGCCAGTGGCGCTACAGAAACTCCTTTCATCTCGTGATGCACATTAAAAAACGGAGAAACAGACATTCCATTGGTCACTGCATACGTATTGATATTACTCGATACATTAATTTCCAATCCGTTTGTGACAGTAGGCTCCATGTTGATGATTGACAACTGCAGTCCGTTAATGGTATTCATCTTTTTACGGGGAACAATTACATAATCATGGTTTCCTGGTGGCTGTAAATTGAAAAGCATCAATGGCGGCAGGAAAATGCCCACAAAATTGAATCCCATTCCTAAGCCGTTTACTTTTTTGGGCTTAAAATGATCTTCCTCATCAAAATATTTAAATAAAATCCCGTTGACATTCCGGACATTCTTTGAGGGTGATGCTGCAATTAATCTTGGTTTCAAAGAATCAACCTTCAGACTGTCTGATGCGTATATCAGACCGTGGACTAAAAGAACTGCTGTTATTAAAATTCGTGTTTTCATAATTCATTATTTTAAAATTACAGTTCAAAATTATCGGCAGAACACACAGCTCCAAATGTGAAAAAAAATTAAAAAAATTATACTGTTTGCGAAAATCACAAATATGTAGATGAGAAATGAAGTGTTAACTAATATAAGCGGGCTGGAAGTGGGAAAAAGGAGGCTGGAAGTTACTTTAAGTGATAAATAGCAATAATGATTATAAATCCTATTGATGCAGTAAACGGTTATTTATTCTTTTGACATCCAATACTTCCCTTCTCCCAGCCTCAGGCTTCCAGCCTTCATAGCAGAAAATCAAAAGCTTTCTCCACAAAAAATACTACATTTGTGAAAATCACAAAACTATGCACCAGGAGGCTTTATTGAAGGAAATCCGAAGAAAAATAGGTGAAAAATCTTTAAATGATGAGATTGCCAATATTCTTAATATCAGCTACGATGCAGCGCACAGAAGAACTTCTATGAAAGCTAAATTCAGTTTTGAAGAAGCGCTGGAACTCGCCAGATATTATCAGATCTCACTGGATCAGTTTCTGGGAACAGAAAACCAGTTGGTTGTCAAAAGAACACAGCCTGTAAAAACCACAGAAGACCTTTTGAATTACTTTGAAAACTCTTTAAAAATTCTGAATGTTTTTCAGAATATTGCTGATTCCAAAGTATTTTATTCTGCAAAAGACATCCCTTTTTTCTATACCATTTCAGATTCTATCCTGTCCCGTTTCAAGTTTTATGTCTGGATGAATCTGCTGAATCAGGATAAGTTTTTAAGTCCGTTCCATGAATTTAAAATGGAATATCATTCTGTAAAAAATGAAATGCTGAAAGAGCTTTATGATAAACAAAACGTAACTGAAATCTGGAATGACACTACCATTATGAGTGCCCTGAGACAGATTTCGTTTTATAATGAAATGGGATTACTGAAGGAAAATGAAGCAACTCTTATCCTGGATGATCTGAAAAAACTATTGGAAAGCCTGGAAATTAAAACGCTGGAAAAAACTAATTTTCAGATCTATGTGAATGATTTGGTCATTTTAAACAACAGTATTTTATTCAAAAATGAAGAACAGTGTTCTTTTTTTGTCCCTTTCAGTATGTTCGGATATATGATGACCAATGACAAGATAA
The DNA here is from genome assembly GCF_900636535.1 of Chryseobacterium gleum. Classification (NCBI taxonomy): domain Bacteria; kingdom Pseudomonadati; phylum Bacteroidota; class Flavobacteriia; order Flavobacteriales; family Weeksellaceae; genus Chryseobacterium; species Chryseobacterium gleum. Next base: position 2,511,597 of record NZ_LR134289.1, read on the forward strand.
CCTGTGAAGATTCACTGAGCTATTTTGAGCATCAGATCAAAAACTCAAAATCTCTGAATGAATCCGGAAACCGGGAAAGGAAAATATTTTTTAATAAAATGTATGAACAGATTGACCGTTTAAAACAGAATGTATTATGAATACTCTTCGAAACGGCGAATATTTTGGGGAAACCCATCAGATGATCAATTTAGATGGATTGACCATTACTGATACGGAATATACACATCCCTATGTAGACTGGCATTATCATGAGAACGCTTACTTTACCTTTCTGCTTCAGGGGAATATGACAGAAGGAAACCGGAAAGAAACTTACGGCTGCTCTGCCGGAACATTGCTGTATCATCATTGGCAAGATCCACATTATAATATTAAACCTGATATTTTTACACGGGGCTTCCACATAGAAATTACTCAAGATTGGTTTGATCAGTTTGATATCCCGAAAAATAAAGCCGAAGGCAGCTTTGCCATAAAAAATCCGGCTTTAAAACTCCTGATTTGGCAGTTATTCAAAGAAACCAAAATGAATGACACTTCTTTTGAATCCTCTGCCACTCAGCTTCTGTTGCATCTTTTCAGCGAACTGACTCAAGAAAAAGGAAGCAAAGAAAGAAAACCTGTCTGGGTAAATCAGATTAATGAGATTTTACACGAGAACTCTGCTGAAAACCTTACACTTACCGGAATTTCTGAAACCCTGAATATCCATCCTGTTCATTTAAGCAGAGATTTTCATAAATATTTCCATTGTAACCTGGGAGAATATATCCGGAAAATAAAGGTCAACAAATCCATCAAGCTTCTCCATTCTCCTTCTTCTTTAACGGATATTGCGCTGGAATGCGGCTTTTCGGACCAGAGTCATTTTATCCGGTGCTTTAAAGAAAACCTCGGAATCACCCCTTTGAAATACAGGAATCTTCTGAAAAACTATTAAAGTCTTCTCGTATTAAATCATCATTCACGATTTGGATACATCATTCCCCGATTCGGCTACATTTTCCTCTTTCTGACTTTCCATCTTTGTACCATCATTTAAACAAAAAAATATTTACAATGGAAACAAAAAAAGTATGGTTCGTGACAGGAGCTTCAAAAGGCTTAGGATTCGAGTTGGTAAAGAAATTATTATCCGAAGGGTTTCAGGTTGCTGCAACCAGCCGTACCGTTGAATCCCTGGTCTCTTCAATCGGAGAAACTTCAGAAAATTTCCTTCCTCTCAGCGTCAATATTACAGATAACAATGATATCAGATCTGCTATTAAAAAAACAGTTGATCATTTCGGAAGACTTGATGTAGTGGTCAACAATGCAGGTTACGGACAGATTGGAACTCTTGAGGAGCTTACCGACGAGGAAGCCAGAGAAAATTATGCTGTGAATGTTTTCGGAACATTAAATGTGATCAGAAATGCGATGCCTTATCTTCGTGAGCAAAGATCAGGAAATATCTTCAATATTTCATCGGTCGGCGGTTATTCAGGAAATTTTCCGGGCTGGGGAATCTACTGCTCTACAAAATTCGCCGTTGCCGGTTTTACAGAAGCGCTGGCGGAAGAGGTAAAAGACTTCGGAGTTCATGCTACCGTTGTTTATCCCGGCTATTTCCGTACCGATTTCTTGAATAAAGACTCTGTGAAAACCCCTTCAAGTCCGATTCAGGCCTATGAAGCAGCAAGAAGTTCTGAACAGGCCCACCTTAATGAAATCAATGGCAACCAGCCGAATGATCCGGTAAAAGCTGCCGATGTTCTGATCCAGATCAGCAAAGAGAAAAATCCTCCTGTACATTTATTATTAGGAGTAGGAACCATGGAGTTTCTGAACAACAAGATTGATATTTTAAAGAAAGATGCTGAAAAATGGGAAAACCTGACAGTTTCAACTGCGATCTAGCTTTACTATGATATTCTTCGGCTCTGTTTTGATTAAGCAGAGCCGAAGTCTTTCATTAAACTTTTTACAAAAACAACTAAATTAGCTATTATGAAACAGCCCGTTCGTTTTAATACCATTTCAGATTTTCATGCTTTCTGTGGTCTTCCGAATCCTGATCACCCGCTGATCAGCCTGATAGATTACAGCAAGGTCCGCTATGTTGTAGAAAATGAAGAATTGAGCTGGATTCAGAATTTTTACTCTATCGGTCTGAAAAAAAATGTCAGTCCAAAATTCAATTATGGACAGCAGCAATACGATTTTGATTCAGGAGTATTGTGCTTTGTTTCCCCTCAACAGTATTTAAGTCTGGAGATTGATCCTGATGTTGAAGTGGAACCAACGGGCTTTTTACTGTTAATTCATCCTGATTTTCTGTGGAATACCTCATTGACCAAGAAAATAAAATCCTATGATTTTTTCAGTTATCAGGTGAAGGAAGCTCTCTTTCTTTCTGATAAAGAGGAGAAAGTGATTGTTGATATCCTTAAAAATATCGAAAGGGAATACATGGCCAATATCGATAAATTCACGCAGGATCTGATTATTGCCCAGATTGAATTGTTATTGATTTATTCAGACCGCTTTTATGAAAGGCAGTTTTTTACCCGAAAGAAATCAAGCCATGAGCTGCTGCATAAGTTTGAAGATATTCTTTCCCGATATTTTGAAAACGGCAATCTTCTTGAAAACGGGATTCCATCGGTGAAATGTATTGCCGAGCAAATGAATATTTCACCCAACTATCTGGGAACTTTGCTCCGTCTGCATACGCAGCAAAACACACAGCAGCATATTCAGAATAAATTGATTGATCTGGCTAAAGAACGTTTGAGCACAACGAGTCTGTCTGTAAGTGAAATTGCTTATGAGCTGGGATTTGAACATCCGCAGTCTTTCAGCAAACTTTTCAAACAAAAAACAAATCAGTCACCGGGAGAATTCAGAAAACTTTTCAATTAAAGGTTTGATTTGTAAGCAGTAATGTTAATTTCATTCTATTTTACCCTGAAGAAGTTTACTATTTTTGTTTAAATACTTCTTTGAGATGAAACCATTTCTATTATTGATCTTTAATTTTATATTTTGTCTTTACCAAGGGCAAAACAGCAATATTGTCAATCCTGAAAAAATTGAAAATCTCCTCCAGAAAAAATATTCCGGAAAAATTATTTTTCTCAATAAAACTATCTCCCTGGAAAACCTTAAAGATCCGTATATTCTTACTTCCTCCCTATTTCAGGAAAATGGGGATCTGGGTATCTACGCTTTTTTCGACAATTCACTTGTTAATTATCTTCGTCAGCTTGAACCCAGCTTGACTGTAGATGAGTTGTTGAAAAATGGCAATTACCAGTTTTCATTCTATGTTGACGGAAAACTGATCTACACAGAAAATCTTAACACTGGAGCTGGTACCCCGGAAAATAAAAAGTTCAAAACAGCATTACAGATTCCTCTTCTCAGCAGTAAGAATGAAGACTCATGGGGAAGATATTTATGGATGCGTTTTTACATGGCTCATGACGGAATTGATGCGCTGACTGCAGGAAATCACATTTTAAAAATTGAAATCCGTCCTTATCTGAAAGTGAGCAACATCAAAACAGGACCTGTCATTGCAGAAGGACAGATCAACCTTACTGTTCCTTCCCAAAACATTCCGGAAAAACAGATCGCTCTTCAACCTGTTCTGCCCAACAGCGGCTGGAAGATTTCCAAAGAAAAAATTAATACTGAAATCATCAGAGCTCTGAATAGGAAAATTGCCGAAAACAGATTTAAAGATCTGACAGGAATTGTAATCATAAAAGATGGAAAACTACTTCTGGAAGAATATTTTAACGGTTCAGGGAGAGATTCTCTGCAGGATACAAGATCAGTAGGCAAATCTTTTTCTTCAGCTTTAACGGGAATTGCGGTCAAAGAACGGTATTTAAAGAGCGAAAACCAGTATTTAAAAGAGTTTTATGACTTAAAACAATTTAAAAATTACTCTGTTCAAAAAGACAATGTCACTATAAAAAGCTTACTGACAATGAGCTCCGGTTTTGAAGGAAATGATGATGATTCCGAATCTCCCGGCAATGAAGAAAATATGTATCCGACGGATAACTGGGTAAAGTTTGCATTGGATCTGCCAATGTCCGGGAATGAAATAGGGCAAAAATGGAGTTATTTCACAGCAGGCGTTGTAGTAACCGGAGATATTCTGGATAAAACAGTTCCTGAAGGTTTAAAAAATTATGCAGACAAAAAGTTGTTTCAGCCTCTTGGAATCACCCGTTATCAATGGCAATTCACTCCACAGCAAAAGCCTTCACTGGCAGGAGGATTACGCATGAGAGCTCTCGATTTTGCAAAATTCGGACAGCTGTATAAAAATAACGGGGTCTGGAATGGAAAAACTATTTTAGATAAAGATTGGGTAAAGAAATCGTTCACCAATTATTTTACAGATCATTCTGATTTTGAAGGCTACGGATATTTATTCTGGAGAAAAGTTTACACTGCCGGAAATAGAAGCTTTGAAGCATTTCAATCCAGTGGAAACGGAGGAAATAAAATCATTATGTTTACTGGGATTCCAGTTGTGATTGTGATTACAGCCAGGGCATATAACAAACCTTATGCTCATCAGCAAGCCGATAAAATAGTACAGGAATATCTTTTACCCGCCTTAAAAATTAGTAATGAGTAATGTGGAAAAATGAGTAAGAATAGTAATTGCTTATTGCAAAACTATTCGTCTTTCTTCGAAGGAATCAGAAAAACATCAATAAGACCTTCAGGAAGTTCCATTTTGATGGTTCTTTCTTCTCTGTCAACTTCAAGAATCCAGTCTTTGATCATAGGAATCACCACTTCTTTTCCGTCCAGATTTGTAATGAAATACACCTGTGCCGTCTGATCGTTTACGGATCTGATCACTCCACAGTTATGATCATCCTGATCAAAAATTTCAAATCCGATAATCTCGTGGTAATAGAATTGTTTTCCTGAAAGTTTAGGCAATGTGGAAAGAGGAAGGTAAACGCTTTTACCTAAAACCTGATCTACCAGTGCTTCAGAAGAGTTTTTGAATGCAATATTCAGAGCATCAAGCTTGCTCCATGATGTTTTTTCAATAAAAAATGGAACCAATAATCCGTTGATTTCAACGAATATTGATTCCAATTTATTGTAAAGCTCGGGTTGATCGGTATCCAGTTTAAGGATTACGTTACCCGCAAGTCCATGTCTGCGTGTGATTTTTCCTAAAAAATAGCAATCTTCTTTACGCATAACAGGGTTTGTTCTTAAGCTTCAGTGTTTTCTTCAGTTTCAGCAGCAGGAGCTTCTCCTTCTGTAGCTTCAGCAACTTCTTCAGCAGGTGCGTTTGCAGCTTCTTCAGCAGCTTTAGCATCAGCTTCAGCTTGTGCAGCAGCAGCGATTCTAGCTTCGTTTACTTTTACTTCAGCATCTAAAGCAGCTTTCTTAGCATCAGCTTTAGCTGTAGCTAAACCTTCTACTTTACCTTGTACTTTAGCATCTTTAGCTTCTACCCAAGCATTGAATCTTTTTTCAGCTTCAGCTTCGTCAAAAGCACCTTTAGCTACACCACCTTGTAAGTGTTTTTTGTAAAGAGCACCTTTGTAAGATAGAATAGCTCTAGCAGTATCAGTAGGCTGAGCACCGTTGTTTAACCACTTTACAGCAGAATCAACGTTCAATTCGATAGTTGCTGGATTAGTAATTGGGTTGTAAGTTCCTAGTTTCTCGATGAATCTACCATCTCTTCTAGCTCTAGAATCTGCAACCACGATGTGGAAAAAAGGCTTTCCTTTTTTACCGTGTCTTTGTAATCTGATTTTTACTGACATAATGTTTGAATTTTATGGGAACTCGTCCCAGTTAAATATTTAAGAGTGCAAAGATAGTAAAAAAGTTTGAAGTAAAAAGCTCCGGACAAAAAGTTTTAGAATTTCTGATTATTTTTTCTCAGGAGCCGGGAACCTGCTCTCGCTGCTCGCTTTTTTCTTTACAAGAAAAAGAGCTCAGACATGCCGCTCGATCAGGGCTATTTTAAGACAAACTACCCAAATAGAAAAGTCCCAGACACTTCTGGTTTTCTTCGATAGTAAGAGAGTCTTTCAAGTGATCTACAATTTTGGGAGAGCTCCAGTAGCACCCGATATTGTTGGCGGTACAGGTAAGATACATGTTCTGAACAGCCATTGAGGTAGCTGCTATTTCTTCCCATTCAGGAACCATTCCGCTGAAATTAACAATAATGGAAACCACTACATCAGCTTTATTGATTTTGAAACCAATGTCATTGTATTTTTTTTCCAGGAAAAGCTGTTCAGGTTGGGTTGCTTTATAGATTGCCTGCATTTCTGCAGCCAGCTTAGCTTTTTCTTCGCCTTTGAATATTTTAAAACGCCATGGCTTGGTACGTTTATGGTTCGGAGCCAATGTTGCCGCGTGCAAAATTTCCTCTAAAACTTCCTGTGGAATTTCTTTGTCAGTATAATCTTTCGGGAAAATACTTCTCCTCTCCTCTATAATTTCTTTTAAAATGGTTGCTTTACTCATACCTGCAAATTTACAACATGGAATTCAATCTGCTGTATTTAAAACAACTATTATATTAAATGAGAATAAAAGATGAAGCCGTGCTTATCAGAATTATAGCTATCTGTTTACAAGGAAAATCCACCATTCACATTACAGCACTTCTATAATCTTCTGATGGATTTTATTGAGGGTAAACTCATCACCTGGTTTCATTCCTATCATCTTTTTAGCCATCGGGCTTTCCGGAGAAATGGCGTAGAATCTGTCGCCTTCAAAAAAGAACTCTCCCAATGATACGGAAATATAGAACCGGGCCTTATTGGTGATCACCAACGAACCAAGCTGAACTCTTTGGGTAGCTGTATTCAGTACTTTTGCCATATTTCTTTTAAGATCATTCAAAGCGCCCAGCTGTCGCTGCATCTGGTAGATCTCCTCCTGCATTTCTTCTCTCATACTGTCATATTTAGGAGTTTTTTTGATGTCACGGCTTGCTTCCAGGGTAAATTCGATAAAGTTTTTAAGCTTTTCTATTTTCTCTGCGATAGTCATTTTCACAAAGTCTCTGATATCACTTTTTTCAAATACAATCTTCTCCATACAATCGATTCTTTATATAAAGATAATATTTTTAAAATAATTTTCAATGACATGGCATAAAATAACTCTTCTTCTCAATCGAATCAGTAAAAAGATTTATAATAAAAAAAAGCCCTGTAGATTTTACAAGGCTTTCATTTTATTTTTCTGCAAGTTTTTTCAGATCTCCAAGTCCCTGGCTAAACATTTTGTCCATATTACCATTCATCAGCGGTTTCATGATCTTCATCATAGGAGTCAGCTCATTATCAATCATCCATGTTACTTTGGTGCCATTTCCTTCAGGAACCATTACGAAATTGGCCTTCATATCTCCTTCAAAAGGTTTTATAAAATGAAGTTTTGTAGCCATTTTCTGGTTGGGAACCAGCTCAGTGATAGCCTGCTCTCCTTCTCCTACATTTTTATCTCCTTTCCAATGATAGGAATCGCCTACTTTATCACCATTTCCTGAGTAGGTAATAACAATGTTTTTATCAGCTTTGGAAAAAGGATCCCACTGATTGTATCCTTTTAATGTGCCTACATAAGGCCATACTTTATCCTGCGGAGCGTTGATAACAACAGATTTTTCATAGTGATAATCTTTACTGAAAGCAAGCACAGCAATTACAGCATATATAAGAACCAGCACGATGATGATACCAATAATTTTTAAGAGTGTTTTCATAGTCTATATATTTAAGGTTATATTATTTAATGATGATTTTAATCTGTTCCCAAAATTAAATATTCCCACATCACTCCTTCTTTCCATATGACAAGATTAATTAAAGATAAGGTATTTTTGTCATAACTTGCCAGTAAGGCATTATTTTTGAGCATTTCAGCTGTGATTCCCGGCGAATCATTACATTTACTTATAATAAAAATCGAAAAATGAATATTTTAACAGAAAAATTTAACACTCCATACCATTCGGCACCGTTCAGTGACATTAAAAATGAAGATTATCTTCCTGCATTTAAAGAACTGATTCAAAAATCTGAAGCAGAAATTGATGCTATTGTCAACAATCCTGAAGCACCCACTTTTGAAAATGTTATTGAAGCATTAGCTTATTCCGGGGAACAGCTGGATGTGGTTTCAAATATTTTTTTCAACTTAAATTCAGCGGAAACCAGTGACGAAATCCAACAGATCGCTCAGGAAGTTTCGCCGATCTTAACCGAATATTCTTCAAAAATATCTCAGAATGAAGCCCTTTTCAACAAAATCAAAAAGGTATACGATGAAAAGGAAAAATATAATCTCAATGAAGAGCAGGAAATGCTTTTGAATGAAACCTACAAAGGTTTTGTAAGAAGCGGAGCTTTACTGAATGAAGAAGACAAAGAAAAATTAAAGAAAATCAGCATGGATCTTTCTTTAAAGTCTTTACAGTTTGGGCAGAATGTACTGGCTTCAACGAATGCTTATTTTAAACATATCTCCCATAAAGAGGATCTTGCAGGAATTCCGGAAGCCATTATTGATCAATATGCTGAGGAAGCGAAGGAAAGAAATCTTGAAGGTTGGGTGGTAACTTTACAGTACCCGAGTTATATCCCGTTCATGACTTATGCAGAAAACCGTGAACTTAGAAAGGAACTGGCACTTGCGAATGGTAAAAAATCCTTCGATGGTGGAGAATTTGACAATCAGAATCTGATTAAAGAACTTCTTCATCTGAAACAGCAGAAAGCTGAGCTTTTAGGATATGAAAACTATGCTGATTTCGTTCTGGAAGAAAGAATGGCAAAATCTCCGGTAAAAGTTTTTGATTTTTTAAATGAGCTTTTAACCAAAGCAAAGCCCTATGCGGATAAAGAAATTGAAGAATTGAAATCTTTAGCCAAAGCCGACGGAATTGAGGAGATGCAAAGCTACGATCACGCCTATTATGCTGAAAAACTTCGTAAGGCAAAATTTGATCTTAATGATGAGGAACTGAAACCTTATTTCCCGTTAAACCAGGTACAGGATGCTGTATTCGGACTGGCAGGTAAATTATTCGGGCTTACTTTTGAAGAGAGAAATGATATCCCGAAATACCATGAAGATGTAAAAGTATATGAAGTAAAAGAAAACGGAACTTATAAATCCTTGTTATACGTTGATTATTTCCCGAGAAAAGGGAAAAGAGCCGGTGCATGGATGACCAGCTATAAAAATCAGTATAAGCAAAACGGTGAAAACTCACGTCCGCACATCTCAATTGTCTGCAACTTTAGTAAACCGACAAAAGATACTCCTAGTTTACTGACCTTCCAGGAAGTGACTACTTTATTCCACGAATTCGGGCACGCACTTCACGGAATGATGGCAGATACCCAATATCCTACCCTGTCAGGTACTTCAGTAAAATGGGATTTTGTGGAACTTCCGTCTCAGTTTCTTGAGAACTTCTGCTATGAGCCTGAGTTCCTGAAAACTTTTGCAAAACATTATAAAACAGGAGAAGTTCTTCCTGACGAAAAAATTGAAAAAATCGAGCAATCCAAAAACTTTATGGAGGGTTATCAGACTTTAAGACAACTAGGTTTCGGACTTCTGGATATGAACTACCATACAAAAGTTAAAGAATTGGAAAATGAAAGTGTAAAAGAGTTTGAAGATAAATACACAAAAGCAACAAGTCTTTATCCTTCCAATTCAGAAACAGCTATGAGTCCGAGTTTTTCACACATTTTCCAGGGAGGATATTCTGCAGGATATTATTCCTATAAATGGGCGGAAGTTCTGGATGCCGATGCTTTCCAGTATTTTAAAGAAAATGGAATTTTCAATCCTGAGATTGCAGCGAAATATAAAGTCTTGCTTTCTTCAGGAGGAACCAAAGATCCGATGGAATTATATAAAGCCTTCAGAGGCAGTGAGCCAAAAGTGGAAAGTTTATTGAAAAGAGCGTTCGGATAGAAAATAAATTCAAATTATGACAGAAAAAATCAATAAGCTGGAAGCCATTTTTAATGATGCTTTGAAAACGGCACTTACCGGTATTACTCCCGAAAAGATTGATGAGATTCTTGATAACAGGGATTCGGCAGCATTTTCTGATGCATGGATGAAAGCCTATCACACTGTTGAAGAGAAGGTTGCTAATGAGGAGGTTGAAGACAGAATCAGTGATATCAGAAAGGAAATTTTTGTATCTGTCTTCAAAACTACAGGTTCCTCTGACCTTCCGGCTTATATTTCTGATGATTTTGGTTTAATATGCTCATACTCTGTCCATCAGATTGAAAACAATTGGGTAACCAATTTGCTTTTCACTTATCTTCATCATCAGATCCCACAGGGTGAGCTGATGAAAACGGATAAAACATTGGAAGAACTGATTCAGTAAATCAAAAATAATAAAGTACAAAAGAACAGCAATCGCTGTTCTTTTTTTGTTGACAATGATGCTATCAGATGGAAATTTGTAAATTAGTTGCTTTGTATAATATCTTAACAAGACACAACAAATAGCTATTTGTAATTTTAAATAATGAGCAGTATAACACTAAGATTAGAAAACGTAAAAAAACTTCAGGCTAAAAGATGGGAAAATGAAGATCAATGGGATGCTTTGAACGATCTGCTGGTCAGAGAGCTGGAAGAAATTCTTCTTATTGAGCCTGAAAATACTTCAGCTTTAATCAATATGGGTGCTGTTTATTCTGATATGGGTGAGAATGAAAAAGCTCTGGAGTACTTAAAGACGGCATTAAGTCTGGGTTCTCAAGACAAAAACCTGTTTATCAACCTTTCCATTGTGCTTGTTTATATGGGAAAACATCAGGAAGAGTATCTGGAATACCTTGAAGAAGCCGAGGATAAAACGGAAGATCCTCTTACTTTTAAAGCCTATTTTGATCCTCAATCGCGTTAAAAATCAGTTTAATTAAAACTCAAATCATGTTACTGGCTATCTTACTTCCCTTCTTATCCTTTATTGTCCGTGGAAAAATTTTCACTGGGATTATTTGTCTGATTTTACAGATCACCCTGATCGGCTGGCTCCCCGCTGCCATTTGGGCTGCACTTTCTTTACAAAATGAAAGAGCAGATAAACGGAATGAAAAATTAATTAAAGCCATGAAGCAAAACAAGAAATAAGCTATCTAAAGGCGATCAAACAACTGATTGTAAAACACTTAAATAATTCATCTGATCTTTTTTAACTACTGATTAGTAATTTTTTCAAAAAAAATTTGCGAAACCGAAAAGTTGCGCATATATTTGCAACCATATGGTTTCATTTAAAAATCATTGTTTATGAGAAGAGATATTTTTCAGGCTATAGCTGATCCCACACGCCGGGCCATCATTGCGCTGATCGCAGTACAGGCCATGACACCGAATGCCATAGCAGAGCATTTTGACACCACAAGACAGGCTGTTTCAAAACACCTGAAAATCCTGACGGAGTGCGAACTGGTAACTCAAAATCACCAGGGAAGAGAAATTTATTACGTGTTGGAAATTGATAAAATGAAAGAAATAGATCATTGGCTGGAACAGTTCAGAAGGATTTGGGAAAGCCGCTTCGAACAGCTTGACACTTTACTGGCCACATTGAAAAGCCAGCAGAAATAAAATTTGACAACATAAAATCAAAAACAAACTATAAAAATACTATCATGAAACATCATCTTCAGTTCGATTTTCTTGCAGACAAAGAAAAGAACACTCTCACTATCAGACGTGAATTTATGGCCAACAGACAAATGGTCTGGGACTGTTATACAAAAAGTGAACTTCTTGACCGTTGGTTTGCCCCGAAACCACTGACCACCAAAACAAAATCAATGGATTTCCGTGAAGGAGGACATTGGCATTATGCCATGGTGGAGCCTAACGGAACAGAATATTGGGGCTGGGTAAGCTACCATAAGATCAACCCAATAGATTCATATACTTCAAGCGATTCATTCTGCAATGAAAAAGGAGAGATCAACACCAGTCTCCCACAGGCAGAATGGACAGTAACTTTCACAGATAAAAATGAAAATACTCTTGTAGAAACCATTGTAAGCTATGAATCTTTAACTGATCTGGAAACCATTATCGAAATGGGCATGGAGCAGGGAATGATTGCAACGCTTGAAAAACTTGATGAATTACTATTAACATTAAATCAATAAACATGAGCAACAAAATCACAGTTTCTGCAACCATCAATGCAGATGCACAAAAAGTATGGGATTACTATACCAATCCGGAGCATATCACACGGTGGAATTTCGCAGATCCTTCATGGCAGTGCCCTTTCGCTTCCAATGATATGAAAGTCGGAGGAAAATATGCAGCCAGAATGGAAGCGAAAGACGGAAGTTTCGGTTTCGATTTTGAAGCTGTTTATAATGAAATAAATGAAGGTAAAAACTTTACATATACTATGCCTGACGGAAGAGAGGTTCATGTCGATTTTAAAGAAAATAACGGACAAACTCATCTGAATGTAGCTTTCGATCCCGAAAACCAAAATCCGGAAGAAATGCAGAAAGGAGGCTGGCAGGCAATTCTTGATAATTTCAAAAAGTATACGGAAACGAACTAAAAAGTTCCAGATCGGAAAACAAGGATATAAAGCTGGATGCGGGACATTCAGCTTTTGCTTTTCAGTCAGAGCCTCTCAGAATTCCGATATAATTGTTGTAAATTTACATAGCTCTTATTTTCGGTAAGAAATGTTGTAATGATAAATTCTCTGCTATTATGAAAGAAAATAAATACGACAACCCGTCATTTTTTGACCAGTATGAAAAGATGCTCCGCTCTCAAATCGGACTGGAAGGAGCCGGAGAATGGCATACTTTAAAAAATATGCTTCCTGATTTTCATGGGAAGAATGTGCTCGACCTTGGATGCGGTTTCGGTTGGCATTGCCGTTATGCTATGGAAAACGGAGCAAAATCCGTCATTGGAATTGATCTTTCGGAAAGAATGTTATCCAAAGCTAAAGAAATCAACAATCTGGAAGGGATTCAATATGAAAGAAAAGCCCTTGAAGATGTTGACTACCCTGCTGAAAAATTTGATGTGATACTCAGCTCACTTACTTTGCATTATGTAGAATCATTCGATAGTATGGTCCATAATATTTACCAATGGCTTACTCCCGGCGGGTCATTTGTTTTCTCAGTAGAACACCCTGTTTTCACAGCTGAAGGCGGCCAGGACTGGATATATGATAAAAACGGAGAAAAAATCAGCTGGCCTGTGGACCGCTATTTTCTGGAGGGAAAAAGAAACACTACTTTTCTGGGAGAAAATGTTATCAAATACCACCGCACTTTAACGTCATATTTAAATACTTTATTAAAACATGGCTTCACCATCAAAGAAGTCACAGAACCTGAACCCAGCCAAGAGATGATAAAAGAAATTCCGGAAATGAAGGAAGAACTCCGCAGGCCTATGATGCTATTGATCTCTGTTGAAAAATAATTTGGAAAGAGTGTAAGGAAATATCCTTAAAAAAAATATCAGCGATTAAAATGTATATTTGCAAATATCACAAATAACAGATTATGAAGCTCTTGATCTTTTTCTTCATTCTTATATTTTCAGTAAAACTTTCTGCGCAACAATACAGCAAAGAGCTTGATCATTACTTTATAGCACTCACAGATCTGAAAAATTTTAACGGAAATGTAAAAATCGCTAAAAACAATAAAGTTCTTCTTAACAAGACCTATAATATTTCTGATGAAGACAAGGCATTACAGGTCAATAAGAACAGTAAATTTATTATTGCCTCAGTTTCAAAAATATTTGTAAAATATGGAATTCTTAAACTGGTTGAGCAAGGAAAACTTAAACTGTCAGATCATCTTAATCAATACATTCCTGATTTTCCAAACGGAGAAAAAATTTCTATTGAAAATCTGTTATTTCATCAGTCCGGTCTTCCAAGGGAAATTAAAGATTATGAGAAATATGACCACCTCAGCCTGGAAAAGACAATAGAGCTGGCCAAACAGGAATCTTTACAGTTCGAACCTGGAACTCAGACCTTATATTCCAATGTGGGATATTTTATCCTGCACTATCTTATTGACAAATTGTCTGATAGAGGATACTGGCATTTTATCCAGGAAGAGATCATCAAAAAATACCAGCTGAAAAACACAGGTGAGTTTAACTCTTCCCGATCATTGTCTGATTTTGCTTATGGATTTTCAACTGAAAACGGTAAAATTGTTCCTGTTTCCCATACCAGCATCAACCGTTTTGAAACCGGAAATTATTTTTCGACGATTGATGATTTATATAGTTTTAGTCAACAGCTTATTTCCGGAAAGAATCTCAGAAAAGATCTTGCGCTTACAATGTTCGGAAAAGACAGCCAATTGATCCAGGCAGGCGGCAGACCGGGTTACAGAGCTTATTATTATCAGGATTTAAAATCAGGAATCACCTTCATTTTTACCTCAAATTTCACAGATATTCCTTTCCAGAAAGTGACTGAAGATATTATTAAGCTTTTGAATGATCAGCCTTATCGTATTCCTCAAAAAATCAACAGGAAAGCAATTGAAGTCTCTGATGAAGTTCTCAAACAATACACCGGAAAATTTGCTCTTGAAGCTGATTTGTCACAGGTTTTCACAGTTATTCTTGAAAATCATTTTCTGTATATCCTTGACAAAGACGGAGAGAAAACCAAAATTTATCCGGAATCACCGAATACTTTTTTTGACAATCCGGAATCTGAAGACGGCTATCAGTTTGTGAGTGATAAAGATCATCAATACCGCCTAGTAATTATTTCAACAGGTGTTAAATTAAATGCAAAAAAAATACAGTAATTAATATCTGTTTTATATAATCATGTTATAGCATTCTGTAATTATTAAATAAGTCAATTTCATTTAGCCATTTCCGGAAGAACATGATCAGGAACTTTAAATACAGAAACAATGACCAGAATCAAACATAAAATATTGATCAGCAAGGTCATCGAAAAAGCTCTTTGATAATGTTGTATTGCAGGTTGCTCTCCAAGAAAATAATAAAAGATACTTCCAATAGCAACAATTCCTATGATGGCAGCAATCTGCTGAAAGGTATTATACACCCCTGAGGCATTTCCTATCAATTTTTCAGACATGCCAGATAACGCAATATTGGCCAGCGAAGGAATAATGGAACCTACTCCCAATCCATGAAGAAACAATAACAGACAGAAAAGTGGAAAACTTGTTTCCGTTCTGAATAAGAATAGCTGAAAAATAAGAATAACAATAATAAACATCAGTCCTGCAACCAGGGCCTTTTTTCCATATCTTAAAATCAGTTTTACAGAAATGACAGATGCAATAATAAAACCCAACCCTTGAAATACAATGATTTCACCTGCTTTTAAAGGATTTATTTTTAATCCGTCCTGAAAAAAAAGTGAAAGAATATAAAAGTATGAATCCAGCATGATAAAAAATGATGAAACGGCCAGGATTCCAAGGTTGAAATTTTTATACCGGAACAATTCAAAATCAATCAGATAAGAGCGTTCATTCCTGATTCTTTTCTTTTGATTTTTAATGAAAATCAAAAGAATAATTACTGAAATCATCATCAATAAAACATTTTTAAATTGAATTCCCGCATGTTCAGACATTGTTAATGCATAGACAGCACAGAACAATCCGGCAGAAAGCATTACAACACCGCTCATATTAAAGGATTGTTTCACAGGTGTTTTAGATTCGTTCAATACTTTCAGACTAAGAAAGATCGCTGGCAGGCATACCGGAATATTCATCAGAAAGATAAGACGCCAGGGTTCTTCCATCATTGTTAATGAGGAAAAATATCCGCCAAGGAACTGTCCCAGAATAGTTCCTGCTCCAATGGTAATACCATACCACCCCATTGCTTTTGTACGCTCCTGATGATCAGAGAACAATACCTGTATCATTGAAAGTACCTGGGGAGCCATCATGGCAGCGCTTACCCCCTGAATAAATCTTGAAACAACCAGCTGGCCCGCCCCTACGGAAATTCCGCAAGCCACCGAACTCAGCATAAAAGCTGTTAATCCGATCATATAGATCTTCTTTCTCCCATATACATCACCCAATCTGCCGCCGGTAATCAAAAAAGAGGCAAATCCGATGAGATAAGCTGCAATCATAAACTGAATTTCCCCGTTGCCGGCACGCAGGTCTCTTTGTATAGATGGAATAGATACGTTAATGATAAAAATATCCATAATTGTCAATAACTGACCTAATAATATTACCAATAATTTCAAATAGTTACATTTCATTTTTATATAGATATATCTATTTTTTTAGAGTCAAAAAAATTAAGGTAATAAGCCCTTAACAATTTTTTTCACCTGATCAAAAGAATCATTTTGTCTCCTGATTGTGGAAGTAACAACAGCTCCTTCTATTAATAAAAAAATGTTTTCTGCCAACAAATCAGGATCTGAAATCTGTCTTTGCATTCCATATTCTCTTACAAGAGCTGTGATCAAATCCTTTTGCTTCTCTTTATGCTTTTGGGCAAAATCAGATACGGAAGGATTGCCCTCTCCTATTTCAGAAACAATCTTAATAAAATGGCATCCGGCAAACTTTGAAGTCTGCTGAAGTTTTTTCCTGTAATCAATCAGGGTTAAAAGTTTTTCTTTGGGATCTGAGATTTTGGATGTACTGTTTTCAAAACCTTCAAACCAATCCGATTCCTGTTTGATAAGATACGCCTGCAGAAGATCATTCTTAGATGAAAAATGGTTATAAAGTGAGCCTATAGCAATATCAGCCTCTGCAATAATCTGGTTGATTCCTGTAGAATTAAACCCTTGCTTATAAAACAGATCTGAGGCAACCCTGATAATTCTGTCACGCACTTTTTCCTTTTTCATCGAGAAATTTTTACAAATCTAAACAAAAAATAGATAAGTCTATCTATTTTTTAAGACACAAATAAAAATTTTATTGTACCCTTGAAACGTAAAAATAACTGTACCATTCAGTACATATTATTTTTTTTATAAAATTGAGGCATATTTTGTATCTTTAAATAACCATTTTAAAGACTATTTGGTAAATAACTATGGCGGAAGAACTTTATTTCATCAAAACCAATCCAACTATTGCCAAAATTAATTTGTACAATAAGCTTAGCCGTGAAGAAGAGAATATTCTTAAATTTCTTCAGCCTGAAGCAAGAAACACCCTTGAAACAATTAAAGAAAAAATAAAGGATTCTGTTGAAGAACTCACCCAGGAGGAACTCCTGCTTATTTTCCAATGGTTTACCAAAGTATATTCTTCAGATCATGAGGAAGCCAAAACACAGCTTTTCATCAATGGTATAGACCTTTTTTATGAAATTCCGACAACTGTTCATGCCGAAAATTTTCTTAAAATCCTTTCTGATTACGAAAAACTCCTGAAGCAGGACATGAATTATATTGTGGATTCCAGCAATTTTAACCAGTTCCTGATCTATGGGATCTTTCTCACAGAAATTCTCAATAAAGAAAAGCATCAGGATAATATCCTCTATGAGTATCTTAAACCGGATAATCAATCTTTGTACCTGCTTGCAGAAAACCAATGTAATGTGAAGGAATTTGACGGTAAGGTCATCCCGGATCTCCAGCAGCATTTTACAGACCTGTATGATCTGACCCGCTTTTACAAAGGTCCGATCATCAAACTGGAACAGCAATAAAAAAAGAGGCTTCTTCAAACCTCTTTCAACAATTCAAGATTTTTTATAAGAAAATCTAATGCTTCTTTCACTGCCTTTTCAGGGCCTTTAGGATTAAATCCAAGCTCATTTCTTGCTTTAGAAATATCAAAATCCTGCTGTAATCCTGAAAACATGGCAATATCTTTCCGGGTGAGCACCGGCGGTTTACCACTTAGCTTTGCTGTAAATTCCATAAGGGCAGCAATAGCAAACAAAATTCCCTTAGGTACGGAACGCGGAATTTCCAGTTTCAGTTCAGGATAAAGTCTGTTGGCAAGAATTGTAGTGTCGGTAATGGTCATACATTTTTCATTGGCAAGAATATAACGTTCACCGGAACGTCCTTTTTCAGCAGCCAGATAACATCCTTCTGCAACATCTTTTACATCTATCCAGTTCAGGGTAATTTTGGTATCTACAGGAATTTTTTTGTTCAGGATCAGCTTTAATACTCCATAAGAAACATTTAGCGGTAAAAATGCTTCGCTTCCAATCATGGCAGAAGGCATTACGGAAACCAGCTCTATCCCCATTTTTGCAGCCAGATCAAAGGCCAGCTTTTCACCGTCATTTTTAGAATTATAGTACATATCCCTTCGGTCCGGATTATAGCCATTACTTTCTCTGGCAGGCAGGTTTGTATAATCAAGCGCAGCAATAGAACTTACATACACTATTCTTTTCACCCCCGCTTCCGCAGCAGCTTCGATGGTATTGCGGGTACCTCTCATATTGACGTCATAGATTTCCTTTTCAGGATCTTTAGCCCATAATTTAAAAGCAGCACCTACTGAATAAAAGGTTTCCACACCCTGCAGAGCTTTTACGAAAGAAGCTTTATCTGTTATATCAGCCTGTACCAATTCACAGTTCAGTCCTTCAAAAGGTTTTCTGTTGTTGATATTCCTTACGGCGGCCCGTACCGGAATCCCCTGTTTCAATAAAAATCTGACTAAATTATTTCCAAGATGTCCGTTTGCCCCGGAAACAAGACTTACATGATTCTTTGTCATTGCATTCATTTTAATGCTGCAAAGTTCACCTTCTCTTTACCGGAACCACTTGACTTTTGTTAGTTAATTATTTTTTTCCGGATCCTGCTGAGGCTTTCAGGCTTCATCCCTAAAAATGAAGCGATATATTGTACGGGAACATTCTGAATAATTTCCGGATAATCTTTCATAAGCTTAAGGTAACGCTGCTCAGCACTGAGTACTGACAGTTCTCTGGAACGGTTCTCATTATAGGCAATCGACTGCTGAAAAACAGAGATACTGAAATCTTTCATTGCCTTGCTTTCACTGATCACAGCATCCAGATTTTCTTTTGAAATTCTGAGAAGCTCAGAATCTGTGATACATTCCACATTGTTTTCGGAAACCGTACCGCTGATAAAATCCTGATAGGAAGTAAAAAATCCCGGCGGGCAGTTGATATGAGTGGTCACTTCATTTCCATTCTGATCAGTAAAAAAAATCCTCAGGTATCCTGACACAATATAATAAAGGTACCGGGGAACTGTACCGGCTTCTTCTATTACAGTATTTTTTGAAAATGCTATCGGCTCAAAATAGTGTTTGACAGCTTCTGTCTCTTCATGGCTAAAGTCACGTCCTGAACGGATATTTTGTAGAAGCTTGTCGTACATTGGAAATAAAATATTTTGTTGAATCAGGTACAAAAATATCAAAATAAAGTCTCAATATGCATCAGCAATAAAAAGATTCTTCACCACCCGATGTAATATCAAAGACAAAACAATTGTCTTGTATATAAACTAAAAAATATGAATCGGAAGATTACCATTCTTTTAAGTCTTATTTCTTCGTCTTTTCTTTTTGCGCAGAGTGTTGAAGGAATTATTACAGACAAAGACAATAAACCAGCATTGGAAACCGAAGTCCTGATTACCAAAAATGATGTGAAGTTTTCAGCCATCACGGACGATAAAGGGATGTTTAAAATTCCATTGAAAGAAGACGGAGAATATTTATTCGAAATCATAAAAGACGGGGTAAAAACCAATAGTGAAAAAATTACGGTAAAGGGAACACACAGAAAAGATCTGCAAATCAAAGAAGCACCTGTCACTGAACAGAAAATAGAAGGGGTTACCGTTACTGCAAAGAAAAAATTATTCGAAAGAAAAGTAGACCGTCTGGTCTTTAATGTTGAAAACTCTGTTGCCTCTCAGGGAATTGATGCGATAGAGGCACTTGCCAAAACACCGATGGTAAAAACCAGTGATGATGCTATAAGCATTGCCGGAAAAAGTAATGTGGCAGTAATGATCAATGACAGACTGCTGAATCTTAATGGCCAGGAGCTGATCAACTACCTGAAAACACTGCGCTCCGATGACATTCTTAAAATTGAAGTTATCACCACGCCACCTGCAAAATATGATGCTGAAGGAAAAAGCGGACTGATCAACATTATCCTTAAAAAGAACACCAATATGGGCTGGAACGGATCTATTCAGACTTCAGGTAACTATTTCTGGGGCAGACCTACAGTATCAGCAAGAAGTGGGGCTACTTTTAATTATCAGGGAGAAAAGCTGTCTCTGAGCACCAATCTTTCCGTAGGAGATAATTACTGGTATTATACTACCTATAACTATCTTTCCGCCAGCAACAATAAAGATTACTG
The DNA here is from genome assembly GCF_900636535.1 of Chryseobacterium gleum. Lineage (NCBI taxonomy): Bacteria > Pseudomonadati > Bacteroidota > Flavobacteriia > Flavobacteriales > Weeksellaceae > Chryseobacterium > Chryseobacterium gleum. Next base: position 2,532,033 of record NZ_LR134289.1, read on the forward strand.
GAACCGGGATACTCAAAATCTCAATAACTACAAATATAAAGGGGGAAATGCAAAGGTTGAATACAAGATCAATGATAAAAATCTTATCGGAATCAATTACAATTATTCGCACAGTAATCCTTTGGAAAAAGGAGAAAGCCAGGCTGTAAGGTCCAATGATGAAGGATTTCTGAATATTCTTTCCAACTTCAGAAACCGGAACAGCAGGGATGTTCACAACGCTACGGCATTTTATGAAACAAAACTTGACAGCGCAGGAGGTAAACTGAATATTACTGCCAATCTGATGCTGAATAATTCCAATGCCAGAAATTTTTCCAATACCATTACTTCTGAAACGATTTCTACAATGGCCAATCCTATAAGCAAATACCGCATTTATTCCGGACAGGCTGATTTTGAAAAAACATTCGCTAAAATCAAGACAGAATCCGGTATAAAATATACTAAGATTAAAAATGATTCTGAATTTAATTTTTTCAATATCAACAATGGTCAGTATGACCTGAACTTGGGCAGAACCAATACATTCTTTTATAATGAAGAAAATTATGCCGTTTACTTTTCTACCAATTTTAAAATCAGTGAAAAATGGGATGCAAAAGCCGGTCTCCGCTATGAGTATACCACATTGGAAGGGATTTCCATGAATGACGATACCTCCGCAAAGATCAATTACGGAAAGTTTTTCCCTACTGCTTACATCAGTTATAAACCGAACGAGAATCATTCATTTTCTCTTAACTATTCACGCAGAATTTCACGTCCGTACTTCGGTAACCTGAATCCGTTCAAATATTATACTTCCGAGTATGAATACAGCACCGGTAATCCTTACCTTTTACCTACGTTTTCAGATAATTTTGAATTCGGATATGTTCTGAACAATAATCTCAATATCACTTTATATTACAATTATAATAAAGATAGCTGGGACAGAGTACAAATGGTAGATGGTGATTACAGATACACAGTCGCTAAAAATTTTTACAATGAAGATCAGGCAGGTATCAATATCAGCTATAACTACAACAAGCTGAAATGGCTGGAATCTACGGTATTTGTAAACGGATATTATACAAAATCAAAATCATATGATCCTTCGATCTTGACTGCTCCCGCAGGATACAGTGCCAATCTTAATATCGATAACAGTTTCTTCCTCAATAAAGAGAAAACAGTCACTTTTATGCTGGGACTTTGGGGCAGTCTTCCTAACAGGGTTGGAAATTCATATTATTACAACAGTTCTTCATTGTATACGGGTATGAAACTGGCATTTATGGAAAAAAAACTGCTGGTTAATCTGTATCTTAACGACATTCTGAACACCAACCGTGAAAAAGGGATTGAGTATTATCCTTCTTATAATATCGATTTTCAGTACAAAGGGATTACCAGAAATGTTCATCTTTCTCTTACCTACAAGTTTGGAAACAATAATGTGAAAGGAGCTACCAAGCAGGTGAAATTTGAAGAATCAAACCGGGCAGGCGGCAGTAACTAAACCTTCACCTTGATCAATTATTACAAATCAGGATAAAAACTATAGCACCGCCGGCAGCTTCACATCGTAAAGAAGCTGCCAGCTTTATTTTATCCTGTTTCCCAAGGCTTGACCTTTCTAAAATAATACACCATTCCACCGGCACTATAAGCCAGTACATCAAACAAATCTCCGGTAAAATTTCCGGATAACCCCGGACAGAGCACTTCAAACAAAAATGAGAGATAAAGGACTGAAGTCAGTACAAATTTCAGGTCAGGTTTCCAATGATAACCTAAAAGAGGATTCATCAGATATTCTATAAGATAACAATACATCGGAACAGTAATACAATCTGTAAAATAATCATTGATAACAGGAATATAAATTCCTGCCCGCCTCAGAAAAATAATCAAACCCCATGCTGCAAGTCCCAGCAAAAACCAATATGAAATTCTTTTTTTCATTACATATGAAGCACTGCCATAATAATTCCAAGGATGATCTGCAGGATTTTTGATACCACTTCCTGCGGATCCGTTTTCTTTTCTGTTTCGATCTTTTCCGCTGATTCGTAATCGAATTTCTGTTTTCCTTCCATGATGATATGATTGATACTGCAAATATACCATATTAGAACACTTGTTCTAATTTTAAAAATATGATTTATTTCAACCTGTATATTCTTATCTTTGAACTATGAAGACCAAGGATAAGATTCTGTCTAAAGCACTGGAGTTATTTAATGATAAGGGGTATAATAATATTACTACCAGGCATATTGCAGCTGAGCTCAATATCAGTGCGGGAAATCTGCATTATCATTTCAGGCATTCTGAAGACATTATTAAAATTCTTTTTTCAGAGCTAACTTTGAAAATGGATGAGCTTCTGAACCATATGAAAGAGAAGGAACATAAGACCCTGGAAGACCTTTATCAGTTTACCTTTTCCACTTGTGAAATTTTTTATGCCTACCGCTTTATATTTATCAGTTTTATAGATATCCTGAATCAGATTCCAGAAATAGAATCCAGGTACGAGGGCATCAATTTCAGCAGAAAAGAAGAGTTTCAACTGATTTTTTCAGATCTTCAGAAGAGTCATATTTTTCAGAAAGATGTTCCCCGCTTTATTGTAGACTGCCTTACAGAGCAAATTTTTATCATTGCAGATAACTGGCTTACCCATAACAGGCTTATCCTGAAGCTGAATCCTAAAGAAGCGATACAGCATTATACGCTTCTCCAGATGAATCTTTTTTATCCACTACTCAATAAAGAACAGCAAAAGCTTTATGAACAGCAATATATCCAATAAGCATAATATTATCATCCGAAAAGGTAATGAAGCAGATCTTCCGGAAATGCTACAGCTTTTTGCAGCCACAATAGATGCAGTGTGCCGAAAAGATTATACACCTCAACAGCTCGAAGCATGGAAATCCGGAGCTGAAAATGAGGAAAGATGGAGGAAAGTGATCAGAGATCAGTATGTTGTAATTGCTCTCAACGAAAATAAGATAGCTGGTTTTTGTACTCTTGATCAGGGAAATTATATCGATCTTCTTTTTGTCCACAAGGATGAGCAGCAAAAAGGTATTGCATCAATTCTTTACCAGGAGGTTGAAAATGAAGCACTCCGGCAGCATAAAAAACAACTGACAGCAGAGGTAAGCAAAACAGCCAGACCGTTTTTTAAGACAATTGGTTTTCAGGTGGTTCAGGAACAAGAGGTCTATGTTAAAGGAGTAACTTTGACCAATTATAAAATGATAAAAAGTCTTTTTTAATTTTTCTGAATAATGGAATTACAACCGGAATATAATGAGTTCAGAATTTCAGTTCCTGAAGAATTTGAAAATATATTCACACATTTTTATTTTGCTGAAAACACAGATGAAAGACCGGTCACTAAAACACTTTTGCCCACCTACCAGACGATTCTTTTATTCTGTTTTGGAGAAAGTGCCACCATGTCTACCCTGGAAAAGACAAGTATAAGTGTTGATAAATGTATGGTTTTCGGTCCTGTGAGGCAAGCCTTTGATTATACACTTCCCGCCGGCTGCTCCATTTTAGTGGCCAATTTTAAAGATGATGCTTTCTACAGGTTTTTTGGGAAAGCATCTATTGAACAATCTGTAAGACATCCTGACGAATTGCTGAAAGAAAACTGCTTTACTGAACTGTGGCATCAGCTGAAAGAATTACATTCCACCACAGCACAAGTGGATCACATTCTTGAATTCTGCAAACCTTATCTTCAATATCAGGACATTACAGGTAAACTATTAAGCAGTTTTGAGAATGATCTTTTAAATCCAATAAAAGTCATTGCAGAACAGACCCGGCAAACGGAGAGAAACATCCAGCGAAAACAGAAGGAACAGTTTGGATATTCCTTAAAGGAAATTAACCGGTATAACCGTTTTTTAAAAGCCATCAAAATCATTGAACAGGAGACCGGAAAACAGAATAAAGTCCAATGGTTTACCATCATTGATGAATGTGGATATTATGATCAGAGCCAGCTCATCCATGATTTCAGACATTTTATCAACATTTCACCTGCACAGTATCTGAAATTCCAGCAGGATATCTGTAATCCAAAGTCCGGATAGGCCGTTTCGTTTTCTTACAATTTTTGAAAAGCTCACTCCTATACCTTTGTCTCATTAATCTAAATCATCAAAACAATGAGACATTTGATCATTTACGCACACCCCAATGAAAACAGTTTAAATCACAATCTTTTAAACACAGTAGTTGACACCCTCCGATCCCAACATCATGAGATTATTGTGAGAGATCTTTATAAAATAGGTTTTGATCCTGTACTTTCTCTGGCTGATATGCAGGGACAACGTATGGGAAAAGCATCGGATGATGTAAAAACTGAACAGGATCATATTTCGTGGGCAGAACAGATTACTTTTATTTATCCCATCTGGTGGACAGGGCTTCCCGCTATGATGAAAGGCTATATAGACCGTGTGTTCAGTTATGGTTTTGCATACCGTTATGACCAGGGTGTACAGAAAGGACTTCTGAAAGGGAAATCAACAATGATTATCAATACCCATGGGAAATCATCTGAAGAATATGAAAAGACAGGGATGGATAAAGCGCTTACACTAACTTCCGATCATGGCATTTTCATCTATTCCGGGCTGGAAATCATCAGACATTTATTTTTCGACAAGGCAGACCGGGCAAGTTCTGAAGACCTGGAAATCTGGAAAGAGCAGATCAAAAATTTATATTCAAAACATTTAATTCATTATTAAAAGTACTTCTTATGAAAACATATACCGAAAAACAGAGTATGAACCCAGCTGTATTAACTTCATACAAACTAATGAAGAAAATAATAAAATACAGTTTGTACATTCTGATCTTCTATTTTGCTGTAAAGGGATTTATGGCATGAAATTAGCTTCAGAAATCGCAAGTAAAATTGTTTTGAACCATTATTTTAAGCCATTAAGATTGATGGATGGTTAAGTTTTTCTTTTAAAACAAATCTTGTTATAACCCTGCAATGCGTCTTAATGGTTTAAATATTGGCTTCACAGGTAAATCCTGTATATTGGCATCACAATGAAACATCTGAACAGTATATTACGTCTTCCATTCTTCAGTGAATATTACACTCCGGACTACCGTTCGGGAAGACTTTCTATATCTGTAATCCAATAAAATAATCTACGTATATATAGAGCCCGGACAGTACCTGTCCGGGCTTTTCATTTTAAAACTATTCAACATGATTCATTCATTACAAGAAAATGCGGCCATCATCCTTCCGGAAAACGGTCTCGAAGAAAAGCTTAATCAGGCAAAAAAAGAAAACAGAAAACTTTCTGTCAAACTGGGATTTGATCCCACCGCTCCCGATCTTCATCTGGGACATGCGGTCGTATTGAAAAAACTGAAGCAATTCCAGGATCTGGGACATCAGATTATTATAGTCGTGGGAAGCTTTACAGCAAGAATTGGTGATCCTAGCGGAAAAAATAAAGCTAGAAAACCCTTAAGTGCAGAAGAGGTACAACATAATGCACAGACTTATATCAATCAGCTTTCCAAAATTATTGATGTTCGGAAAACAAAGATTGTGTTCAATTCAGACTGGCTGGATACACTTAATTTTTCAGATGTCATCCAGCTGCTTTCAAAGGTCACGGTAGCTCAGCTGATGCACCGTAATGATTTTAATAAAAGGTTTACTGAGAATACGCCTATTGCCATGCATGAACTGGTATATCCTATTCTTCAGGGCTATGATTCCGTAAAAATTGAGTGTGACATTGAAATGGGCGGCACAGACCAGCTTTTTAACTGTACAATGGGAAGGCAGCTTCAGGAAGTCCACCAGATGCCTGCTCAGATTGTGATGTGCATGCCATTGCTGAGAGGTCTTGACGGAAAAGAAAAAATGAGCAAATCCCTGAACAATATTATCGGGCTTACAGATGAACCCAATGAAATGTTTGGAAAAACAATGTCAATTCCAGATGCTTTGATTGAAGAATTTATCAACCTGACCACTGATTTTTCCCCGCAAGAAAAAGCAGAGCTTCTGTTCAGGATGGCAGAGGGTGAAAATCCTATGAATATTAAAAAAATCATTGCAAAAAACATTATTACGCAATATCATAATAGCACTGCAGCAAACCAGGCGGAACAGTTTTTTATCACTCAGTTTCAGAATAAAAATTTTGAAGAAAAAGAATACCAATCCATCCCTATCAACTCTTTGAGTATTGACAACAAAATTTCCCTTGTGAAACTTTGTCATCAACTAAAGAATGACCTCAGCAAATCTGCTATACGGAGATTAATTGAAAACGGAGGAGTTCAAATCAATAATAGTAAAATAACAGATTCCAGCGAAGAGTTGGAGCTGATTCCTGGAACAAAAATAAAAATTGGAAAAAGAAGCTTTTTTGAGCTAGTGTAGGCTTGGGGGAAACTGGAAGAGGAAGAGGGAAGTTTTTTGTCAAACGTAAAATATCTGAAGTTTTTGATTGAAATGTTTTTAAAACAAAAGTTAAAATTAAAAATACAGAAGTTCACTACGATACAATAGTAACTTGTAGCTTCCTTCTTCCAGCTCCTCCCCTGACCTTACATTACTATTCTCTCCTTCAACTTATTTCAATATCTTCGTTTTTGTAAAAACTATTTCCAATGAGCTACTTCATGGTTGATATAGAATCGGACGGACCGATTCCTGGTGATTTTTCAATGATTTGTTTCGGTGCGGTGCTCGTCAATGAAGAACTGGATACTACCTTCTATGGAAAACTGAAACCGATTTCTGAACAATTCAATCCGGAGTCCCTGGCAGTTTCAGGCTTCAGCAGGGAAGAAACGATGCATTTCGATGATCCTGAAAAAGTAATGCTTGCCTTTGAAGAGTGGATTAATACAAATTCCAGAGGCAGACCTATTTTTATCAGTGATAATAATGGTTTCGACTGGATGTTTATCTGCTGGTATTTTCATCATTTTACCGGACGAAATCCTTTTGGCTTTTCTTCCAGGAGACTTTCCGATCTCTATTGTGGATTGGAAAAAGATACTTTTGCCCAATGGAAACACCTCCGAAAAACAGAGCATACTCATAATCCGGTAGATGATGCCAGAGGAAATGCTGAGGTTCTGCTGTATATGAAAGAAGAAATGGGACTGAAAATTGCATTAAAATAAAACACTAATCTCTGACTATGATTTCTGACCTGCATTACAAAAAAGCTGATGAAACTGACATTGATTTTCTTCTCAATCTCAGAATGAAAACCATGAATCCTCATTATGAAGCTTCCGGGCTTTCTACAGACAGGAAAACAACTCTTCAAAGGGTTCTTCATGAGTTTGATAAGGCCCATATTATTCTTTTAGACCATCATCCCATCGGACTGTTAAAAGTAGACAGAACCTTTACCAACATTGAGGTTCTTCAGCTACAGATTGATCCCGCCCAACAAGGTAGAGGATTGGGAAAAAAGATCTTGTCTGACATTCTGGAGGAAGCTTCACTAGCAGGGAAAACCGTATCATTAAGTGTATTAAAAACCAATAAAGCTCAGCATCTCTATGCAAGTCTGGGGTTTAAAATTATAGGAGAAGATGAGCATTCATATTTTATGGAAACTGAAAGACAGTAAATTGAAATTATTTAGGTTGGGAAAATTGAGCATAAAAAAGTCCAATTGAAAAATTGGACCTTGTATAATGTAAACAGCTATGTTGAATTTAATTTTCAAAGCTTTTATCTGCAACAGCAGCATTTCTTGCTTTTGCCAGCATAGGAATGGAAATAAGCCCCATTACCAGCATAATAACAATCTGCAGCGGTAAAGAAATAAAGGAATAAGTAAGCCCCATTTCACCTCCGAAGTCAGCGCTTTTCCCTACTGAAATAAAAAGTGCCATAAAACCGTATTTCATTGCAAGATTATAAGCTCCAATTCCTCCACTTGCAGGGATTATCATTCCCAAAGTTCCCACTACAATGATAAAGAAACCGTCTGCAAAGGTAAATCCGGATGTTTCAGGAAGCGCAAAACAAACAAGGTAAGCGGCCAGATAGTAGCAAATCCAGATTCCCAATGTATAAAGGATAAATTTTCCCTTTTCTTTTAACTTAAAAATAGAAGTTAATCCTTGAAGAATTCCTTTTCCAAAATTGATAAGTTGTTCTTTTTTATAATTATAAAGAAGAGCTAAAGCAATTAAAGCCAATATCGCCAAAGCAATTTTAACATATAAATAAAATGAATCAAAATCACTTACGCCTAATTTCATCATTTGTTCTTCAAAAAAATTAGGAACAAATTTCTCTTTCTCATCCTTTTTATCCATTACAAAATGGTAGAAAGAAAGAATCGCATTAAATTTAAAAATCACTGTCAGAATCAAGAATCCCAACATACAGACCAGATCTACCACCCTTTCCAGAATAATAGTTCCGAAAGATTTATCTACAGGTACTTTTTCTACTCCATATAAAGCTGTAGCTCTTGCTACTTCCCCGCTTCTCGGAATGGTAAGATTCATCAGATAACCGAATGATATGGACCAAAGTGCGTTGGAATTCGATATGCGGTGTCCCATAGGTTCCAGCATAAGGTTCCAGCGAATAGCTCTGAACCAATAAGCAAGCAGTCCAAATACGGAGGCAAACAGTACCCATAGGTAATTGGCTTTTGCCAGTGATTTCTGAATGACTTTAAAATCCAGTCCTCTTAAGGCGAGCCATAAAAAAAAGCCTGCAAAAGCAAGCGATATTACTATTGTAAGTATTGATTTTACCGGACTTTTTGATGTTTTCTCCATGTATTACGTAAGAAGGTTTGTTTTTTCATCCGGGAAAACAATTTTCGGCTGGAAGTCTTTTGCTTCTTCCGGTGTCATCTGTGCATAGGCAATGATAATGATGATATCATCTTTCTGTACTTTTCTTGCAGCAGGTCCGTTCAGACATACTTCCCCAGATTTTCTTTTCCCTTTGATAACATAAGTATCAAAACGTTCTCCGTTGTTTACATTCACGATATAGACCCTTTCTCCCACTACCAGACCGGCAGCTTCTATAAGATCTTCATCTATCGTAATACTCCCTATATAATTAAGGTCAGAGGCAGTTACTCTCACCCTGTGAATCTTAGACTTGAAAACTTCTATTAACATGTTGCAAATTTATTAATAAAAATTAATAAAACAGGACTTTACTATCATTTAAAAACTCCCACAAACACAGGGGTTTAATTTTACAAAACACAAGAAATATGAAAATTGCTTGTAAATTTAATAATCATATGGTCAAAAAAATTAATTGTTTACACACAATTTAGGATTTAATAAATAGAGGAAATAATATTAACTTTTTGCTAAAGTCAATATACATAAGCATTTGGCATGATTTTAGCAACCTGTAACGTAGATTTTCTGTGAAAAGTGGAATTATCATATTTTAACTGATTTTACTTAAACGTAAAAAATTTTCACAAGTTTTAATAAAAAAATTGCACAATTAGAAAATAGTATTATATTTGCTATAATTACGAACTAACTTTAATATTAAAAATTATGAACAAGTCTGAATTAATCGACGCAATCGCAAAAGATGCAGGTATCACTAAAGTTGCAGCTAAAGCTGCTTTAGAATCTTTCATTGGTAACGTAACTACTACATTAAAGAAAAAAGACGGAAAAGTTTCTTTAGTAGGTTTCGGTACTTTCTCAGTAGCTGAGAGAGCAGCAAGACAAGGTATTAACCCTGCAACTAAAAAACCGATCAAGATCGCTGCTAAAAAAGTTGCTAAATTCAAGGCTGGAGCTGATTTATCAAATGCAGTTTCAGGTGCTAAGAAAAAATAATCATTCAGATTACAAAAAATTCAGGCTGTTTCTAAGAAACAGCCTTTTTTATTTCTATAAGTGGTGTCAGGAATTTAAACCGTTGAGCTTTTTTAAGCGTTTATGATTATTAAGTTTTGGCTGAAGCCTTACCGCTATGCACAAATAATAAGCGGGCTAAAGCCCGCTTCTATTGATAATCCATTTACAAATTTCATCATATTGTTTAACAGATAATATTGAAAAATACAAAATTCAATAGGAACGGGCTTTAGCCCGTTTAAATAAACATTTATTTCAATGGCTTCAGCCAAAACTTAAAATGACACAATCTCCACTTATCCATATCAAAACCTTTAGAGTATTACGTTTTGATAAAGCTGTACATCATGGTTATAAAAATAAGCGGGCTTTAGCCCGCTTCTATTGATATAAGAATATCTAATTTTTTATTAAAAGATCTCCATCAGCTACCTCTAACTTCTAACTTCTAGTTTCTAGTTTCTAGTTTCTAGTTTCTAACCTCTGATTTCAATTACGGCGCCAGTCTTGAAATTTTCCAGTCCAGATCTTCCAGCTGGTAGATAATCCTGTCATGAAGACGGTTGGGCCTTCCCTGCCAGAATTCAATTTCATAAGGTCTGGCCAGATATCCGCCCCAATTGGCCGGCCTTGGAACTTCAGTGTTTTCGAATTCTTTTTCCAATTCTTTTAACTTATCTTCCAGAAACTCTCTGTTGGGTATAACCTGACTTTGCGGCGAAACAACAGCTCCTAACTGACTTCCTTTTGGTCTTGAATGAAAATAGCCATCGCTTAAATTCTCCGCTACCTTCTCAAGATCTGCTTTGATAATAATCTGACGTTCAAGATTAGGCCAGAAAAAATGCAGGCATGCTTTATGATTGTTTTCTATTGCTTTTCCTTTTCTGCTGTTATAATTGGTGTAAAAAATAAATCCTTCATGAGTATATGCTTTCAAAAGGACCATTCTTGTTCTTGGACACCCATCTTCTTCCACTGTAGAAACCGCCATAGCATTAGCTTCTGAGATCGCCGGACTCTCGTTTGCCTCCAAAAACCAGTCTCTGAACTGTTCAATTGGATTTTGTTTGATCTCACTTTCAATAAGTTGGGATTTCTCGTACACTTTTCTTTTGTCGTGCAGGTTTTCCATAAATATTTTTTATTAAATTTGAGTATGAATCACTCATACAAAGGTAAAATATTAATCTCGACACCTGACATCTCCGGCGATATTTTTTCAAGATCGGTAGTATTGGTTATTGAACACAATGAAAGTGGTGCATTTGGTTTGATATTGAATAAAAAGAACAGCCAGATGAGTAGCAAATTCAAAGATTTTTTTGACTTTAAAATTGAGGTGTATGACGGAGGACCTGTAGAAAACGACAAGGTATTTTTCATCGTAAAAGGCAAAAGAGTTACTGAGATCTATACAGATATTACCGATGAGTATTACCTTACAGAAGATATTGAGCGGATCATTAATGCAGTTTTAAGCAGCGAACTGAGTATTGAGCATATCAAAATATTTTCGGGATATTCCGGATGGTCGCCTAATCAACTGGATACGGAAGTTCAAAGAAAAATGTGGACAGTAGTAGATGTTTATAATCTTGATTACACACTTCCCAACGATCAGACACTCTGGAAATCTATCATGCAGAATCTTGGAGGAGAATTCCTTCTCTGGGCCAACTCTCCTGAAGACATTTCATTAAACTAAACTGTATATTTTTCGTATCAACCTGATAATTAACAAACTTTAAGATTCTCTTAACCAATTTTAAAGAAAGTTTTTCCGTTCTTTGAAAAACTAAAATCACTGATATGAAAGGTATTACATTACTTGCTTTGTCAATATTTTCTACCGCTTTTTTATCATTTACTCCTATCAATAAAAAATACATTGTCATCGACGCCGGCCATGGCGGAAATGATTTTGGGGCTACTTATGGTGAAATTCTGGAAAAAAATATTGCATTAAGTGTTGCTAAAGAAATCCGGAAGATCAATGAAAGCCAGGACAAATATGAAGTTATTCTAACCAGAGATTCCGATAGTTTCCCTACTCTTGCCGAGAGAACAGATCAGATCAATAAACTGAACCCTGAAATGGTTATTTCCCTTCACGTTAACAGCTCGCCACAAAAAGAAAGAACTGACAACGGATTTGAAGTATACGTTCAGAATTCTGATGTTTCCAAGGAACTGGCCGGAAAAATTTACAAAAAATTCAATGCCCGCAAAATTGAAGAGCGAAATCTTCATATATTAAGAGAAACCAAAGCACCTGCTGTATTGGTTGAGCTTGGTTTTATCAATAATTCTGATAACAGGAATTATATTACTAGTGAAAAGGGGCAAAAAGAAATCGCACAGAAATTTGTTGAGATTATCAACGAATATTAAATAAAAAGGAAACAATTTCTGATTTACTCAGAATAAAACCCGGTAAAGGACTTCTGGAACTTTGTTGTTTACCGGGTTTGTCAATTTTTTACTGATTAAAACTTTTCTTCCAGCTTTCTATCAATTCTGAGAAGCGGGAAGTTTCAAAAGTCTTGTTTCTTATCTTACCTACAGAAAACATACCTTTCTCATCAGAAATCATTAAAATTTCTTCAGCCTTCTGAGATTCAAATGCAATAATCTCGTGTTCCTGGATATCTGCAAGGTTATTCTTATGCAAAAAAGTAACAAAATTTTCCATCAAAGGAGAAATGTATGACCCTTCAGTCTGCTTTGGAACTTTGATCACATCACCTTCTAAAAAAAGAAGATTTCCGGCTGTGGTACGTGCTATTCTTTTGTTTGGGTTCAGAAGAATCACATCGTCAAGATCGTTTTCCTGGGCATAAATTGCTCCATAAATATTTTCCGGACAGTGAACCCGGATATTGCTCAAAAGGTTGTTATTAACGTTAATTTCTTTGATCAGGTCCAATTCCAGAGGTCTTTGATGTACAGCCAGCACATCAGCCATTTCGGTTACTTCGTAAAAATAAGAAACAGAAGATTTTGCCAATGTCAATCCGTCATTATTTCTGAACACCTGGAAATTGATAATTCCGTTATCTACTCCTTTACCTTCAATAATATCTTTCTGAAAAAGTGTCTGGAAAAACTCCAGCGTGTAAGTTAAAGGAATATTCATTCTCATCTTTCTCATGGAAGCCATCAGGAAAAAATAGCATTCTTCGTCCATGATCAATCCACCATTTCTCACAAAGAAAGAAACCTTCACTGAGTCTCCCCAGAGAAAAGCTCTGTTCTTTACATTTAATTCGTCTGATGTAAAATATTGATTTTCCAATTTTTAATGTGATTTATTTACAAAAAAATAATGAACGATAAATCGTTCATCAGTTTTATCAATTAATAAAGTCCAGCATTATGCTGCACCTAATTTTATTCTGAGGTTTTCAATAAGATTTTCCCAATACATTGCGTTTTCGTCTTCATCACCATCTTCACAGAAGTCTGTAATATTAAGAGACAGATCTTCTGTAATATCATCTATCACGATAGTCATTTCAAAGAAGTTTTTAGTTCCTTCATCTTCTTCCCATCTGAAACGCACGAAACCTTCAGGCTTATATCTGATCAAAGTGGCCTTCTCAGCAGGTCCTCCGCCCCAGCTAAAAAAGAAATCATCGCCTTTCTCTGTTACCTCATCCGCAAACCATTCAGACAATCCCTCTGCAGTCGCCAGATATTCATATAAAATCTCTGATAAACAGTGCATTGGAAATTCGTAATGGACTTTATGTTTCGCCATATAATCTTTGTTTTATCGTCCCGCAATATATAAATTAATTTTTTTATTACGCAAAAAAACAATTACTTTTTTATAGAATCAGCATGATATTTATCAGAGGTTTTACATCTTTATTTTGGCAGATTTCATGCCTTAAAAACTGCCATGCAAAACATAAAAAATCTCTCCGGAAAGGAGAGATTTTATCTTTAATTTTCATTCAGTATGTCTAGAATAATCTGGCATCCTTCCCGGATTTCGTCCATAGATAATGTAAGAGGCGGAGAAATTCTCAGATATTCATTTCTGTATAACTGCCAGAAAACAATAAGTCCTCTTTCCATACATTTTTTAGCTACTTCCAGTGTATATTCAGGAGTCCCGAGATTTACCGCCAGCATCAAGCCTTTACCGTTGATATTTTTGATTTTAGGATGAACCAAAAGTTCTCTGAACAGTTTTTCTTTTTTATCCACTTCGTTCATCAGTCCGCTATCCAGAACTTCTTTTAAAGTTGCATAGCTTGCTGCTGCAATTAACGGGTTTCCACCAAAAGTAGTGATATGCCCAAGCTTTGGTGAATGGGAAAGCGTTTCCATAATTTCTCTGGAACTCATAAAAGCACCTACAGGAACTCCTCCTCCCATTCCTTTTCCCATTACGAGAATATCCGGAACAATTCCAAAGTGCTCAAAAGAGAAGAGTTTTCCGGTTCTTCCGAATCCGGGTTGTATTTCATCCAGAATCAACAGCGCTCCTACTTTTTCACATCTTCTTTTTAATCTGATCATATAGTCCTGAGAAGGAACCAAAAATCCTGCTGCTCCCTGAATTGTTTCCAGAATTACACATGCGGTTTTCTCCGTGATTTTATCAAGATCTTCTACATTATTAAATTCAATAAAAGACACCATCGGCAGCAAAGGACGAAATTCTCTTTTATGGGTTTCATTTCCTGAAACACTTAAAGCGCCATGGGTATTTCCGTGATAAGAGTTTTTAAAGGAAACGATTTCTTCTCTTCCCGTATATCTTTTTGCCAACTTCAAACTTCCGTCAATAGCTTCTGCCCCGCTGTTTACAAGGTACGTTACCTCCAGAGGATCAGGAGTAGCTTCAGCAAGCAATTTGCATAATGCTACAGGCTTTTCCTGTGCATATTCACCATACACCATTACGTGAAGATATTTATCCGTCTGCTCTTTAATGGCATCTACAATTTTAGGATGTGAATGTCCCAGCGTATTGGCAGAAACTCCTGCCACAAAGTCAAGATATTTCTTTCCGTCTGTACCATAAATATAGCTTCCTACAGCTTTCTCTACCTCAAAACCTGCAGCAAATTTTGTGGTTTGTGCCTGATATATAAAAAAGTCTTTATGCATTTCCATTGTCTCCAAAAATTTCAGCAAAGCTATAAAAGATTCATTAAACGCTAAAATTAATCCACAAAAAAGACCAGCAACTACTGGTCTTTTGATTTATTTTCTTGTTCGCTTAGGCTTTTTAGCTTCTTCTTTCGCTTTTTCGTCATCAATTGCTTTCTGAGCTTTATCGAAGAGTTCGTTATCGGCTGTATATTGTATTTCTTCGTAGTTAGGGCTGTCTACAAGGATATCCTGCCATTTTCTGATCCTGTCTTTGGTATTCCAGTTAAAGTCCGGAAATTTCCTTTTTGAAGGTTCTATCATACTCATTGGATAAGTATCTGAAGCCGCTCCGATACTGCAGGAAATAATCTGTAATGCTCTTTCTTCAAATAATGCTCCGATAATTCCGCAGGTAGAAAGCGTAATTCCTATTCTTTCCGGCTTTTTGGTTTCCTGATCGGTATCATCCACATATACTATTGATTGGGCATTTCCAACTACTCTTGCTTCTTTAATCGCATTCTTTTCATAGTATACCGTCATGAATTTACCTTTCACCTGGTTGAATTCATCTTTTAAATTCAGTGAATCTACTTTACTGATGGCAAAAGCATTTCCGATTACTTTTAAAGAATCAATGTCTTCTGTCTGGGTATTAAAATAAGCTTCTACTTTGTCACCGGTCACCTGTTTTTCACCACTCCAAAGAATAGGGTTGGTATACATGTGCATAATTCCGTCCGTTTCATTGAAAGCGATAGAGTCTGCTCTCCCCTGGGCATTGGATTTATAAATACGAGCCTTTTTAAAGGCTCTGAGGTAGCTTTTCTTAACTTTAATATCAAGAGAATCTGGTCTTTGGTAAGAAATGATTTTTTCCGCAGCAAAATAGATGGAATCTTTTTCCATTACTTTTACAGCATAGGGACTTTTTGTCATCATTGCAGAGTCTTTCTTTTCGAAAATCTCTCCGTATCCTCCTTTTATATATCTTTTTTCTTTAGGATCATCCAGGGTTACATTGCCCGTTGCTTTACCGAATCCTGAAATCTGGTTATAGTACATATCATCACCGGTAAGGATTTTTTCGTTATAAAATATCCTGGAGTTTTTGGTTAAATAAGCCTCCTTGGTATCCATTTTATAAGTACCTTTTTCAGTATAGATTCTGTTTCTTGGATTCGTTTTGCTGGTAATGGTTGTCGGACCGATGAAATCAGCAATCTTTGTATTCTGATTCTGCTTGATATTGGGTCCGTCTATGATATACTGAGGGGTTTCGATTTTTACATTTCCGGTAAGATCTACTACCCTTGTATTAAGAAAATAGGTTCCTACTTTGGCATAGGTTACGTTCTGCCCGTCTGAGATTGTTCCTCCTGTATTAAAATAAGCCTGATTAGCCAGCCTGTCATAATACAGAATATCTGTTTTGATGGTTTGCTTCGGATCGGTAAGGACCACATTTTTTCTGGCAACACCTTTTTGGGTGTTGGCGTCATATTCCATTTCTCCTGCTGTAATTACGGAACCGTCTGTATTTTGAAGCCTTGTATTTCCTATTGCTTTTACGAAGTTTTCTTCATTGTAAAGAACTACTTCATCCGCTGTAAGAATAGAGCCCTGATGTTCAATCTGAACATTGCCGGTAAAATATTGATTCCCGTCGTATTTCTCAGGGTTTTTCTTGATCTCGTCCGCATGGATGATCTTTACCTTATCTTCAGGTCTCACCTGCTTAGGCTGAGTGGGTGAAGGAGCCTGCAAATAGGGATCTCTCTTCACAGGGTTTTTATCCTGCGCAAAGCTTAGCGTAGAAATAAAGAGTAACAGAAAAAGTGCTATTCTCATTAATTAGTCATTCTTAGTGCCATAAAAATATAGCGAATGAGAATCAATTTTTACGCCAAATGCTTCTTCAATGGCTTCTTTGATTCCTTGAATTCTCGGGTCACAGAATTCAATAATTTCTTCAATTTCTTTATCAGAGTCTTTTTTGTAGATCACCAGGTGGTCATGCTGTTTGTCAAAATAAGACTTTTCATAAGATGAAGAGGTCAATGTCTTTTCTCCGAACTGATGCTTACGGATTAAGCCTGCATCAAGGAAAATTTCGATCGTATTGTAAATCGTTGCTTTGGAAACATGATATTTTTTCTGCATCATCAGAAGATACAGATCATCAACATTAAAGTGATGATCCATATTATAAATCTCTTCTAATATCGTATATCTTTCAGGTGTGTTTCTGAACCCTTTTTCTAATAAGTAGTTTCTCAAAACATCCTTGATCAAAGCTATATTTTTTTCTTTTTGTATTGTATCCATTAAAAAAATTATCTACAAATTTATTGAATTTTATTTAAATAGATAGTATGGTTAAATACAAGTAGCTACGAGTTATGACGGAAATATCCTGATTGTTCGATCTTATTATCGTAAACTGTAAGTTCTGTAATCGGTGCAGATTCTACTTCAACATTATGCGAAGATACTCCCCAAGCCTTAAAGTCGTCACTTCCGATATACTTCACAAAGTTATAAATGTTAAGCGTAATCTTCTGTTTAACAGTTAAAAGGATATCGTTGATATAGGTGTTATCTATGATCACATATTTAAGATCCGGTGGTATGTCATGAGCACGTAAAGATGGATGGCTGCTTCTTGAAGGAATGGTTCCGTCCGCCATTAAATCTTTCAGGACCATATTAAAATAGTCGTTGATTCTTCGGTCTACTTTAAATCCTAAAAGGAAGTTGATTTTATATACTGTTCCCGGAAGAATTTCATCTACGGTATATCTGAAAGTGTATGGATCTTCCTGATTTACGATGCTCAGAATGAAGTAATGATCTGCTCTTTTAGGTTGTTTTTTGATGATGGAATAAATAATTTTTGATTCCACCTCATCATTTCTTTTTGCTCTGCTCAGGTAAGCCAGATTGGTAGCATATTTCGGAATGGTTTCATCCAGCTTCATGTCTTTAAGAATAGACACGTATTTTTCAATTTTCACAAACTGGATAAATCTTGTTTTGATCAGTCGTCCGTTATACCATGCATACATAGAAACTCCTATTGAGCCGGCCAATACAACGGTAATCCATCCTCCTTCCATGAATTTGATGATATTGGCACTGAAGAAACCTAGTTCGATAGCCATGTACACCAATGCGAAAAACAGGATTAAAACCTTGCTTACTCTGTGCTTCAATAACCAGAATACCAGCAGAACCGTTGTCATCAACATTGTTACTGTAATAGAAAGTCCGTAAGCAGCTTCCATTTTTCCTGATTCCTTGAAATGCAGAACGACAATGATACACAGGATAAGAAGTCCCCAGTTGATTCTCGGAATATACATCTGTCCTTTTACTCCGGAAGGATAATCAATTTTCTGATTTGGCCAAAGGTTAAGAGACATCGCTTCAGAGAATATGGTGAAAGAACCTGTAATCAACGCCTGACTGGCAATAATTGCAGCAGCTGTTGCTAGGATTACTCCCGGGATGATCATCCATTCCTGCATGATTCCAAAGAACGGGTTTACCACAGAGAATCCAGGTTTATTATAATTAGTCAGCAGCCATGCTCCCTGTCCAAGATAGTTCAGAATAAGCATGATCTTAACAAATGCCCAGCTCACTCTGATATTTTTAGCACCACAGTGCCCTAAATCGGAATACAATGCTTCTGCTCCGGTTGTACAAAGGAAAACAGCTCCAAGAATCACAATTGCACTCGGAGAATTAACAATAAGCTTATAGGCATAGTAAGGGTTGAAAGATCTTAAAATTTCAAAATTTTCGCTCAAATGCATAACTCCCAGACCTCCTAATACCAGGAACCAAACCACCATCACCGGACCAAAAAACTTCCCGATAAAGCTGGTTCCGAATTGCTGTACCACAAAAATGGCAATCAGAATTCCGATAGTGATAGGAACAACGGGAGTGTGGGGATTATAAATTTCAAGACCTTCAATAGCTGACATTACCGTCAGTGATGGGGTAATGACTCCGTCTGCAATAAGTGCGGCTGCACCAATAATTGCAATGAGGTACAACCATCCTTTTTTAAGGTTTCTTACCAGTGAAAACAAAGCAAGAATACCTCCTTCACCTTTGTTATCTGCTCTCAAAGCAATGATCACATATTTGATTGTGGTCTGCAGGGTAAGAGTCCAGATAATACAGGAAAGAGCACCTTCTATGTATTCATTGAAAGGCATATTGCTCCCCTGGGATCTTGCATTCACAATTGCTTTCATTACGTAAAGCGGAGAGGTACCAATATCTCCAAAAACAATTCCCAGAGACACCAGAACTCCAATAAAGGAAAGTCTTTTTATGTCGAAGTGGTAGCCATCTTCTGTAACTTCTGCCATATCAGCTTAATTTATTTTAAAGGCGCAAATTTATACTAATTTTATGACGTCAAGAATTTTTCTTCATGAATATAATAAATGAAAAAACTTCCTTTCGGAAGTTTTTTTCTATAACTATTTTACGTACATCGCTTTTTTGATTTCCTCTTTTACTTTTTCAAGTTTAGGGAACCATTCTGCAAATAATGCAGCAGAGTAAGGTGCAGGTGCATCAGGAGTAGTAATTCTCTTGATTGGAGCATCCAGGTAATCAAATGCTTTCTGCTGTACCATATAAGTAATTTCTGAAGATACTGAACCAAATGGCCACGCTTCTTCCAAAATAACCAATCTGTTTGTTTTTTTCACGGATTCCAAAATGGTATCAAAATCAAGAGGACGAACAGTTCTAAGGTCAATAACTTCTACTGAAATTCCTTCTTTAGCCATATCTTCAGCAGCCTGTAAAGCCAGCTTCATGATCTTTCCGAAGGAAACCAAAGTTACATCTGTACCCTGTCTCTTGATATCTGCTTTTCCTATTGGTAAGTAGTATTCTTCTTCAGGAATTTCCATTTTATCTCCATACATCTGCTCAGATTCCATGAAAATAACAGGGTCATTATCCTGAATTGCAGTTTTCAATAATCCTTTTGCATCGTATGGGTTAGAAGGTACCACCACTTTAAGTCCCGGGCAGTTGGCGAACCAATTTTCAAATGCCTGAGAGTGAGTAGCTCCTAATTGTCCTGCAGAAGCAGTAGGTCCACGGAAAACGATTGGACAATTCCACTGTCCACCACTCATCTGGCGGATTTTAGCTGCATTATTGATAATCTGATCAATTCCTACCAATGAGAAATTGAATGTCATAAATTCTACGATGGGTCTGTTACCGTTCATTGCAGCTCCCACAGAGATTCCTGTAAATCCAAGTTCTGCAATCGGTGTATCGATTACTCTTTTCGGACCAAATTCATCCAGCATTCCTTTTGAAGCCTTATATGCACCGTTATATTCTGCAACTTCCTCCCCCATCAGGTAGATGGATTCGTCTTTACGCATTTCCTCGCTCATTGCCTGTGCAATTACCTCACGAAAAGTATATTCTGCCATATTTTCTTGAAAAATTTAGACTACAAAAATAGTGTTTTTTTATTATACACATAATAAAAAGCCTTTTCATTTCAATGTAAAGTCATAATATTAACTGGATTTAAAATGAATTTCCCTGCTACCAGCTTTGTTCTTGTGGTTTTTCAAGGTTTCTAAGAATTTATTCAAAATTTTATCCACAAAAAATGGCATTCTATTTCTGAAATGCCATGTAAATTCTATTTTAAACTTAAATTAATTAGCTTTTTCCCAAACCTGGGTTCTCCCTAGTAAAGACAATCCTAAGTAACCTCTTACATTCAGTTTGTCACCGCTTCTTGTAATGGTACATTTGTATGTCTTTCCGGTTTTAGGATCTGTAATGGTTCCTCCTGTGAACTCATCACCGTCTTTTTTCAGTCCTCTTATGATTTCCAATCCTAAAAGCGGTTTTCCTTTTCTGTCATCTTTACAAAGTGTACAGTTGGCATCAGCCGGTTTTATTAACAGCTGGGAAACTTTTCCATAATATTTCCCATCAGATTTTTTATACACTTCAACAATAGATTTTGCCTGTTTGGTTTCATCATCTATCGTTTTCCACTTACCTTCTATCTGTGCAAATGTAAGCACACCACATAAAGAAAGTGCGAACGTTAACAATATTTTTTTCATATTTCTTATAGTTTTAATTGTAATACAATATTCTTATCTACGTATTGATAAATGTATAAATTAATTTTCAACAAACAAAAACTTTTATTATACAAAGCATAAAGAGGATATAAAACGTAAAGTCGCTAAAATGCGAAAAAGCTAAGTTTCAATCAGCCTGTGATGTTTTCGCCATTTTACGGTTTTACCTTTTTGCCATTTCGCCCTAATACAGTTTCCTGTTAATCACTCTGTCCATATAATCCTGATACCAGGCTTTTGCTGTTTTCTTTCCCAGCTCTACTTCCGGATTTTTAATCTCATTAACCAGATTCTTTTCAAGGCCCAGATCAGATTTATCATATACCCCTACTATTTCTTTTCCGTCAAAACGATAAATATAATTTCCGATCATGAACTGCTCCATACTTCCGTCAGAATTCACAACAATGAAAGGATATTTCTTATCGCTCACCAGACTTCTCCCCCAGCTTCTGATAGGCTTGTTATATCCTATAAGGTCTGCCAGTGTAGGATATATATCTGCCTGCTGTGCAATTTCCTGGCTGACTCCTTTAAGCTGGTATTCAGGATTCGGAGAATAGAAAATCAATGGAACGGCATAACGGTTCATCGCTTTTTCATATTCCGGATAATACACCTGGTTGGTATGATCTCCCGTGAAAACAAAGATTGTATTATTGAACCAAGGCTGTTTTTTAGCTGTTTCAAAATATTTCTTTATTGCATAATCCGTATATTGTATCGGTTCATGCATTTCTATTTTTCCCTTTTTAAATTTTCCATTGTATTTTTCAGGGATTTTAAAAGGGTGATGAGATGAAGCCGTAAACACAGTAGTCATAAAGGGCTGCTTCTTTCCTACATTTTTTGCAAAATACTGAAGGAAGGGTTCATCCCAGACCGCCCACATCCCGTCGAAATCTTCATCGTGGTTATACTCTGTTTTCCCGAAATAATGCTTAAATCCTAAGATATTTCCGAAACCAAGGAATCCCATGGAACCATTTGGCGCTCCATGATAGAACGAAGTGTCATAGCCAAGGTCATTACATACAGAAACAATGGACTGGATTTTCTGATTGGAATAAGGTGATCCTGTAAATGCATCCGTAAGACTCGGAATTCCCGCCAATACGCTGCTCATCCCATGAATTGACTGTCTGCCGTTTGCAAAAGTATTCGGAAAAATAAGACTCTGGGTTGACAGACTGTCCATGAACGGTGTGTAAGAAACGTAATCTTTGATATTTTTATCTTTATTGAAAGCGCCCGAATATTCTCTACTGAAAGATTCTACAATAAAAATAACGATATTGGGACGATTTTTTACTTTTCTGTCATATACTTTATAAGGCTGTACATACTCTTCTATATCTTTTTCGCTCACAAAATGAACTTCCTTGAAATTATTGGTATTTAAAGTCCTTAAAAAGGAGAATGTACTGTTGAGCACCATATTTCCCTGCAGCGGATTCGTTACAAAACGGGTCGCATCCACCATATTAATAGGTCTCGTACTGTGTTTAAAGTCACCTCTGATTCCTCCCACAACCAATACAGCAGTGATACACAAAGTAATAATGGAGGTGATGAAATAAGGCAGCAGCTTCAGAGGTTTTATGTCTTCTACCTTTACTCTTTTATAAAGGAAAACCCACAGGATCATCAGAATCACATACCAGATCAGTACGAAAGGATGTTGTCCGATAGAAATCATCAGTACCTTAGAAACATTTGATTCGTGCTCAGCTACCTGAAATACGGCTGAAGTAAGTCTTGCCTGTGAAAATTTATAGTAAATAAAATCCCCGAAATTCATCGCATAGGCAATCCCGTTGGTAATGAAATACAGCCAGAAAAGAATTTTCTGAAAAGGTTTCCTGGTGTTGATCACCAAAGGCAATAAACTAAGGAGTATAAATAATGCATTGACATACAGAATCGCTGTGGTATCGAAAGCTGTACCATGGAAAGCCAGCTTTATATATTCTGAAACAGAGTCAACCTTAATCAGATCTTTATTAAAATACCAGAATAAAAGTCTGGCAATCTGATAAAAAACATAGGCCAGGAAAATCCGGTAAACCAATGCCAGAACTTCCTGTTTTCTAAATCCTTTTAAAAATTTCATGGGGCAAATTTACATCAAAATCATTTTAATGCGTTTTTTAGTTCATATTATTTTGAGTTAGAATTTTTAAAAACTGTAATTTTGTGTTTATGGATTTTATAAAAAATAATCTGGCCAATGCTTTAACCCTGGCTAATTTATTTGCAGGCTGTATAGGTGCAATACATCTAATATTAGGAGATTATCAGACAACGGCAATCTGCCTTATTCTCTCCTCGGTTTTCGATTTTTTTGACGGCTTTGTAGCCAGAGCATTAAAATCAAACTCCAATCTTGGCCTTCAGCTTGATTCCCTTGCGGATATGGTAAGCTTTGGAGTAATTCCGGGACTTACGATGTATAAAGCGCTTGAACCGTTTGGTGCAGAACTTCTTGGGATTCACTTTCCATTTGAGATCAAATACATTGGGATCATCGTTACTGTGTTTTCCTGTCTGAGACTTGCCATCTTTAATCTTGATGAAGAGCAGCGCTATTATTTCAAAGGATTGAATACACCTACAAACACTGTTTTACTTTTTGGTCTTTATTATGCCTTTAAAGAAACCGGAAATTTCAGCTATTTGTTTGAAAATGAATTGCTGCTGATTCTGCTTACCCTTCTTACTTCATGGCTTCTGATCAGCCCGATCAAGATGATGGCGATGAAGTTCAAATCAAAACAATTAAAAGACAACTACCCTAAAGTAGTATTACTTGCAGGAGGAATTGTTATTCTTGCCCTGTTTCAGGTAGTAGGAATTCCGATGCTTGTTATTTATTATATATTGGTGTCTCTCATTTTTCAGGGACAGTTAAAATAAATTATTAAAATAAAACACACTTCAAATTATTAATCACCGACATGAATTTAAAACTCCATAAACCGCTTTGTATTTTTGACCTGGAAACCACAGGAACCAACATCGGAAAAGACAGAATTGTTGAGATCTGTATCCTGAAAGTAAACCCGGATGCTTCCAGAGAAAGCAAAACATGGCGCGTCAATCCTGAAATGCCGATTCCTAAAGAATGCAGCGAGATCCATGGCATTTATGATGAAGATGTAAAAGATGCTCCTACTTTCAGGGATATTGCTGCTAAAATTATGGAAATGATTTCAGGAAGTGATCTTGGAGGCTTCAATTCCAACCGATTTGATGTTCCGCTTCTGGCTGAAGAGCTTTTAAGAGTAGGAATGGATTTTGATCTGAATAAATTCAGACTGGTGGATGCACAGACTATTTTCCATAAGAAGGAACCCAGGAACTTAGGAGCAGCTTATCAGTTTTACTGTGGAAAAACACTGGAAAATGCACACTCTGCAGAAGCTGATGTAATGGCAACGTTTGAAGTTCTGGATGCCCAGGTCGGAAAATATGATGATATTCCGAATGAAATAGCGCCGTTAAGTGAATTTACATTCCATAACAAGAATGCAGATCTTGCCGGATTTATCGGATATAATGAGAAAATGGAAGAGGTCTTCAACTTTGGAAAATATAAAGGACAGGGCGTGAAAGCGGTATTCCAGAAAGATTTAGGGTATTTCGGATGGCTTCAGAATGCTGATTTTCCGCTGTATACCAAAAAGATTTTTACAAAAATTCAACTGTCAAGCAGATTTTAATATGTCTGAACTGGTACGTTTTAAATTTTACGAAACTGCCCTTGAAGCTAACAGGGACAAACAAATTCTGGCTGAAAACGGGATTAACAGTTTTATTGCCAATGAGCAACTTATTCAATCAGATTGGCTTCTGTCACAGGCGGTAGGTGGCATACAGCTTCAGGTATTTGAAGAAGATGTGGAAAAAGCCCGGCAAATTCTTCAGGATTATAAAGACAATGAGCAGTACTCGCTGGAAGTAGAACATACCATTGAAGATCCTGAGTTTGATTTTGTCTGCCCGAAATGTGGATCCAATCATATTTACAGGGATGACAGTGCCACCAGCTTTTTCGGAATTTCTTTTCTGACGAGCCACAAATTCAAATGTTACTATTGCGGGAATGAATTTACCCATTAATCTATTCAGGAATCAATAGTCTTAAACCAACTAAAAGATTGCTTCGTCCCTCGCAATGACGGGGTTAAAAATATAAAAAAAGAATTATGAAAATAATCTGCATAGGAAGAAACTACAGTGAGCATGCAAAAGAATTAGGAAATGAAATTCCTGAAAATCCTGTTATCTTCATGAAACCGGATACGGCAGTTCTAAAAGGAAATGATTTTTACATTCCTGAATTCTCCAATGATATTCACTACGAACTTGAAGTGGTATTAAAAATTTCAAAGGGAGGAAAGTATATCCAGAGAGAAACAGCACATAAACATTATGAAGAAATTGGTCTTGGAATCGATTTTACAGCCAGAGATCTTCAGAGCGAACTGAAATCAAAAGGGCTTCCATGGGAGCTTGCCAAAGGTTTCGATGGTTCTGCTGTGGTAAGCAGCTTCTTTAAAAAAGAGAATTTCAGTCTGGAGAACCTTCAGTTTTCATTATTAAAAAATAAAGAAAAGGTACAGGATGGCAATACAAAAGACATGATGTTCAACTTTGACGACATTATTGCATTTGCTTCCCAATACTTTACGTTACGAGTAGGAGACCTTATTTTCACAGGAACTCCAAAAGGGGTTGGAAAGGTAGAGGAAAACGATATTCTGGAAGCTTATCTTGAAGAAGAAAAAATGCTTGATATCCGAATATTATAAGTATTTAACATCAGAGTCTGACAAATTTTTCATATCTTTAGATAACAAAATTAGAGGTTATGATAAATATTGTATTACCCGTAGATTTTGGGGACAAGACAGACCAACTGGTAGACGGTGCCATAAAATTTGCAAAACAGCTTAACGGCAAAATTTACCTGATCCACGTAGCGCCGTCAGATATCGGCTTTGCCATTGGCGATATGGGATTTCAATATTTTCCGGAAGTGGAAGCCAATGAGATCAGAGAAGAGCTGGTACAGCTTAACAAGATTGAGCAGAGGATTCTTGCTCATGATATCGATTGTGAGCACCTTTTAAAACAAGGAATTGCGAAAGATATTATTCTGGAGCATGCCAAGGCTAAAAATGCAGATTATATTGTGATGGGATCACATGGCAGAAGCGGAATATATGATGTATTCGTGGGAAGCTTAACAAAAGGAATAACGAAAAGTTCAAGTATTCCTGTTCTGGTACTTCCGATTCACGACTAAGAAAAAGAAAATTTTAATCGTTAGTAATAAAAAAACCGATCAAACAATATGCTTTGATCGGTTTTTTACTATATAACCAATTAATTAACCTTCTTTTTTGTAGATATTCGGATCGTAGTAAGGGTGCTTACCTTCCGTTGGAGAATAATAGTCTTTATCTTTGTCGCCACCAAGTGTAACCACCAGTACATAGCACCAATAAGTGAATAGTACACAGCAAACTATAAACAGAATCCAGTTTAAAACATTACCGAAAGCATCAAAGAAACCGAAAGACCATTTGAAAACTTTGCTTAAGAATAGAAAGAAAGACGTCATTATTTTCCTTTTTTAAATTAACTTTGTACAAATTTATAAAAAATGTTTAAATTACTTTCAAAAGAAAGCAATATTTTTTCAATTCCTGTTTATATTGGTTTTCTTCTTTTAGTAGTAATAATATTTAACATACTGAATTTCAACACTTACGAAGCTATTATTGCCGGAATAACTTTTCTGGGAATTGCTTTGGGATATTTTTGTTTTCACAGTATTGCGCTTAATTACCAGACCCATCTTCCATTATTCCTGTATACTTTTTTTATTTTCGGACTTTATCCCGGAAATCTGGATATAGGAATTGCCGTTTCACTGCTTACCAACTCTTTTCTACTTCTTCTTCTGACCAGTGCAGATGAGGA
Source organism: Chryseobacterium gleum (assembly GCF_900636535.1). Classification (NCBI taxonomy): domain Bacteria; kingdom Pseudomonadati; phylum Bacteroidota; class Flavobacteriia; order Flavobacteriales; family Weeksellaceae; genus Chryseobacterium; species Chryseobacterium gleum. The sequence continues at coordinate 2,559,191 of NZ_LR134289.1, forward strand.
TGTCAGGAAAAAATCATATGTGCTGGTGGGGGCTATTGTAGCGCTGAATTTTATCTTTCTTCCCACTACCTGGCCAATGGCTGTTTTTGTGATCATCCACGTGATTGCAACTTCTGCCAAAATAGGGCTGAATCTCTTCAGGTTCCTTTTAGGAATTGTCCTGATTACATTCAGCTATTTTTCTGTCATGTATTTCGTTCAGTTTACTTCATGGAATATCGATTATTTTCCGTTTGGAAAAATGAAACCGGTAACAGATTACACCGAGCTTCTGCCATTGATTCCTGTGGTTCTGATGCTTATTTATGCCGTATATGACCATTTCAAAAATTATAATAAAAAAAGCCCGATAAGCAGATATAAGTATACTTTTCTGCTGGTCTTTTCCGTGGCACAGCTTGTCACCATTATCCTGTATATGAATAAAAGCTATGAATACCTAATGCTGCTGGCATTTCCTTCTAGTATTATTCTGAGCAGGATGATGAGATTTTTACCCAAATACTGGATGCGAGAAGCCAGTGTATGGGTTATTATTATTAGTTTACTGACCTTTAAAGCGGGTACAGTTTTTGATTTATTTTAAAAAATTATGATTCAGATAGACGATAAATTGATTTCAGAGGAAATTTTTTCCGAAGAATTTGTTTGCAACCTTTCGAAATGTAAAGGTGCATGTTGTGTGGAAGGAGATGTGGGAGCTCCGTTGGATAAGAACGAGCTTGAAATATTGGACAGTATTTTTGATAAAATAAAACCTTATCTTACCCAAGAGGGAATCAAAGCCCTTGAAGAGCAGGGCACATGGACTACTGATCCACACGACGGAATGTATGTTACTCCTATGGTGGAAAACCGCGAATGTGCTTATGTGACATTCGATGAAAAAGGAATTACCAAATGTGGTATTGAAAAAGCGTACGAAGATGGTGCTGTAGACTGGCAAAAACCGATCTCCTGCCACCTCTATCCGATCCGTGTTACGGAATATTCTGCTTTTACCGCATTGAATTATCATGAATGGAATGTATGCAGCGATGCCTGTACCCTTGGAAAAGAGCTTCAGGTTCCTGTGTATAAGTTCTTAAAAACTCCGCTGATCAGAAAATACGGCGAAGAATTTTATACCGTTCTGAGCGAAGCTGCTGATGAATGGAAAAAAGAATATGGTTCTTAAGAATTGAATTAAATATCAAAAAAGCCGGGAAATTCCCGGCTTTTATCTTTTTAGAAAATGATTTTTATTTAAAATCAGCATCTGTAACTCCAGAGTTGATGACAACTTTTGTGGTTTTAATGGTCATCTTCTGACCTCCGCCTTCAGCATCCAGTTCTGCAGGGAACTGTATTCCGTCTACCGTCATATAACTTTTAATCGTTGCATTTCCTTCCCCTGCATCCGTCTTATACAAAAGTCCGGTTCCAGCATCGAAATAAAACTTTCCTTTATCTGAAGACAATACATTATAGTCTTTTCCGTCAAGTTTTTCTGTAGATACCGTCTGGAAATTAGAGGCATCAAATGCTAATGCATCAATGGGTTTTCCTTTTTTCAGATCAGCAATTTTATCAGCAGGAATATCTGTTTTAGTTCCCATCTGATCAAAATATCCTTTTTCTCCGTCAAAAAGCTGAATCATTTCTTTCCCCATGAAAGATTGCACAGATTTGAATTTATTTCCTAATTTCTTAGTGGTCATTTGAATTTCCATTCCCTGTACAGCCACGGTGTTATCAGTAATGGTAGATTTTACAGCGTCCAGTTTATCTTTTCCACCTAATGCTTTGAAATAATTATCAATGACTTCTTTAGGTGTCAATTTTGATTTTACGGCTTCTGTTTTAGCAGATGCAGCCCCTTTTTTCTGAGCTGCTGCAGGCACTGAAAAAAGTACAGCGCAGAAAAACGGAATGATGATCTTTTTCATATTTATAATAAAGTTTAAAGGGTAAATATAGGAATATTGGCGGACATACAAATCAATAATGAGCAATTAGTGATGATTGATAATTGATTAATGATTCATGATTTTCAGGTGTGGGATATATATAAAAAAACCGCCAACAATTGACGGTTTTCAAATATTTATATCTGATATAACTATTTTTTAAGTTCTTCTAAAAATTCGTCGTGAGAAATTTTAGTTTCTTTTTTGCTTGCTTTTTCAAGAATTACATCTTTCAATTTAGCCATAGCTACTTCAGAAGAAATTTGTCTTACCTGCTCCTGATCTTTCAACATTTCAACAGCATACTTCTGGATTTCTTCATCACCTAAGTGGTGGATTCCGTAGATTGCCAATTGATTTTTCACTAACTGCTCAGCCTGAGCCAATACATCAGCATAGTCAAGGTTAATTTCATTTTCAGTCATCAGTTTACCTTCGATGATCTGATATTTCAACTGGTTTTTCTCAGCTTCAAGAATTTCTTTAGCCTGCTCTTCAGACTGGATGTTCTGGTTAGAGAATAATAACCACTTCACAAGGAATGATTCAGGAAGTTTTACTTCTTCTTTCTCAGTTACCTGCTCCAATACTTTATTCACGAAGTGAACATCAGCGTTCTGCTGGAAATACTCATCCAATTCAGCTTTTACTTTCTCTTTAAGTTCTTCTTCAGATTTGATGTTTCCTTCTCCGTATACTTTATCGAATAAGTCCTGATTAAGTTCAGCTAAGTTTAATGAATAGAAATCTTTTACTTTTACTTCTACTTCATTGTGGTGTAAGTGCTCAACTTCTTCTTTGCTGAATCCTAATTCTTTAGCTAATTCTTCATCACCTGCAAGTGTTTCTTTAGTAACTTTTACAGATCCATCCATTTTCAAACCTTTTACCAATTTGAAAGCTTCTTTGTTTTCAGCGGTAATCGTAAGGTTTTTCGGGTGGTGGTGGTGTTCTCCTTCAGCATCTTCTTCCACAACCTGAGAAACTTCTAAAGCAATGTAAGAATCTTTAGTGATTTTATCTTGAGGAACCTGCTCAGCGAAACGCTTCTGCATGTTTTCAATGCTCTTACCGATTTCTTTGTCAGAAGCTTCTACTTTGTAATGAGGAGCTTCATATTTAGCTAAATCTATCGTGAATTCAGGCTCAAATCCTACTTCAAAAGCAACTTCCAATTGATCAGCATTGTAATCGAATTCGTTTACTGGCTGAGGAATAGGCTGACCAACTAATCTTAATTTGTTTTCATTAACATAGTTGTTCAATGCATCAGAAACCTGTCTGTTGATTTCTTCAAATGCAATACCTGCTTCATATTGTTTTTTAACCATACTCAAAGGCACTTTCCCTTTTCTGAATCCAGGAACTTGCGCATTTTTAGCATAATTAATCAACTGCTTCTCTACTTTTTCTTTGTAGTCAGATTTTTCCAATGTTACTGTAAGCAATGCACTTACGTCATCATGGTTTTGTGCGGTAACCTTCATTATTGATTAAAATTTTAGGTTGCAAAAATAGGAATTTTTTATGAAAATCACCCATTTAAAATCAACTTATAACGCCAAATATTGTTAAATAAAAAACCGCCGGAGAAATTCCGGCGGTCCAAACAAGATTAAGGTATATATTAATTAATAATATTATAGTTAGCCTGTGCGTCTGTTTCACCGCCAGTATGTGTTCCATAAATAACCCCATTTCCACTAACGGCAGAAGCTTCAGAAACTGTCACCGGTTCATGGAATAATGTAAGAACCAGCTGACTAGGTGCAGAAGCATTTTTTACTGCAGTATTAACAACCCATTTTGTTTTCAATCCTACGCGGCTTCCGTCTCCTCTTGTAGAACTGGCATCATCTGTACGTGTTAAAGTAATATCAGAATTGGGAAAATTATATACTAAGAAATGTTCATCTTTTGCATCCTTAATTTCCTGAGTAGCGTCTTCATCGCCATTTTTGAAAATTACTTCAACATTATAAGTATGACCATTAATTAACTTAACATTCGGATTAGTAGTACTATTCACCTGATAGTCGTATACAACCGGAGTTCCTGTAGCAACATCTGTTACTCTCAATAGAACATCTGAAAGTTCTTCCTGAGGAAGGTCATCTGCTTCATCATCACTCCTGTTACATGATGTTAAGCTTAAAGAAACAAAGAATAAAAGTCCTAAGATAAGAATTGTATTTTTAAAAATATTTTTCATTTTTTTGATTTTAAGTAATTAAAATTGATATTTAAGAGTTAAAATAAAGTTTCTTCCCATTTCGTTGGAAAAGAAACGAAGTCTGTTCAGATAGTCTCTGTAAGACTTATCGAATACATTCCGAACTGAAAAATCAATTCCGAAATTTTTAGACAGGTTTACCCCTGTCTGAAGGTTCCAAAGGGAATATCCACTTGGAGGTGTAGAGATGTCCACTTCTTCATTGTAAGGATTTCCGTCCGAATCGAATAATCTGATCGGAACGTTATAAACAGGAAATCTTGTCTGTTTCAGATAGGTATTGTTACTTATTGTAAAATAGAAGCCTTTCCATTCTTTCTTATTGAATTCCAATGAATTATTAAAATTAGGAGGCATCATTAAAATAAGTGGTACATCATGGGTTGTATCTTGCCCGTAAACATAGGAACCACTTCCTTTGTAAGTCAGATTATCTGTAACCTTAAGCTGTGCATCAATATCCAGCCCATACATTTTTGCATTAATCTGTTGATAGTTATATACTACAAAAGCTCCGCCCCACTGTGTATTCTGATATCCCGTAGGAATCTGGTTGATGAAATTCTGAGTATAAAAGAAATAAGGGTTTATAGAAATATTTAATCCTTTTAAGACATTTGCTTTAACATCTGCGACCAGATTAAACTGATTTCCTGTTTCGCTTTTCATTCTCATATCTCCTCTTTCAATAATGGCAGCAGAATGGTGAAGCCCATCTGCAAAAAGTTCTGCGATATTAGGAGACCTTGAGACTCTTGCATAATTAAATTTCAGATCAAAATATTCTGAAGGGTGATAAACAACTCCTCCGTTTAGCGAAATGTTATTATAGCTTAAAGATGGTTTGGTAAGAATTCTGTTTTGGTTAATTCTTACTACAAAATCTGAATAGTCTGCAGCATAGGTTTTGTTCCAGTCACTCAGATCATACCATTTTGTTACTTCATAGCGATCATAGTCGTATCTGCCTCCAAGTTCAAAATCCAGCTCAGGTGCGATTTTATATTTCAATACGGAATAAATTCCTGCATAATATCTGTCATAGTTCGGGACAAGACGTCTTGCTTCAGTCTGAGTATTGGAATAGTTATTTTGATAACCAGCATTAATCCCTGTTTCAAGATTCCAATTTCCTCTTTCTATCAGGTGATTCACATTGAGATCATTGGTGATCAGTTCAAGATCCAATGCCGGTTTTTTGCTCAAAGCTTCTGTACGTCTTATATCATATTCTTTTCTATGATTGTATTGAAAACTGTAAGTAGCTGTGATTTTTCCAAAATTTTCAAACCTTTTATAGGCAGAAACTTTGGCAATATGATGCTCGATTTCCTGTCTAGGGTTATCAATATCATAACTAAAATCTCTCTGATAGATTGGTTGTGCTGATGTAAGAGCATTGCGAAGATCTTCTGAGTTCCCTACATGGGAACTTCTAAGAATTCCTACTGTGCTTTTGGTTAGATAATAATCAAATGAAAAACCTTTTTCAAAAGTCATTTTCTGAACTCCAAAGTTAAATCCTGAACTCTCAATCCCGGTATTCATCAAACCATAATTCGGAGCTTCAAGATCTCCCAGCTTTTTATAGCTCCCATTGGTTTTGATGGCCCAGCCATTCTCCCAGGTTTTTGCTAGTTTCACATTAAGATCAGCTCCTCTTCCGTTTGAAATTCCGGAAAGAGAAACGTTCCCCATGATTGTATCCTTTTTAGGCAGAACCTGCGGTTGTAAAACGACTACTCCACCTACAGCGCCAGCCCCATATTTCAAAGCTGATGCACCTTTAATGACATCAATATGTTCGAAATTATTAACATCCACATTGGGTGCATGCTCTACTCCCCATTCCTGTTCAGCAAGTTTCACTCCATCATTAAGAATGGAAACCCTGCTTCCATAAAGGCCATGGATAATAGGTTTAGCAATATTATTTCCCGTTTTAAGAACATTAACACCCGAAATATTTGTTAATAAATTCCCTAAATTTTCGGTAACATTTCTTGAAATCATTGCCTTATCAATAGTCTTCACTACCAACGAACCATTATTTTTATGGCTTCCATGGATGGTAACGGTTTCAATATCTTTGACATGGTGTTCCAGTGTAATCACCAGCTGAACATCCCGATCAACTCCTATATTTTCAGTATAATCATTGCAATCAGGATGTTGTGCAATGAGTGTATACTTTCCTGCTGGAATTTTGTCAAAAGAAAATTTACCTTTCTTATTTGTTTTGGCTGTAAAGTTCCCGATTTTGATCACTGCATTTTCCAGCAATGTTTTATCATGGAAATCCTGAACGGTTCCCTCTACAGTATAGGTTTTTTGTGCGCTTGTAAATACTGATCCGCAAAAGATCAGCAGCAGGCAATATATCAATTTCATTGTAAATAGATTGATTGCGTACCCTTTTTAATTTCAATAAGGTACATTTTTCGTTAAAAATTGTGGGAAGGGTTTGTTTGTAAACTGTACATTGTGTAAAAAGTAAAATGTATTAATGATGAGAAATAAAAGTTAGTCACTGAAATCGTTAATAATATTCATTATCAAATGATTTCCAACAGCTTTAACCTTTGAACATCAAACATTAAACTTTAAAGTAAAAAAACTTTAAACCCTCTAGAATCTGTGAATTATGAAAGTGCGGGTGGTCCCCGAAGCTGAAAGGTGAATTTGGTCTGAGACCAGATTTTCTCCTGGATGGCGATGATTTGTTTTACTTCATGGCTGTAATGCTCAAAAGTAAAACTGAATTCTTCAGGAGCTAATGTATGTCCGGTAACCAAAAAGTGGCAGGCCAGACAGTCGCCAGCTTTCTCTTTAGTAACGGCTTTCGTCACCGAATTCTCGACTTTTTTAAAATGAAAAACTTTAAAATAATCTACAGAATCGTGATGGTGAAAGCTTTGAGAAAGCAGCGCGAGGAAATACACTCCAAACAACAGCCTGGAGATAAAACGCTTTAAATTTCTGCTTTCTTTAATCATGGTTCAAAATTATGAAAATAATTTAATTGTTCCCTTAAACTTTTATTAAATTACTTAATGACTATAGATAATAAGTTGTATTGAAGAGAATTCCGTTACAAAAAAAATGCTTCATCCTTTTAAATTGATGAAGCATTTGTATTTTTATTAATCCAGTTGGGTTCCTAAGTATTCCCACTCCTGCAATGCTGTATCTAAGTCTTCCTTAGCTTTATTATACTGCTCCAGGGTTTCGTCTGAAGGATTTTCTTTGGCAAAAGAAGCTTCCATCGCTTCAATTTTGGCTTCAAGCTCAGAAATTCTTTCTTCTACTTTCTTGATTTTATTCTGAATATTTTTCTGTTCCTTGCTGACAATATTTGAACTCTGGCTAACTACAACAGGTTTTTCCTCAACTTTCTTAGGTTCTTCCTTCACTTCATTATGAAGTTTGGCTTTTTCTGCAGAAATCTCCCTGATGGTTTCCTTTTGTCTGTACTCAAGATATTCGTTGATATCTCCAAGGAATTCTTTCATTTTCCCGTCACGGAACTCGTAGATCTTATCACAAAGTCCCTGCAGGAATTCCCTGTCGTGCGAAATCACAATAAGTGTTCCTTCAAAGTTCTGCAATGCCAGCTTGATGATTTCCTTAGACTGGATATCAAGGTGGTTGGTAGGTTCGTCCATGATCAGTGTATTGAAAGGACGAAGCAACAGCTTACAAAGTGCCAGACGGTTTCTCTCTCCTCCGGAAAGTACTTTTGTTTTCTTGGTAACGGCATCTCCCTGGAATAAGAAAGATCCTAATAAATCTCTTACTCTCGGTCTTGTTTCTTCCGTTGCTGCATCTTCAGCTTCTTCCAGAACCGTTTTATTAGGTGTTAATACCTCTTCCTGATTCTGTGCGAAGTATCCGATATTAACATTGTGCCCAAGATTCCAGGTTCCTGAATAATCTTTAATATCTCCAGCCAGAATTTTAGCCAGTGTAGTTTTTCCCTGTCCGTTCTGTCCTAAAAGGGCAATTCTATCTCCTCTCTGAACGATGAAATCTACATTATCAAAAATCTGTTTGTTACCGTAAGCCTTACCAAGGTTTACCGCTTCGAAAATTACTTTTCCCGGAACCATAGACTGTACGAAACGGATATTGAATTTTGAAACGTCTTCATTATCAACTTCAATACGTTCTATTTTATCCAGCTTTTTAATAAGTGATTGTGCGAAAGAAGCTTTTGTAGCACTTGCACGGAACTTATTGATATTGTCTTCCATCTGCTTGATCTCCGCGTCCTGATTCTTTTTAGCCTGAATCAGTTTCTCACGGCGGTCTTCTCTCATGATGAGATATTTGGAATAGTTGGCTTTATAATCGTCAACCTTTTTATTGTTGATATCGAAAGTACGGTTACAAACCGCTGTCATAAACTGCTTATCGTGACTTACCAGAACAATAGCTCCCGGATAGTCTTTAAGGAAGTTTTCAAGCCAGATGATGGATTCCATATCGAGGTGGTTGGTAGGCTCATCGAGAAGCATGATATCATTCTTCTGAAGCAGCAATTTTGCCAGTTCAATTCTCATTCTCCATCCTCCGGAAAATTCATCGGTAATCTTTTGGAAATCATCTGCTTTAAATCCTAAACCAAACAATACTTTTTCCATATCACCTTCAAGATTGTAGGCATCATGGTTCATCAAAAGATCATTCAGCTCTGTCATTTTATTAATCAGGTCCGTATAAGAATCACTTTCGTAGTCTGTTCTGACTGCCATCTGGTGGTTGACTTCTTCAAGCTCGTTTTTCCAGGCATTAATCTGTTCAAAAGCCTGCATGGTTTCATCCCAAACCGTTCTCCCTTTTACGAAGTCAAGATCCTGCTTCAGGAAACCAATGGTAATACTTCCTTCTGTCACCACTTCTCCTTCATAGAAATTAATTTCTCCGGAAAGCATTTTCAATAAAGTGGATTTCCCTGCTCCATTTTTACCTACCAGACCTACTTTATCATCCTTTTTAATGGTGAAATTGACATTTTGAAATAAATAATTTCCTGAATGATGTAATCCTAAACTCTGAACCGAAAGCATCTTAATTATAATTAGTAATGAATAATGAATTTTCGCCGGCAAAAATACGGAAAAAGAAATGAATAGCCCAGAAATAAAAAAACGGTCTGTTGTAAATCAATTTCTTCTATAGAAGTGAGGCTTAAAAAAAGGAGACACCATCAGATGTCTCCTAACCTAAATTTAAAACTGAGAAGCGTTGGCACTACTTATTTATTTCACTGAATGCGATCTTTTCCGGTGCTTTTAAAATGGAACGGATCCAGATATCATTATTCGGGACACTGGTTCCATAGAGAAAGTCTGCTACAAAACTGTCTTCCGGCAGGTGGAGTTCTGCAGAAAGTCTCGTACAGCTCGTCTGATCAACAGAGGTACTGCTTGAAACGTTTAATCCGTTATTGATCAGCTCAATATTAATTTCACGTTGAGTTCTATACCGAAAATTGTCACTGTATAATCCAAAGTTTGATGAAATATGGATATAATCCGCAAATTTTCCAAAATCATAAACCGGCTTTTTGTTTACAGACAGATCTTTGATATATTCTTTCATTTTGATATAAAACCGATCGAGAAAAGAATGCCTGTTATAGTCTGTTCCGAAATAAGCTTCATTCCCGGCACTAAACACAGCTGATATTGTATTGGTTTCATCCATCATCAGCTTTCCATAAATTTTTGACAGCTCATTATACACTCTATCTCGGCAAACATAAGCTTTTGAAAGTCCGTTGACTGTCTCAACTTCATATCCTGATAGCAATGCATTCCATATTTTATTTCCATCCGTATCCGTTTTTGTATTTCTTATTTCTGAAATATACCTATGCAGATCATCGGTATTGATAAACTCTGTGGAAATATATACAGATTGCGGCCCTTCCAGATATCCACCTCCTACATCAGCATGGTCTCCAGGCACAAAGATTTCTTTCCAAACAGATGACCTGGTTTGTGATTTCTGATCCTGCATCGCTTTTGAGTTTTCAAAGAAACCGGTAAGCGGAAAGAAAAACCTGCTCTCATTGACCGCACAGATGTGCAAAGCATTTTCTACACGGTCCGCAATACTCATATTATACGTATTAAAAGGTTTGGACTCTACGGTATCAAAAGCACCTAAAAATTTTATTCTGCAATTTTCCGTTGCATAATCAGTCAAAAGCTGATTGCCAAAGGTTCTGGCCAGCATTCCTCCTCTCCCGAATCCGTATAAGTAAAAGTGATATTCCGCAGCCTCGTTCTTAACTATATTTTGTACAAAATCCCCGGCTTTCTGAAGTTTATCATCTGAAGAATACCCGTTTCCATAAGGTGGATTTGCGCAGGTTGCTATTGCAAAATTATTATCTTCATTACCTGTTACGGTACCAATTCCTTCAATATATATTTTTTCATCTCCAACGAATAAACTGTATAATTTATAGATATTGGTGAAGGTTCCATAATAGCTTTCATTATTATTCAGCGGTTTATCCGCTGAAAGAATATTTGCCCCATTGTTTCCTGTACCGTCAAAGAAAATCCCGACGGAAATCACTCTGCTGCCACTCATGCTTTACTTTAATTTTTTATTACAGATCGTGTTTGTGTTTTTTTTTACTAAGATCCCTGAAAGAGACATTTCAAAATAACAGAAGAAAAACAAGGCTGGCTAGAGTGAAAAGTACCAAATAAAAAATTCCGTATTTCTACGGAATCCAATTATATTTTTTCAAGTGAGTAAATATTGTTGACAATGGCATAGATGACTATTCCTACTGTATTTTTAGCGCCTATCTTTTCCAGAATACGCTGCCTGTGACTTTCCACAGTTCTTGGACTGATGAACAGTTTTTCTCCGATTTCGTTATTGGTCAATTCTTGGCAGATCAGCTTTACAACATCTTTTTCTCTTTCGGAAAGTTCATCTTCTGTTTCAAAAAGGGATTTTTTTTTGGCTGAACTGTTCATATAGGTGAACAGCATCTGATGGTCTTCAGCAGTAAAGAAAACCCCGTTTTTATCCACCATTGTGATGGCTTCAATAAAAGTTTTTTTATTTGAGTTTTTGGGAAGAAATGCGGACACCCCCAGCTTGACCATATAGCCCAGAATAGAGGTTTTGTAATGGGAAGACAGGATAATAATTTTAAGGTCCGGATATTTTTCTTTAAGGATTTCTACCAGCTCAAAACCGTTCATAGGTTTCATCTGAACGTCTATAAGGGCAATATCAGGAAAATCATCTTTTGAAAGTTTTCCGAGGTCCTCTATAAAATCGGGGCCATTATCAGCGGTAAGACTTACCGATATGTTTTTTTCATTGGACAGCAACATTTTTACTCCTTCGAGGATCAGCTGTTCATCATCAATCAGTGCTACTTTGATTTGGGAACTCATGATATTTTGGAATTTTTATGATTAAACGACTTCCTTTATTCGAAAAAGTTTTTTTCCATTTGTGCGTGGCATTCAATGATTTGATACGGGATTCTATATTTTTGATTCCCATTCCTTTTTTCACTTCTTCATATTCAAACCCCTGTCCGTTATCAGAAATGACAACCGCTGTATTTTCCGGATAATCTTTAATGTAAATCCAAAGATCCGTTGCATCCGAGTGTTTGATCACATTGGTAGTAAACTCCTGAATAATCCTGTACAGCTGAACTTCTGCAAAAAGGTCTTTCTTCTCATATCCCGGCATTACCTGCAATGAGATATTAATTTTATGGGAAAGATTTGCAATCAGTTCTTCTACATATAAAACCAGCCCTACCGATTCCAGATTAACGGGATATAACGAATGGGAAATACTTCTGGCAGCATCAATCAGTGAAGACATCTGGCCATAGATATTTTTTTTGATCTGCTCGTCGCCTTGCGTGTCAAGGTTATTCAGCCATAAAGAAAGAATATTGAGACGGTTTCCGATATCATCATGAATCATGACTGCAATTCTTTTTCTTTCTTCTTCCTGAGCTTTAATGTTTTCCAGCACCAGTTTTTTCTGGTGAAGAACTTCCGCCTCATGCTGTGCATTCTTTTCCTTCATTATTCTGGTTATAAAGGTTCTGTAAGCCAGCAGAATAAAGGATACTATAACTGTTATGGTAACAATTATAAGGATCAGCAGGTTGATATTTAAGGTTACTTCTTTAATCTGAAAAAAGTATATAAAAATGAACAGTACAAAATACTCGAAAGAATATTATTGGCACTGAGAATAGTATAATAATCGTTTTCTGACAGGTTGGCGATCTGGTGCTGGATGATAAAAATAAATACCGACACGGAATAGTAGAAAAAAATACTGGCATCTGCAAGAAGAAAACGGTTCTGTAAAGACGTATTTTTAATTTCCCGGATCAGGATAAAACCTGAAAGACAGATGATCATGATATTGGAAACCACTTTTGCAATATCAGCATTTGCAGGGTAATCAAATCCGTATTTTGAGATCATAAAACCTGCCGCGAATATACCAACAAGACCCAAAAAAGATTTTGGCCAATCCAACTTTCTGACAAATAAGCCGGCCAGTAGAAAAAATTCTCCTGCGATATATAAAGGATAGAGGAATGAGGTATCATTAAGACTGAATATATAAGGCAGCGCCAGATTCAGCAGCTCAATAAAAAAAAGAAAAACAGCATAATGACAATACTGCTTTTCTTTAGTAGTTAATATGCGGTATTTTGCTGCTCCCAGCAGTATAACAGACAGAAGCAGTGCATAATTCAGGAATAAAATTGTCTTATAAAGTTCAGCCATTCCTCAGCGTATCATTTAAAATTCGCAACCTACATCTACATCCGGTATACGGCAGATAGGCGGACATGGCTTGGCCCAGTCATAGGTATTGGAGATAGTATCTATACCCAGTTCTGCATTTCTGAGGTTTTCACGAAAAGAGATAAATATAAGCGTTACGAGCATCTTCCCATAAATATCATTGTATCTGATCCCGAAAGAACAGGTAATTCCTGCCAGTCCTTCATCTAAAAGGCAAAGGTCTGCTGTTGGAACATAGAATTTTCTGAAGATTCCGCTTCCTTCGTTTTCTCTGCTCTCTTTATAAAACCAGTCCATTCCTTCGTTTCTCCAACGTTGAATTGCTTCTACAGCTATATCCTGTTCAAGAATCGGCGTACTGCTTACCGGGAATCCCATATTCATATTTTTCTCAGTGCTTTCAAGATTTTTAGAAAGAACTGCATTTCTGATAACTGTATATTCCTTAATTTCCTGTAATTTAAGGTCTCGGTCAAGCTCAGTAAGGAAACTGTACGGATATTCTTTCAGATCTATTTTCCCGCCATCGTTATTCATAGGATAAAAAATAAGGATCAAACGATCTCTGTAAATTCCGACTGCCGCACAAAAGTCTTTATAATCACTGAACCCCTTCATCCACTCAAGGTGGTCTCTGGAAATATTAAATACGTAATTGGTAGGAATAAGTTTTTGAAGTTTTGAAAAGTCAGAAAAGGATGCTTTCCACTCATTTGATGCTGCTCTGCATTCTTCTACAGGCAGCATATAATCTACAATGTTTAATGTTGACATAAGCATAGTTTTTAGTCGTATAAAAATAGATAAACTAAAGATGCTATGCAAGAGGGTTTTGATTAATAATTTTTCACAGTAATATGATAACAGCTCTGCTGTTTTTCTTTAATATAATATATTCTACCGGCCTTTTCATAATATTTTAAAACTTTCTCCAGCGCTATTTCCATTTTTGGATTGTATTTCAGAACGTTGTTGAATCTTATGTAAGAAATATCAAAGGAATTGCCGTAATTGTGAGAACTAATCCCAAGTGAGGCATTGGAATTCACTCTTCTCAGCCTGCATTGGTCTTCAAGAGTCCTGGTAATGGATGAAACAGTAAATGTACCGCCTTTTGTATCCTTACTGAACTTAGATCCTATTTTTTCCAGGGTGGTTTTTGCTTTGGTTACCATATAAGGCCTGCTGTAATCAAGTCTCTGAACCTGATACCCTTTTCCTGACTTTTTTATTTTGTGGAATTTACCGCTGTTGATATATTTCTGTACTGTTTTGGAGTCTTTCAGCAGCTTTAGCCCAAAACTCTTAGAAGCATCGAGGTGAGATTTATAAAGCGGTGTAGGTTCAACTTTCAATACAGTGGCAAGATCATAGCAGGGAAAAGCTTTTTTTGCTGCCTGCGAATAATGTAAACTATAAATAAAAGGTACAAAGACCACACATAAAAACTTTCTCATTCACCAACCTTTAAAATTACAAATGAAAGATAAAACATTTATGTTATATCTTTCAAAACCGACTATAATACTCTCTAAATAAATCCCAAACAAACTTTACACCAAATTACAGATTTTGTAATTTTTGTTCTCTCTTTTTTGAAATATTTTTTCAGATTTATCTTTTTACTTTAAGATTTAAATTTTACATTTGAGATACTTTAAACAATAAACAATATGATAAAAAAACTTTTCGCTGAATTTTTCGGCACATTTTGGCTTGTTTTCGGAGGTTGTGGAAGCGCTGTTTTTGCAGCCGGTGTTCCAGATATTGGCATCGGACTTTTAGGAGTTGCTTTAGCCTTCGGTCTTACTGTTCTTACCATGGCTTACGCTGTAGGACATATCTCAGGAGGACATTTTAACCCGGCTGTTTCTTTCGGACTTTTAGCAGGCGGAAGATTTCCGGCAAAAGATCTTATTCCTTACATTGTAGCCCAATGTCTGGGAGCGATTGTAGCAGCAGGATGTCTGTATACGATCCTTAACGGAGCCGGAGCGGTAGAATTCTCGAAACCCGGAGATTTCGCCACGAACTTTTACGGTGAGGCTGTTTACAATGGAAAGGCTTTCAGCATGGGGGCAGCTTTCCTGGCTGAGTTTTTATTAACAGCATTTTTCCTTATTGTGATTATGGGCGCTACAGACAAATGGGCTAACGGTAAATTTGCCGGTCTTGCCATTGGTCTTGCTCTTACTTTGATCCACCTGATTTCCATCCCGATTACGAATACTTCTGTGAACCCTGCGAGATCACTTTCTCAGGCAGTTTTTGTGGGAGGAATTGCCATGTCGCAGCTTTGGCTGTTCTGGGTTGCTCCTATTTTGGGAGGAATTGTAGGAGGATTAATTTATAAGTTCCTACTTCAGAGAGACACAGCTGAAATTACAGATTAATTTTAAATAACATTCAATGATAAAATCCTGTCAGGCGGCAGGATTTTATTTTTGATTTTGAATAAATTGTTTTTAAATTCTTTGTAAACGCAAAGTTTTTATGAAGGAGAGCTTTTATTCAAGGCAGCAAAGTGGTTACGACTACGTCGCAGATGAAGCTAATTGTAATGTTTACTTAATAAGAATCAATGAAATTGATTTCTTCTTTGCATCCTTAAGACATACCAATAAGAAATTAAACTTTGCGTTAAAAAATTTTTTTTATCTTATTTCAGCTTTTTGATTTCAAAAGGATTTTTAAAGATCAGTTCTTCATGCTTTCCTTTGATCTCCATTTTGCGCTGAAGAAGGTTCAGGGCCATTTTTCTGATGAAAAGATCTTTATCATTCAGTTTCCAGTAAGAATCTTCATGGAGTTTTTTGGGTTGGCGGATCGGGTAAAACTCAGTTTCCCACGTGTCCACATTATGATAGAATTCAATAATTCCGCAATGTTCCGGAATAAGTTCAGCATCTACCATTCCCATCGGGAGCAGAAAGCTAAAAGAATTACACATATAATCTCCGCAGGAAATTTTATCATGTTTCAGAAATTTTTCGCCGGTATCTTTATTCAGGTATGATTTTTTGAAATCATTTTTAAAATCACTTTTGAAAGTTTGATTTCAATTTCGTGACTGCCGCCTTCTGCATCAATGATCAGGATATCTGCTTCCCAATCTGCCTGAAAATAATTCGTCAATACAATCTCTTTTTCAAAATCGCAGTGGGAATGGATGTAGGCGTGTATGAGTTCTTCTATTTTGATCATTGTTATGACTGTAAAATGTACAAGGTAAAATGTATTAATGATAATGCAGTAAATATTGTAAACGCAATGTTCACAAAACTTTTAATTTACCAACTCCCTAAAAATATTCGCAAAGGCGTTTCACTCAGCAAAGTTACAAGCTATTTATATTTGTTATCATTATACAAAAATTGACAAGCGAAGCAAATTGACTATTCCCCATTGCCTGTTCAGCATTTCAGCTTACGAGCAGACTACAGCCTCTGATATCAGAATGGTCTATTCTTCCTAATACCTGAAATTTATCTCCGGTTATTTTTCCCAGATCTTGCGTTGCAATAAATGAACAGGAATGGATATTGGCAAGGTCAATTATATTAATAGCTCCTGTTCTTCCTTCTTTTTCATAGGCTAAAGGATCTTCCGCATTCCTAACCATGATCCTCATCCAGTTTGGGCATTCATACTCGTTATTCCCAAGGAATATGCTTGTGAAAGCAGTTCTGTCATGGAATATTCAGAGTATATTTTATCTGTTTTAAGTCCTTCCTGTAAAATCTTCAGCAATTCATCTTTTGTCATTTCTTCTTTTCTGCCTTTCATTCCTCCGGTTTCGATCACTATCAGATTTTCAGGAAAATTGAAAGATTCTTCGCTTTGCTCAGCATGACAATAATCCAGAAAGTCTAATAAGGCAAAGGAAACTCCGAAAAGAATGACCTTTTTATCCTGAAGCTTATTCAAGAGATCAAAAAGTTCAGCATGGTTATAAAGGAAGTATCCGTTTTCAGGCTTACCTGATTTTTCATCAGATAATCTACCATGTAGATCAGTGACGAATGCTGTTTTTCAAGATAACTTGGCAGCAAACCAAGGAAAATAAATCTTCCGGCTTTCCTATAAATTGTTCAAAGCTTTTATAAATACTTTCTTCATATAATTCCGGATCTACAATGAAATGTCTTGAAAGATTCATCTGAGTGGTTCCTGAACTTTGAAAATACAGATCTGCTGCTACGTTTTTATCCAGAATCTGATGGTTTTTAAACATTTCGATGGGTAAAAACGGAATTTTTGCCAGGCTGTCTACCTCATCGGGATTCACATTCAGAAAGTCAACGAATTTCCTGTATATTTCAACATTTTCATATTGATAACGAAATGTTTTCAATGATGCATTCAGGAAATCCTGTTCCGTTTTTATGTTGAATATTTTTTTCAGTTCCATAATTTTGAATTTCTTAATCCCTTACTACAAAGTAATTACAGCGATACAATATTTTTATTTAATAATTTTTTAATGTAGAAAACCTATTTTGGTAAACTTATTGCAGTCATTTATCCGGAATATGGATTAAAAACAAGAGTGGGTTTTCCACCCGTTCGAAAGTTACCTCTTTTTAGAGGTAATTTTTTTGTTTTATTTTCAAAAGTTTTCAGTTCAAAATCCTTTTCAAATACTCCATAGGTAAAATAGGAAATCCAGTCTCCGAGATTGATATATTTTGCACCCGGTTCCAGATCCAGCACCATAGGCAGATGTCTGTGTCCGTAGATAAAGTAATCAATCTTCTGCGTCTTCAGCTTTTCTTTGGAATAAATAATCAAGAACTCTTTATCTTCTCCGAGAAATGCTTTGTCTTCTTCTCCAGAGATCATTTTATTTTTTTGAGAAAGGTATAATGCGATCTTCATTGCAATATCAGGATGAAGCCATTTGAAAAACCATTGTGCTACGGGATTCGTGAATAACTTCTTCATTCTTTTATATCCTTTATCACCCGGTCCCAGACCATCTCCATGAGCCAGCAAAAACTGCTTTCCTCCCATTTCAAAATATTGTTTCTGATAGAATACCGTGCAGCCAATTTCTTCTTCCAGATAATCTTTCATCCACAGATCATGATTCCCTACAAAGAAATAAATATGAATTCCTCTGTCTTTAAGTTCCGCAATTTTACCCAGAACACGGACATATCCTTTTGGAATTACATGTTTCCATTCATGCCAGAAATCAAAAAGGTCACCCATTAAAAATAAAACCTGAGCATCTTCTTTGATCTCGTCCATCCAGCGTATAAACCGCTCCTCGCGCAACTTACTTTCCTTTGGCGTAGGAGCACCAAAATGCTGATCTGAAGCGAAATATACTTTTTTTCCAGGTTCTAAGTTAATTGTTGTTTTTAACACCTTCTGAGTTTTGTGGGTAAATTATTGATTATCTTCAGCAAACCATTCTCCATAAGAGTTTTCCGTCTCATGAAGTTTAAGATAAGCTAAAGAAATTCCTTCAGGAAGTTTTGATTTGATTTTAGCGGCGATCGCGTACAACATATTCTCACAGGTTGGCTGGAAACTGCAATAGATGACTTTATGTCCTTTCTGCTCCAGATCATCTCCCAATTCTTTGTGTGGAGAAAGTGCATTGACAAGAACCGCATGGTCCCACACATCTACGATCTCAGATTTTACGATACTCTTGATATCTCCGAAATCAACTACCATCCCGTTTTTAGGGTTATCAATATCATTAATCGGTTTTCCTTTTACTGTCACAAACAGCTTATAGGAATGTCCATGCATATTTTTACACTTCCCATCGTAGTTGTAAAGTACGTGGGCCGTTTCGAATGTAAAAATTTTTGTAATACGTATCATACTGCAAAGATATGACAAAACCGCTTAACACAGAAAAGACTGTTTCTATTGCAGCGATTTTAAATATTATTTGGACTGATCATTAATGTTAATTATTATTTTATTTTTTTTCCGAATCTTTGAAGGACTTTATATTCTTTATCCTTTATAACAATATCATAATTGCCTTTATCCAGTATTAAAAAACGGCTCTCTTTGGGAGTTTTAAGTTCAAGGATATCAGCCGGAATTCCATTTTGCTCATATTCTCCTTTTCTGTAAGCAAAAACCATAACCGGATATGTTGAAATTTTAGAAACCGGAATTTTATACAGCTTACGGTTTCCTCCAAGCATCCAATCTGGCCTGCCTTTGATGTATTTTGTAACTGGATGGATGATTTTAATATCGGTATAAAGTTTTTTGTCACTATCGTTATATATTCCCTCATTTTGATCTTTTAAAACAACAGGAACATTATTATTTACCAATCTTAAAAGCGGTTCATTATACTTCAGGTTACTTTTTTCTGAAAACTGAGTCTGGTCAACGGTGAACGGATTGATCCCGGTAAGGTCGGAAAGTCTTCCCGCCATTGTTTTCTCCCAGGATTTATGAGTACCTTCATAAGCGTGTTCATAACCGCAATAGATCAGATATTTCCCCTCTTTATTTTTCTGCATAAAATCAAAAATATTTTTCGCCTCTCCAATTTCTCTTTCTTTATTGTTTCCTTCCGCCTCATATGGGAAAAGCCTGAATCCAATTTTCAAAGCATTGTAAATAAGGTTTCCGAATTCCGGTTCTTTGGAATAATATCCACTGCTAAGAACAGCAAATTTTGTGACGTTTACAGAGTCACTCGCTAATGTTTCGAGTCCCAGATACCGATAACCTTTATCATATAATCCCTGAAGTAAGGAGGATACAAAAGTTCTGTGACTTGCGTTATGATGGGCTTCATTAATGATAATAATCTGCTCACTCTCCGCTTTTTTTAAAAGATAATCTTTTGCATTGACAGGGATTAATTCTGTAAATCTCAGACTATCTGCCTTGCTCAGCTTCTTTACTCTTCCAAAAGTCATATCCCAACTTTCCAGTGCAGGTTTATATTGTCCGCTTATTGAGTAATACGTTGCTGCCATCTGACTTCGCCAGGATTGACTTTGGGTAGAATCTGCCACCTTCTTTTTAATATCATCTGTAAACCAGTAAGGGTTTTCCTGACCATAACCTGCAATGCTTAACAACAATGTAAGGAAATATAAAAGCTTCATGTGTTTTTAATTTTTGATTGACAATTAATCTTCGTTAGCTACAAATTTAAAGCCAGCAGCATAAGAAATTGACTCCACTCTATTTCTTTATAAATTATTTGCAAATCTTGACTTGTTTACAGTTACTTTATTCTTAAAAGCTTTATAAATATAATATTGATTAATATTATTCTGAGTAATCAAAACAGGTTTAGCATTATCCTCAAGCACAATTTTAGAATATCCCAGATCTGATGAAAAGGCGTTTGAATTCCATGAATAATACAATTCAACAGCCTTAACCTTATTGAAATCTATTCTTCTTTCTTTTCTGCTCTGTTTATCCAATATGATAATTTGCTTTTCTAAAGGATCAATTTTAGCTTCTTCTTTTAAGTTCTGCAGGTAATACTTTCTTCTGATCAGAGCCGTTCCTAAAAAGAGATAAGTAAGAAAAGAAAACAAAAAAACCGGAATAGTAGAGGAAAATATTTTTGATAATGAAAGCGTATTCCACTCCCGGCTAATGTTACGTAGAATCATAACAGTAATAAAGATAGTAAAACATAGATAAAAATACCCCAATATCAAATTGCCTAAAATTTTATTCTTTTTATACTCAAATTCCATTTTAACAAATTAAAATCGTTTTACTCCGCATCTTATTCTAATTGAAAAACTTCTCCAGCCAGTCGCTTTCAAGACGTTTTATCTTTTGGGTTACAGGATCAAACAGAATCCAAAGGGTCCTTGAATCTACCACAAGCTCATCATTGCAGTAAAATTCTACTTTTCTCGGCTGTTTGGCTCCTTCAGGGGCCAGAGGATAGGTTCTTACTGTAATGACATCATTCAGATAAACCTGTTTTTTATATTGGATATGGTGATCCAGAAGCATCCAGACATCATTGGCATACTCTGTTTTATGTTTTAACAGATCCCAGTGCTCTGCAGCTGCTTCTTCCACCCAGTGCACATACTGTACATTATTAACATGATTATTCTGGTCGATATGATCCTTAGTTACCTTTATCTGTTTTTCGTACATTAAATTCATTCTCCTGAAAGTTTACTCAAATTTATTATTTTAAAACAGAACTTTCTCACACTTTTACATATAAAAAAACGGAACCAGCTCTGTTGATTCCGTTTCTATATTCAGTATATAAATTCTTATTTGGATTTCCCTGTTGGCTTGGCGGTTGTTGCGGAAGCTCCCAGTTTACTTTTCACAAGCGCCGTGATATCTTCACTTCCGTCGTTGTAAACAAGGTTATTGGTTTCCTGAGATGCAATATCAAAAACATAATTGATACCTCTTTCTTTAGCGGCAGCAGCAATAGCCTCTTTTACTTTTTGCTGCAATGGCGTAAACAATTCGTTTTGTTTTGCAGAAATATCTTTAGCAGCCTGAGCTCTCGAATCTTCTATCTTTTTACCAAGACCCTGTAATTCAGTCTGTGCAGCGATTAATTCTTTAGTGACTGCTTCTTTGTTGGCTTCGCTAAGAGTTTTTTCTTTATCCTGCGCTGCTTTCAGCTTAGTCTGATAATCTCCAATCAGTTTTTCAATTTCAGTCTGTTTTGTTTTTGTCAGGTTATCCACAGTTGCACTTATTGTTTTTACTTCGGGTAAACTTGCAAAAATGTCATCAGTATTCACGCTTCCAATTTTTTGTTGGGCTTTTGCAGCATTTGCAGTAAGTGTTAATCCTAATGTAATAAAAAGTACTTTGATTAAATTCATTTTTAATAATTTTTTCGTCCCCAAATATAACTCAATTTTTGATTATGTATAATGTAGAAAAACCTTCCCAAAACAGAGAAGGTTTAACATCAAAAAAATATGGAAAAAAATGACTAATGGAATTGTGCAGTTTCTGTAGAATCCTTCATCGCAACTGTAGCTGAAGAGCCGTTTGTAACAATATTCTGTACTTCATCGAAATACCCGGTTCCTACAAAAGACTGATGTTTCACCGCTCTGAATCCTTTCTGCTGTAAGGCAAACTCCCGTTCCTGAAGTTCTGAATATCCTGCCATTCCTCTTTCTTTATAGGCTAGAGCCAGTTCAAACATCGCAGTATTCAAAGCATGGAATCCTGCCAAAGTAATAAACTGGAATTTATATCCCATCTTGGCAAGTTCCTCACGGAAGGTAGACATTTCCTCCACACTCAGCTTTGCCGCCCAGTTAAAGGAAGGAGAGCAATTATAAGCAAGCATCTTTCCAGGGAATTTCGCATGAATTCCTTCTGCAAATCTTCTTGCCTGTTCCAGATCAGGGTTTGAGGTTTCCATCCAGATCAGGTCTGCGTAAGGGGCATAAGACAAACCTCTGTCGATTCCCTGTTCTACTCCGTTTCTTACAACATAAAATCCTTCTGAAGTTCTTTCTCCTGTTACGAATTTTTTATCTCTGTCATCAATATCTGACGTCAGTAAATCTGCAGCGTCAGCATCTGTTCTTGCAATAATAAGGCTTGGAACTCCCAATACATCGGCAGCCAGGCGCGCTGCAATCAGTTTATTGACAGCTTCTTGAGTAGGAACCAGTACTTTTCCACCTAAGTGTCCGCATTTTTTTGCAGAGGAAAGCTGGTCTTCAAAATGTACAGCAGCTGCTCCCGCTTCAATCATTTGTTTCATCAGCTCAAAAGCATTCAGATTACCTCCAAAACCTGCTTCTGCATCTGCAATGATGGGCACTAAATATTCTTTATTATCGGTTCCGTTTACAGACTGTACCTGATCTGCCCTTAAGAGAGCATTATTAATTTTCTTTACTACAGCAGGTACTGAATTAGCCGGATATAGTGATTGATCCGGGTACATTTCCCCTGATAAGTTAGCATCTGCCGCTACCTGCCATCCTGAAAGATATATTGCTTCCAGTCCGGCATCTACTTCCTGCACTGCCTGATTACCGGTTAATGCACCAAGCCCTGCCACATAGTCCTGGCTATTTAGTTTATTCCAGAATTTTTTTGACATTTCTGTCGCAATGGTATAATCTATGGTATAAGAACCGCGAAGTTTCAGAACTTCTTCTGCTGTATACGGTCTTTTGATACCATTCCAGCGTGGATTTGTCAGCCAATCTTGCTCAATAGCCTGGATTTGTTCTTGTCTTGTTTTCATAATATTTGGATTTTGTTTGATTAGATTTTGGGGTTCGGGGTTCGGGATACGAGATTCGGAGGTACGGGATATGATTCTGAAACTTTCGGACACTCCTACTCACTCACTCTCAAACTAGATAAAAGGATATGCTTTAAGGGTTAGAAATTCTTCAAACTTTTCACAGAAAATCAACTCATTGAAAAGTTCTTTGGCAAGATTGAATTTTCCATTCTGGAAACGGGTTTCTCCTACATACTTTTCAATATTGTCCATTTCTTCTTTTTCCCACTGCAATATCATGCTTCGGGTTAATGTTCGATCATCACTCAATACAGCTTCGTTCTTCAGCCATTGCCAGATCTGCGTTCTTGAAATCTCTGCAGTAGCCGCATCTTCCATCAGATTGTAAATGGCGGCAGCACCGGTTCCCATCAGCCAGCTTTCAAGGTAGAGAATTCCTACATTGATATTTTTCCGGACTCCTTTTTCGGTAATATCACCTTTGGGAATTTCCAGCAGATTGCTTTCTGTAATATGATATTCAAATTTTTTATCAATCTGATTTCTGGAAGGCATATATTGGTCAAAAACTTCTTTAGCCACAGCAACTAATGCAGGGTGTGCCACCCATGTGCCGTCATGACCGTTTTTCACTTCTCTTTCCTTATCATTTTTTACTTTTTCAAAAGCCTTTTTGTTTGCTTCTTCATCATCTTTTACAGGAATTTGAGCGGCCATTCCGCCGATTGCGTGTACGTTTCTTTTGTGACAGACTTCAATGACTCTTTTTGAATAGGCACTCATGAAAGGTGAAGTCATGGTCACCTGATCTCTGTCCGGAACGATAAATTCCGGCAGGTTTCTGAACTTTTTGATATAGGAGAAAATATAATCCCATCTGCCACAATTAAGGCCGGCACTGTGTTCTTTTAATTCAAATAAAATTTCATCAATCTGAAATGAGGCGGTAATGGTTTCTATTAAAACCGTAGCCTTGATCGTTCCTTCCTGAATCCCCAGATAATTTTGGGCAAAAACAAAAACATCATTCCACCAGCGGGCTTCTTTATAATGTTCCAGTTTCGGAAGATAGAAATAAGGACCGCTTCCATTTTCTAAAAGCACTTTTGCATTTCTGAAAAAATAGATTCCAAAATCAATCAGGGAGCCGGAAGCTTTCTCTCCATTAATTTCAATATGTTTTTCCGGAAGATGAAGGCCGCGGGGACGAACCTGCAAAACAGCAGTTCTGTCATTAAGGGTATATGCTTTTCCTTTTTCGTTGACAAAATCAATGGTTCTGTTAATGGCATCAGAAAGATTAATCTGTCCCTGAATGCAGTTTTCCCACACCGGCGAGCTGCTATCTTCAAAGTCAGCCATAAAGGTAGACGCTCCGGAATTCAAGGCATTAATAATCATCTTACGATCAACAGGTCCGGTAATTTCTACTCTCCTGTCCTGCAAATCTTCCGGCAGCGGTGCACACACCCAGTTTCCGTTTCGGATAGCTTCTGTCTCTTTTAAAAATTCAGGAAGGTTACCGTTATCAAATTTCTGCTGTGTTTTTTTTCTTTCTTCTAAAAGCTCTAATCTTTTATGATTGAAATTCTGATGAAGCACAATCAGAAAATCTACCAGATCCGGAGTAAAAACTGCTTCAAACTGCTTCTGAGCCTTTATTTCTAACTGAGTCTTGGTTTCCATAACTTATTGATTTTGTGATTTGATGTTACAAACATAAACAAAAATTTTCACAAATAGCGAACGTTCGCTAAATTTATTTAAAAATTATTATGCGAATAATCGCATCTATTTATTTATATTTGAGTAATGAATTCAGAAAGCGACTTTATCAAAACAGTTTTCGGACTAAAACTGAAACAGCAGAGGCAGAAAAGAAACTGGTCTCTACAGGACCTTGCCGTAAAGACAGGATTATCAAAATCTTATCTTAATGAAATTGAGAATGGTAAAAAATATCCAAAGCATGACAAGATCATCCAGCTTTCTGAAGCGCTGAGCTGCACATTTGACGATCTGGTTTCTACCAAACTTGATAAAAGCCTGGCTCCTTTCAATGAAATTCTGCAATCTGATTTCTTTAAGGAAGTTCCGTTGGAACTATTCGGAATCAACAAAAATAATCTCATCAGTATCATCAGTGATGCCCCCAAAAAAGTAACTGCTTTTATCAATGCACTGATTGAAATTTCACAGAATTATAATCTTGGAAAAGAACGGTTTTATTTTGCCGTTTTAAGATCGTTTCAGGAATTATACGATAATTATTTCCCGGAAATTGAAGAAAAAGTAAGCTTATTCACGAAGGAAAACAAGTTACAGGCCGGGAAAAATTTAAAGTCTGACATTCTGGAAAAAATTCTTGGAGAAAAGTTTGGTTACAAGATTCAATCTGAAGATTTTGAAATATATGGCACTTTGGATAATCTGCGTTCACTTTTTATTCCTGAGAAAAAACTTTTACTGCTGAATCAAAAACTGGAAAAGGATCAGAAAACATTCATCCTCGCTAAGGAAATCGGTTTCAATGTGCTGGAATTAAAAAACCGTCCCAACACGTATTCATGGCTTGATTTCGGGAGTTTTGAAGAAATTCTGAATAATTTTTATGCGTCTTATTTTGCCGGAGCTTTATTAATTTCAAAACAACCTGTCATCGAAAAAGCCTCTGAATTTTTCCAGCAAAATAAATGGGAGCCGGAAAATTTTGAAAATCTCATTAACAGCTTCACTCATTCTCCTGAAACATTCTATTATCGGCTAACGAATATTCTTTCGGCTGAAATGGGTATTAAAGACCTGTTTTATTTATGCCTGGTAAAAAAGAAAAACT
Organism: Chryseobacterium gleum; assembly: GCF_900636535.1. Lineage (NCBI taxonomy): Bacteria > Pseudomonadati > Bacteroidota > Flavobacteriia > Flavobacteriales > Weeksellaceae > Chryseobacterium > Chryseobacterium gleum. Next base: position 2,585,259 of record NZ_LR134289.1, read on the forward strand.
CTGATAAAATCCAGATTTTAAAGGAGCTTCATCTCAACCATCAGCAGGCTCCTCACGCCAATGCCACCAATGAGCATTACTGCAGAAGATGGATTGCTGTGAAAAATCTTGATCATTTAAAGGAAAATGAAACTTTAACTGACGCCCAGATTTCTCATTATAAAGACCAGGGAATAAGCTATCTGGTGATTTCCACTTCACAAAGAAATCCTTTTTCAGATGGAAGCAACAGAAGTTATTGTCTCGGCATTTTACTGAATTCCCAAACGATCAAAAAAATAGGTTTTATCAAATCTCCTTCTTTAAAAACCATCAATGTAGGGGTCACCTGTGAATCCTGCAGTATTGCTGACTGCGAAGTAAGACAAGCGCCGCCGGTAAGGCTGGAAAAGGAACATTTTAACATGAGTATGAAGAGTTCTGTGGAGAAAATCAGGAAGAGATTTGAGAATTAATGGATAAATAGTGAATCATCAATGCGCTTCGCTTGTGAATTTTTATACGAAGCTCGGGATGCGAGATTAAGGTTTATGAATAATAGATTTGCTGTTGAAATTCACGGGTAAGTTATTTTTCTAAACGCGGAGTTCACGAAGTTTTCTATACTATTTAATAGCTTTTCGGTCGCTATGGCGTTCCACTCAGCCACGAAAATGCCTCATGCTAAATAAAATAATTAGCTCATAAAATTTGTGAACAATAATAATTCACTATTGACTTTGCGAGGCAAAAATTGACATTAATTTTATATCTTAGTAAAAACACACTATGATATTAGATTTATTATTTCCTAACCGTTGCCTTCACTGCAACAGGATCATTGTTTCCGAGATTCTGGTTTGTGATCTTTGTTTCAGCCAGATTCATTTTACCCATTACAATTATTTTGAAAATAATCCGATTAAGGAAAAATGCAGTTTATTTTTTCCTGTTGAGAATGCATTTGGACTGATACGGTTCGAGGAAGAAGGCTTAAGTCGCAAGATTATTCATGAACTAAAATACAGAAGCCGTGAAAAAACAGGGAAAATTCTGGCAAACTGGACAACAGAGCGCCTGGATTTCCAAGACGACAATCCTGATCTTTTAGTAAGTGTACCGCTTCATCCAAAAAAACTGAAGGAACGTGGTTACAATCAGCTTCATTTATATACTGAAACTTTGTCTAAATTTTATCACATTCCTTTTGATCATGAATTAATCAGGAGAAATCATTACTCCAAAGCACAGGCTCTGAAAGACAAGAAGCACAGATTGGAAACAGACAATACTTTCTCCATCACCCGGCCTGTTACCGGAAAGCATATCCTTCTGATTGATGATGTTTTCACCACAGGCAATACAGTTTCATCGGTTGCATGGGAGATTCTAAATGCCGGAGACAATAAGGTAAGTGTTTTGGTGATGGCAGAGGATGTTTAATAGAGGTTCGGGATACGAGGTTATATTCAAAAATATTTCCAAGCCCTCCAACTCTCAAACCCTCTCAATCTTATGCTTAATCCATTTTCACCATTCAATTCTTTTCGCTAATTTTCAGAAAATTAAATAGCTATGCCAAATCTGCTTTTATTACACGGAGCCCTGGGACACAGCGATATTTTCGCGCCTTATCTGAACGTACTTTCTCAGTATTTTACAGTACATACCCCTCTATTTTCAGGTCATGGAAATAGCGAATTACCGGCAGAAGGTATCAGTATAGAAAAGTACACTCAGGAGCTTTCGGAGTATTGTGAAGTAAATAATCTGGCGGATGTATCCATTTTCGGGCATAGCATGGGAGGTTATGTGGCACTTTGCTATGCTATGAAAAATCCGGAAAATATAAATTCTGTTATGACTCTGGGAACTAAGTTTGCCTGGACTGAAGAGCAGGCTTTAAAAGAAAGCAAAATGCTTAATCCTGATGTCATTCTTGAGAAAATCCCTCAGTATGCCCGGCTTTTGGAATCACAACATGGAGCAAAATGGAAAGCACTTCTTCCGGCTATTGCTGAACTAATGATCGATCTGGGTAAAAATCCACCTCTGGAAAATAATTTTGCTACGATAAATATCCCGGCTCAGGTCATGGTGGGAGATAAAGACAATATGGTTACTATCGAGGAAAGCGCCCATATTTACCGAAGTCTTCCTGATGCAAAATTAGCCGTACTTCCGGATACCAAACATCCTATGGATAAAGTACGGCCTGATTTATTGTTAAACTTAATGAAAGATTTCTGGAATCTTTCTTAAAATTATCGCTGAAGTTTTTCTCCGTAGCTCAAATCCCCAGCATCCCCCAGTCCCGGAGTGATATATCCTTTAGAAGTTAAATGCTCATCAATAGCTCCTACCCAGATCTGAGCCTCAGGATAGGCATTCTGAATGGTCTCAACACCTTGCCTTGAAGCAATAGCGGCTACAATGTGAAGCTGGGTTGGATTTCCGTGAGTCAGCAAATCTTTGATGGCTTCAATTAAAGAGGCGCCTGTTGCCAGCATTGGATCTGCAACGATCAAAGGTCTGTTTTCAATACTCGGACAAGTAAGGTAATCCTGCTTGATTGAGAAATAATCGTTGGCATCATGTTTTCTGTAAGCTGCCACAAAACCACAGTCCGCTCTGTCCAGGTAGTTAAGGATTCCTTCAAATAACGGAACACCAGCTCTTAAAATAGTTGTAATAACAGGCTGTACAGCAATTTCCCTGCTTTTTATTGTATCTAAAGGAGTTTGAATTTCAATTTCCCTATACTCCAGTCCTTTACTGATTTCAAAAGCGGCAATCTCCCCAATTCTCTCCATATTCCTTCTGAATCTCATCCGGTCATGCTGGATATTAACGTTTCTAAGTTCGTTGATCCATTCGTTGACAAGAGAAAAATGTTGCGATAAAATAGTAAGCATGAAAATTATATTTTTAATTTCAGTTGATTGAATTAATTCCTGCAAAATTACAACTAAAAAACGAATTGAAAGATTGTGAGAAATATGTATATTTATTAAAACATCCCAAGTACCCTATTTAGTAAATTTTAAATGATGAAAAGCCTGATTTTAGGAAAGATCAGTCCGGAGTTTATCAAAGATGAAACTCTGCCTGAATTATTGGTTCCCACCTTTGAGAAATATAAAGACAAAACAGCCTTTATATTTAAAGATAAAAAAATATCCTATGCTGAACTGGACAGTTGGAGTAATGCCATTGCGCTTCAACTGCAAGATCATGGAGTACAGCCGGGCGACCGTATCGGAGTATGGTATCCGAGAAGCCTTGAACTTCCTGTAGCCATACTTGGAATTCTTAAAGCCGGTGCCGCTTACATTCCATTAGACCGTGAAATGCCTGAGGACAGGATAAAAAAGGTTTTTACAGATATTAATGTCAAAACTTATTTTTCTGACACGGATGCACATATTCATTGTCAGCCTTTAGAAATTGCACCACAACCTCAACATCCGGTTCCTGCACCTGTTCCCAATTATACACCAGACAACTGGGCTTATGTATTGTTTACCTCAGGAAGCACAGGAAACCCTAAGGGAATTCCGATATCCCACCGGAACATTTGTCATTTAATCCGCTCTGAGCAGGATTTTATAAAAATCAGGGATACGGATATCGTATATCAGGGATTTTCTGTTTCTTTTGATATGTGGTGTGAAGAAGTGTGGATCAGTCTTTTTGCAGGAGCCACCATATGGATCGCTGACGCCACCACTGTAAAAGCGATCGATGAGCTTAGCGATGTTTTAACCAAAAATAAAATTACCGTCCTTCATGCAGTTCCCAGTATTCTGGCCATTATCGACGAAGTTCCTGCTGTCAGGTTCATCAATACCGGAGGGGAAGCATGTACAAAACAGGTACAGGAAAAATGGGCCAAGCCCTATAGAGTATTCATCAACAGCTACGGACCTACAGAAACAACAGTTTCATCCAATATGACTGAACTGAATGGACAACAGGAACTGACCATTGGTCTTCCTCTTCCCAATTATCATATTGCTGTGGTTGACGAAAACATGAATATTGTTCCACGGGGAGAACGTGGTGAGATGGTCATTTCCGGGCCTGGAGTCAGTAACGGATATTTTAATCTTCCTGAACTTACTGAACAGAAGTTTTTAGCCAATCCATTTCCTGAAGATCTTCCCGGAGACAGAATATACAAAACCGGGGATGCTGTTATCATACGCGAAGATGGATTTATTGATTTTCAGGGAAGAATTGATGATCAGATCAAATTACGCGGGTACAGAATTGAGCTTGGCGAGATAGAATCCCGGCTCAATCAGCTGCATGATGTTTCTTCAGCTGCTGTAGCCGTAAAAGAAGATTCAAATGGGCAGGGGCAACTTGTGGGATATGCCGTCATGAGCAACGAATCTTCTTTCGATGAAAATGAAATGCGCAAAGAACTCGCAAAATTTCTGGCACCTTACATGGTTCCGATTTCTATTGTTCTGATGAAAGAAATGCCGAGAATGCCAAGTGGTAAAATCGACAGAAAACGGCTTCCTCTTCCTGAAAGTTTCACGGTTCATCAGAAAAACGAAGAAATCAACATTGATGCTGAAGCTCCGATAGAAGAAAAACTTATCCAGACGCTGCAATGGGTATTTCCGGGAAAAGAAATCAATCTCACCCAGGATTTTTTCACGGATCTTGGTGGACATTCCTTGCTGGCGGCAACATTAGTTTCTCATCTTCGTCAGAAGGCAGGCATTCCTACTGCTTCACTGAAAGAGATTTATGAAAACCGTCCTTTGTCAGTTTATTCTGAGTTTCTCAAAAACAAGCATACTCAGGCGACATCCCGCCAGGAACCGTTTCACAGGGTTTCAACATGGCAGTATATTGCCTGTAATATTGCCCAGACGGTTAGTTTACTGGTTGTATTTGCTTTATTAAGTATTCAGATCTTTTTCCCTTATCTGAGCTATTATTATTTCCAGATTAACGGGTACGGATTACATTATGCTTTACTGAGTGCTGTTTTACTTTATACATTAATTCCACCTGTATATTCAATCATTATTGTTCTTACAAAATGGCTGGTAATCGGAAAAATAAAAGAAGGAGATTATCCGCTTTGGGGATGGTATTATTTCAGGTGGTGGCTTTGGAAAACGATTAAGCGACTGATGCCTTCAGAATTTATTGTAGAAACACCTTTATATCCGAAATACCTGAGGCTTCTTGGAGTAAAAGTAGATCCGAGCGCTCAGTTAAGCCTCCTTCCTATCGCTGCCGAAGATCTTGTAACGATAGATAAAAATGTGAATACCAGCTCGGGCTGCAGTATTGACAATGCTTCTGTAGAGAATGGGATTTTAAAGATCAGAAAAGTACATATCAAAGCGCACGCTTATCTTGGATCTTCCGTGATTGTATGCGGAGATACCGTTATTGAGGAATTCGGGGAACTTCAGGATTTAAGCTGCCTTAATGAAGGAGGAAAAATAGGATTTGGAGAAGTATGGAACGGCAGTCCGGCTGAAAAGGTAAGAGTAAAATCCGGTGAAGAAATTGAAGCACCTACGCTGGCTTCTGCGGGAAAAAGAAACCGTTTTGCTTTACTGTATGCCTGTTCATTATTTTTCTTTCCTCTTCTTATTGTTTTACCTTTAGCCCCCACACTTTATACTCTGTATTATCTGGACGAGCGTTCAGCTGATTATAGTTTCTATTATCTGTGGCAGGCTCCGATTCTTTCTACCGTTTATATTTTATTGTTTATCGGAGTGGTAAGTATCCTGACCAGGATTTTACAGTATAATATGAAACCTGGCATCTATCCGGTATACAGTTTTATGTATTATAAAAATGGATAAAGGACCAGATTTTTAATCTCTCCCTCGTTATTGTACATCCGCTTTTTGCCTCTATCTATATCAGTAAATTCTATAAAATGATGGGCGCAAAAGTGGGAAAGAATTCAGAAATCTCGACAGCCAGTGATGTTTCCCATCATCTTTTAGAAATCGGGGAAGGCTCATTTATTGCAGATGCAGTCATTTTGGGAGAGCATGATGTAAGGAATGAAAAATTAATTTTATCGAAAACCAAAATAGGAAATAACAGCTTTGTAGGAAACAGCGGACTGATTCCACAGGGATATGAACTGAAAGATAATATGCTGATCGGAGTATTGAGCAAAGCTCCATCTGAAGAACAACTGCAAAATTCAAATGAAAAAGACTGGTTTGGTTCTCCTCCGATTGGTCTGCCGTCCAGACAGAAATCTGATGCTTTTCAGGATAACCTTACCTATAATCCATCATTTAAACTTAAGCTTGCAAGAGCTGTAGTTGAAGGAATCAGAATTATTCTCCCACAAACTGTGGTGATTATCTGCAGCGTACTTTTCATTGCCTATACAAGTACTTATCTGGAAGGAAACATTCATTATCTTATCTTACTGTCTCCGTTTTATTATCTGGGAATTGTTGCTTTGCCTTCTTTTTTCTTCACTGTACTGCTGAAATGGATTTTTGTAGGAAGGTATAAAAAAACTGAAATGCCGATGTACAGTATGAAGGTATGGCTGAGTGAAGGCATTACAACAATCTATGAAGCTCTTCCTGTACAGTTTTTCCTTGATTTTCTGCGCGGAACTTTCTGGCTGCCGTTCTTTATGAGATTTCTGGGGGTGAAAATTGGAAAAAGAGTTTGGCTCAATACAACTGATATTACAGAATTTGATATGGTTTCAATCGGAAATGAAACCATGCTGAATGAAGACTGCGGTCCCCAGACTCACCTTTTTGAAGACAGGATTATGAAAATAGGAAGTGTAAAAATCGGAAAACAGACCACAATCAATTCAAGAACAATTATTCTATATGACAGTGAAATCGGAAACAATGTTAATATTGATCCTCTTTCCCTGGTTATGAAAGGAGAAGTGCTTTCGGATAATACGTCCTGGTATGGCAGTCCGCTGAGAGGAAAGTGATAAAACTGGAAGCATGAGACCGGAAGATAGAAGCAATTCAGGTTCAGAATAGGAATAAGTATCTTTCTAATTAAATCTGTTTTAATTCTTAATAGCAAGGGTTATAGTATTAAACAATACAAACCTCCAATTTTCCTCTTCCGGATTCCAACACATAAAAAAACATCATTATGAATTATTCCATCAGAAAAATAAAAATCACCGAAAACCTTCCTGTTGTTGATGAACTGGTAGGTGAACTCCATATTTCAGAAAAGGAAATGAATAACAACACCGCTGACTGGAGTCAGATCAGAGAAAGTTATCTCCGGTTTATGTCAACATGTGAGGAAGAAAATGATGGCACTTTTCTTATTGCTGAAGCCGATGGGAATGCAATAGGTTTTCTTTTCGGTTATCTTGAAGAGAAAGATGACAGTAATTTTGAGCTTGGGGAAGGAGATGATCTGTACGTTTCAGAAGGATATGTAAAAAAAGAGTTCAGAAAACAGGGAATCTATTCTGCCCTCAATAAGGCATTTGAAGAAAGGTATGCAAACTATAAAATCCGGAAAATTTACCGTTATACATTATGCAATAATGATACAATGCAGCGGTGGCTTGTTTCACAGGGTTACCGCCCTGTAAGACTTGTATATGAAAAGTGGCTGCCTTGAAAAGCCTGAAATGAAAATTTATTTGAAACAAAAACTCCGGCAAGCTTCGCTTGCCGGAGTTTTTATAATATTTGTTCTTATTATTTTTGTCTGAAATATACTTCAATCGGAACTCCGGTAAACCCGAATTCTTTTCTCAACTGATTTTCAGTAAATCTTTTATACGGTTCTTTCACATATTGCGGAAGGTTACAGAAAAATACAAACTGCGGTGACGGTGTAGGAAGCTGAACACAATATTTGATTTTAATATATTTTCCTTTTAAAGCCGGCGGTGGCGTATTTTCAAAAATCGGAAGCATTACTTCATTCAGTTTTGAAGTTTTAATTTTCTTCTTACGGTCTTCATAAACCTGCATAGCTACTTCTACAGCCTTTAGAATTCTTTGCTTCGTTAAGGCTGAAACGAATAAGATTGGAATATCCTGGAACTGGCCAATTTTATCTTTGATTGATTTCTCGAAATCACGCATTGTATTGGTTTGCTTGTCCTCGATCAAATCCCATTTATTAACAAGGATTACAATTCCTTTTCTGTTTTTCTGAGCCAGTCCGAAGATGTTCATATCCTGGGATTCCCATCCTTGTGTGGCATCTACCATAATGATCACTACATCAGAATATTCGATTGAACGGATAGATCTCATAACGGAATAGAATTCAAGGTCTTCGTTTACCTTAGACTTTCTTCTCATCCCTGCTGTATCCACCAATACAAACTCGTGTCCGAATTTATTATATAAAGTCTGGATACTGTCTCTTGTTGTTCCTGCAATATCAGTTACGATATTTCTTTCAACATCCAGCAAGGCGTTTGTCAAGGTAGATTTCCCTACGTTCGGACGCCCAGCAATGGTAATTTTAGGAAGTCCTTCAAATGGGTCTTTATATTCTGTAGTCGGGAAGTCTCTAACGATATCATCCAGCAGATCTCCTGTTCCGGAACCCGTGGCTGAAGAAAGTGTATAGTATTTATCGATTCCTAATTGATAAAATTCAGTAGCAGGAAGTTCTTCCTTTGCAGAATCCACTTTATTGATAACAATATAAATCGGTTTGTTGGATCTTCTGAGAAGCCTGTAAATTTCGTGATCCGTATCAGTAAGCCCTTCCTCTACGTTCATCATAAAGATAATAGAAGTGGCTTCATCTACTGCTAGCTGTACCTGTTTACGGATTTCTTCTTCGAAGATATCATCTGTACCTACATCGTACCCTCCGGTATCAATTACGGTAAAGTCTACTCCGTTCCAGTCTGATTTTCCGTAGTGACGGTCTCTGGTAACACCGGCTGTAGAATCTACAATAGCTTCTCTTCTTTCTAATAAACGGTTAAAAAGCGTGGATTTTCCTACGTTGGGACGTCCAACGATTGCGACAATATTTGACATAAAAAATGTTTAATAATCCTTTTGCTTTGCTCAGGATATGTTATTAATGGGTTACTCCAACTTTTGGAGCCCAATTTTTTTTGCAAAGATAAGGTTTTATTATTTAACTGAACGTTGAAGGCTGGAAGCGGGAAGTTATTATACCTCGAATAAATTAATGTAAGACCTCTCATCAAATTGAGCAAGTAATATCCACAAATCTAATGTTTATGGATAGAAACAGTTTTTTTCTAAAATTTATTAAAAAAAATAATTCTTTGGATATCAATACATAAAGCTGTCATCTTACTAATTATGTTAATGAATCTTTAATTTTGATTTTCATATTTAAAATAAATTCTATAATTTCGCGGCATAGAAACAGACCCATGGTGTAGCGGTAACACTACTGATTTTGGTTCAGTCATCTGGGGTTCGAATCCCTGTGGGTCTACAAACCATCCTTTTTAAGGGTGGTTTTTTTATTTAATCCAGATCTGAAATGGGAGGCAAAACCAGCTGTAAAGAATTAACATAGTCATTATCAAAGTAAATAGCCCGTATTTCTTTATACAAAAAAGATTCGATTAACAACCAGTTTGCTTTGGGACTCAGTAATCTCGCTTTAAATGAATGTCCTTTAACAAGATGAATTTTACCAATATAACATTTATGAGGATATTTCAGCTCAATTTGAATAAGTTCAATTTTAGATTGCATATCCGACAATAATTTTATATTATCATCAATATTTAACTCAACACTTTTTTCAGCAATTACTCCCTTTAATCTTAGTATATTTTCTTTAAATTCATGCTCCTCCGATCTTTGAATGTTTTTAATATATCTTTGGTTTATCATTACGAAACCATCCACCACATAATCAACAGGAATATATTTTATATAGCACCAATCATCTGATATATCTACCAATATACCCTCAAATTCTTTTTTATTTTTTAGGTTAATTGAAACAACATTATTGATAAGCTCTTTTGTTTTCATCCCTTTCATTAATGGCATTCAAATTTACAAACTCTATAAATAACAACCTCATTCGTAGATATAATGATTAAGACATTTATAGTAAAATATTTGTATTATCGATATTGAGATCAATAAAAAAGGCAGCCATAAATGCTGCCTTTGCTTATTTTCATTTTTACTTATTACACCAGATCAAACCTATCCAGATTCATCACCTTCGTCCATGCAGCTACAAAATCTTTGACAAATTTGCTTTGTGCATCGGAGCTTCCGTATACCTCAGCAACAGCTCTTAATTCAGAATTGGATCCAAAGACAAGATCGGCACGGGTTGCGGTCCATTTCGGTTGGCCGGTTGAACGATCACTTCCTATATATAATTCTTTATCATCTGACATTGCTTTCCACTGCGTACTCATATCTAAAAGATTTACGAAGAAATCATTGGTAAGAACACCCGGACGGTTTGTGAAGATACCATGTTTTGAACCGTCAAAGTTCGTATCCAATGCACGCATTCCTCCAATCAATACAGTGAGTTCCGGCGCAGTAAGAGTCAGTAATTGTGCTTTATCAATCAGTAAGGATTCTGTAGATACGGTATATTTTCTTTTCAGATAATTACGGAATCCATCAGCTGCAGGTTCCAGATATCCCATAGATTCTACATCTGTCTGCTCCTGCAAAGCATCCATTCTTCCGGGTGCAAAAGGAACTTTCACATCCTGACCTGCGTTTCTTGCCGCCACTTCAACAGCAGCATTACCGGCTAAAACAATGAGATCTGCCAATGATATTTTCTTACCTCCGCTTTGAGAATCGTTAAACTCTTTTTGAATTCCTTCCAGAACACCTAATACTTTATTCAATTGTGAAGGATTGTTGACTTCCCAGTTTCTCTGAGGTTCAAGTCTGATTCTGGCTCCGTTGGCACCACCACGCTTGTCACTTCCTCTGAAAGTAGAAGCAGAAGCCCAGGCCGTTGAAACCAGCTCGGAAATACTTAATCCGGAGTTCAATATTTTTGATTTTAATGCTTCTGCATCATTTTCATCAATCAGTTCGTGATCTACTTTAGGAATAGGATCCTGCCAGATTAACTCTTCCTGTGGAACTTCCGGCCCCAGATAACGGGCACGTGGTCCCATGTCTCTGTGGGTTAGCTTGAACCATGCCCTTGCGAATGCATCAGCAAACGCATCAGGATTTTCATAAAAATGTCTTGAAATTTTTTCGTAAACAGGATCAAATCTTAAAGAAAGATCTGTTGTAAGCATTGTCGGCTTATGCTTTTTAGAAGAATCAAATGCATCAGGAATGATTTCAGCTCCGTCTTTGGCTACCCATTGGTGAGCACCTGCAGGGCTTTTTGTCAGTTCCCATTCATTTTCAAAAAGATTTTTAAAGAAATAATTACTCCATTGAGTCGGAGTTTCTGTCCAGGTTACTTCCAGACCACTGGAAATGGCATCTCTTCCACTTCCTGATTTATAAGTACTTGCCCATCCAAGTCCCTGCAGCTCTATTCCTGCGCCTTCCGGTTCCTTACCTACATGATCTGCAGGACCTGCTCCGTGTGTTTTACCGAAAGTATGTCCTCCGGCAATCAAGGCAACGGTTTCTTCATCATTCATCGCCATACGTCCGAAAGTATCGCGGATATCTTTAGCAGCTGCAATCGGATCCGGGTTTCCATCCGGTCCTTCCGGATTTACATAAATAAGTCCCATCTGTACGGCTGCCAATGGATTTTCAAGGTTTCTTGAATGAATATCCCCATCTGCATTATCATCTGTAGGAAGAACAGCTGACTGACCTTCTACCACCCCTTCTGAGCCATGAGCATAACGTAAATCGCCTCCAAGCCATGTTTTTTCTGATCCCCAATATACATCGGAATGCGGTTCCCATACATCTGCTCGTCCTCCGGCAAATCCAAATGTTTTAAAGCCCATCGATTCAAGAGCAACATTCCCTGTAAGGATCAGAAGGTCTGCCCATGAAATGTTTTTTCCATATTTCTGTTTGATCGGCCAAAGTAATCTTCTGGCTTTATCAAGGCTCACGTTATCCGGCCAGCTGTTTAACGGTGCAAAGCGTTGCTGCCCTGCTCCTGCTCCGCCTCTACCATCTCCTACTCTATAAGTACCGGCACTGTGCCATGCCATACGGATAAACAAAGGCCCGTAATGACCAAAATCCGCCGGCCACCAATCCTGTGAATCTGTCATCAATGCGTGAAGGTCTTTTTTTACAGCCTCCAGATCAAGGCTTTCAAATGCTTTGGCATAGTCAAAATCCTTATCCATAGGATCAGAGAGGGAAGAATGCTGACGAAGCAGATCTACTCTAAGCTGATCAGGCCACCAATCAGAATTTTTTGTTCCGCCTCCGGCTACATTATTCTTCTTCATGGTTCCGTTATGAAACGGGCATTTGCTGATGTCATTCAAATCTTTTTCCATTGTCGTTTATTTTATGTTGATTAATTCAGTTACATTCTCTGTTGTAAGAACATCACAAACCTACAACGATTAAACAATAAATACAATCTATTAATTTTTATTTCAATGATAGTTAAAAACTATAAATAAATTCTTCCGCCCGCATAATTTCCAGGACATAATTGTGGTATTAAGTTAATCATTTTTTAAATTCATTGGGTTGGCTTTGCTCTATTTAGAATAACTCAATGTAAGAGAAAAAGCGAGAAGAAGGAAATAGGAAGCTGGAAGTTATAACAGACAAAAAATATTCCTCAGGACATTTGTATAAATGAATAGGAAATTAATAGTTAAATAAAAAACTGACCGGTAAATTTTTCTCTGTTCACAACTTCCAGCCAAAGCATAAAAAAAATTAACTACCTTTATATTTATCAAAATATGAACACCTGCTATGAAAAAAATAATTGTAGTCATTCTCGTTGCCTTTATTATCATTCAATTCTTCCCTATTGATAAGACCAATCCGCCGCTTACACCAGGTATGGATTTTCTGAAAATAAAAAATACCCCGGAAAAAATTGCCCGTACCATCAGAACTTCATGTTATGACTGCCATTCCAATGAAACAACTTATCCCTGGTATGCTAATATTTCCCCTACATCATGGTGGGTAAAAAATCATATTGATGAAGGCAGAAAAAGCCTTAATTTTTCTACCTTTGCAGTCTATGAGCCTCAGAGACAGCTTCATAAACTGGATGAATGTATAGAAATGGTTGAAAAGAAAGAAATGCCGCTTGAATCTTATTATATAGGGCATCAGAATGCCAAACTTTCGGATGAACAGCGTACAAATCTTATTCAATATTTCAAAAAGGTAAAGGAAGATACTGAGAGAGGAATCATGTTTAATAAATAAAGTTGTGGAAAACTGGGAAAATAAACATATTGTATTTTTTGACGGAGACTGCGGTGTCTGTAATTTCTGGGTGCAATGGATTCTTGAGCGGGACCGGAAAGACCAGTTTATGTTTGCTTCCCTTCAGTCTGAATTCGGACAGCAGTTTTTATCCGAAAGGGGGTTGGATACTCATATATTCAATACCATGTACCTCTGGAAACCGGGAAAATATTATCTGATTAAATCAAGAGCAATACTTCACATTGCCAAACTGTTAGGAGGAATATACTCCCTCGCTTTTTTAGGCAAAATTATTCCCAGGTTTTTGAGTGACAAAGCTTACGATCTTGTTTCGAGAAACAGAATGAAGCTGGCCAATCAGAGGTGTTATCTGCCGGATCAGCATCAGAGAAAAAAGTTTATTCAGGTGTAACTTTAGAGAAAAATATCATTCCGTAAGAATTCTTTTGCAATATGATGGATTGAATTGATTCCTACGGAATGACAAGCTTAGTGGATCATAACAGGCTGAGACTAGTAGTAAAGACTCATTTTCATCACATCTATTACTCATTACCCATTACCCATTACTTATAAATTAAGCGACCAGACGGAATAAGAATTTGGCGGGCATTGGATTTTCACCCATTTATCACCTTGAGTGGTTGGATACCAGCTTGAATTCCCTGTGAAATCTTTAATCTGCTGACTGCTCCAATTGGTTTCCACCCATCTTTCCTGCCAGCTTGATGAAGTATTGATGTAAACAACAAGCCCCGGATTACCATTGTACCCGTTTCTTCTTGCTATATATTCATCATTGTCGGTATACAGAATAGAAGTTGTTCCGGTAGCTTTATTATTGTGAATCCAGATCAGGTTATTAAGCCTTTCTTTGTTCAGCCATTCTTCATAATCCCTGTAAAAAATAGTCGGATATCCTTCATGGGTCAGAATGTAAGCATATGCCGGCATTTTATTGTAGATGATATCTGTATCATGATTGGCTACAAAAGTAACTGCCTTATAAGGGTTTCTTTTCCACATCATATCATCATTCAGAACATTTAAATTTCCATTATCAAAAGCTTCATCCATTTTATAATAAGCAGCAAAATCAAATACAGAACTGTTGGCATTACTGGACCACCAATCCAATGTATTTACGTTGGAATCCCAGAGCTCGCCTACAGAGAATCCTCCAACCTTAGAGTTCCATGTATTGACAACCCACGGGCCAAAACCTTTGACGTAATCAAACCTCCAGCCATCAAATTTCATCACGTTTTTATAGTATTTAGCAATAGAATCATCTCTTCCCCAAAGCCAGTCCTGCACATGAGGATTGGCATGACACAGATCCGGGAAACCTCCAAAAGCTCCTTCGTCATTATTTCCGTAGGCATTCTTATAAAAATCATTATAGTTTCTCTGGAATTTTCCTGAAGCCACTCCCGAAAAATCCGTCCAGGTATTGGTTCCGGTAAAAGGATTGGCTTCGGATTGCCCGCCGCTGTTATGGTTAATCACAATATCTGCATACACCTGCATATTTTCATCATGCGCTTTAGTAATTAATGCCTCCAGCTCGGCCCTTGACCCGAAACGGGTTTCCACACTCCCATTCTGATTAAAGTTTCCAAAATCATAATAATCTGTAGGGTCATATCCCATAGAGTATGCTCCGTTTTGTGCTTTTGATGCGGGAGGCAGCCATACAGCACCAATTCCCGCATTGGACCACGCTGTCAGCTTATCTTTAACAGTATTCCACCAATTGCCACCATCAGGAACATCCCAGTAGAAACCCTGCATCAATACTCCGCCGCCGGGCCCGGCAATAAATTTACTTTGTGCAGAGCCTGAACCGCTTCCTGTACTGAAAGGCCGCCCGTCATGGTTCGTTACATTCACCGTTTTATTGTGGACCTCTTCCTTTTTGGAAGGTTCCATTGTTAATTCATCACTGTTCCGGCATGAGTGAGCAAACGCTAAAGCCAGCAGGGAAAGGAAAAAATATGTTTTTTTCATCGCAATAATTAATTATGAATCTATTAAACAAGATACAATTTTATTAAAAACAAATTCAAATGAATGGGAAATATTTTAATTTTCAATAATAAATCAGGAAGAAAGACATTTAAATTTTTCATTAAAAAATCATAAAATTTTAAGATTCTCGAAACAATTTTTCTTTTAATCCATATATTTGCATACTATGGAATATAACACCCAAAAAACTCAGCTTCATATGCCGGAATACGGCAGAATTATACAACAGTTGGTTGAGCGCTGTAAAGAACTTCCTACCAAAGAGGAAAGGAATGAGATGGCTATGGCAATCATCGATTTTATGGGTCAGAGAAACCCGCAACTTCGCGACGAAGAAAATTATAAACATAAACTTTGGGATCATCTTTTTATTCTTGCAGATTATGATCTGGATGTAGAATCTCCCTATCCGTTTCCTACCAGAGAACAATTGGCGGAAAGACCTAAAAGAATGGAATATCCAAAACTTCAGGGTGACTTTAAGTTTTACGGAAAAAGTATTCTTCAGCTAATAGAAAAAGCAATCGAACTAGAAACAGGAGAAGAAAAAGAAGCTCTTATTGAGGTGATTGCCAACAATATGAAGAAGTCTTACAATGTCTATAATAAAGAGCATGTGACGGATGATGTGATTTTCCGCCATCTGAAAGAACTGTCTGAAAACAGGTTGGATCTTACCGGAATAGATTCTCTTGAAAAAAGTAAAATCTATTACACCAATAATAACAACAACCGAAATAATAACAATAACAACAGGAACAACAGCAATAATAAGAACAATAACCAGCCCAACAAAAGAAGGCATAATAACAATCATAAAAACAGAAAATAATGAGTGGAACATTTCAAATAAGAGGAGGAAAAAGACTGCAGGGTGAAATAACTCCACAAGGAGCCAAAAATGAGGCTCTACAAATTTTATGTGCGGTTCTCCTGACGGACGAAGAAGTAAGAATCAAAAACATTCCGGATATTCATGATGTGAACAGACTGATTGAAATTCTTGGAGATTTTGGGGTAAAAGTTACAAAAAACGGACAGGGAGATTATACTTTCAAAGCGGATCAGGTAAATTTTGATTATATAAAATCCAGCGAATTTAAAAAAGACGGAGCAAAATTACGAGGATCGATTATGCTGATGGGGCCAATGTTGGCTCGTTATGGAGAAGCTTATATGCCGACTCCGGGTGGGGACAAAATCGGAAGAAGAAGACTGGATACCCACTTTCAGGGACTTGTTGAATTAGGTGCAGAATTTAATTATGATGAAGAAGAATATTTCTACTCTTTAAAAGCTAAAGAGTTAAGAGGAAAATTTATCCTGCTTGAAGAAGCTTCTGTAACCGGAACTGCCAATATTGTAATGGCAGCGGCTTTGGCAAAAGGAAAAACAAGAATCTACAACGCTGCCTGCGAACCTTATCTTCAGCAATTATGTAAAATGCTGAACAGAATGGGAGCCAATATCTCAGGAATCGGGTCTAACCTTCTTACCATTGAAGGGGTAGAATACCTTAGAGGAACGGAGCACACGATGCTTCCGGATATGGTAGAAATCGGATCATGGATTGGTCTTGCAGCGATGACCAAGTCTGAAATCACCATCAAAAATGTAAACTGGAACCAGCTTGGGGTTATCCCGAATACATTCAGAAAATTAGGGATCCGGCTTGAGCAAAGTAATGATGACATTTATATTCCTGCTCAGGAGCATTATAAAATCCAGAAATTTATTGACGGATCTATCCTGACTATTTCGGATGCTCCATGGCCAGGATTTACACCGGATTTATTATCTATCATTTTAGTAGTGGCTACTCAGGCAAAAGGAAGCATTCTCGTTCATCAGAAAATGTTTGAATCCAGATTATTCTTTGTGGATAAATTAATCGACATGGGGGCTCAGATCATTTTATGTGATCCGCACAGAGCAACCGTAATCGGGCTAAATCAGGAAGCGCCTTTAAGAGGAACCACAATGGTTTCCCCGGACATCAGAGCCGGAAATGCACTTCTTATTGCAGCACTTTCAGCAGAAGGAAAATCAATTATCCACAACATCGAGCAGATCGACAGAGGATACGAAAATATCGATGGAAGACTAAGAGCTATTGGTGCTGACATCGAGAGAATTTAAAATTATTTATTTAATACAAAAGCGTTCGGAATATTCTGAACGCTTTTTTTATTGGCTATTTTCGACACCTTCCAGAGGAGAGGAATACTCCCCATCAAATAGCGACCATCAACTCTATATTGGTTCTCAAATAACTTTTAAATAAAAAGTGCCCGGTAAAAGAACCGGACACTTTGGGTAATTAAAACTATATGAATCTCACTTAAAAATATGTTCTGCAGGTATATTCTACCGTCGTATTGATAAGTTTATTTTTATTCAGATAGACCTCAAGCAGCTGAAAGTCTTCTGAATTGACATTAATATATAACTGTACGGAACCAAAACTATATCCGTTCACATACTCTACATTAGCAGATAACACTCTATGACAGATGCCTAATTGGTTATAGATGGTGTTCATCAAATGTTCAAATTTCATTTTGCCATTCAACTCTATTTCCAGTAACAATTCTTTTTTAGGCAGGTTTATTTTGTTTTGTAAAACCTGCAGGCCGGGATTAGGTGTAACCATTGCTAAACATTTTTGGGTTAAACATTGTCAGATCATATCGCGCTCTGCATTTAAATCTGTGACAAAAATATAAAAAAATATTAGTCCACCAAATTAGTAGACTAATATTTTTTAAAATTTAACACAAAAAAAAAGAAGCCGATCTCAGCTTCTCTTTGTTTTTAAAGGTTTCCTATCCTTTCAAGTTTCTCCGAACCTGCAAGACCATTGGGGTTACAACCAGGCTCTCCTTCAGGGACTTTCAGATTTTTTTCAGTATAAAATTCTTCCCAGAATGTATTCGTTTTTCCCGTTTTAGGATCAATAAAGGTCATAGGTTCCAATTTAAAAATATGATCTTCACGAAAGGCTCTTTCCACAAAATCCGAACAGTAATATGAATTTTCATCCAGAATGTAATTAAAATTATAAGGTTTTCCCAGCATGGCGTGTGCTTTTTTAACAGCTTCAGGAATGGCTTTCCGGTATTCCGGTTTTAAACGGTAAACAATTACTTGCTGTCCTTCTTCTTTCTGATCTTTTATAAAATCTTTTAAATCCTGTTTCTGGGAACCACCCTTAGGAGCAGCATGCAGGACATAAAAACGGCTATCTTCTTTTTCAAGAATTCCTATATGGTCAAATGAAGCAGACTTCTGTTTTTGAGTGACATTATTGATTGCCCCGGATAGTCCGGATTCTTTTGCGGTAACAAAAAGCAGATCTCCGTTTTTGAGCGGTACTGTTCCCGGAGAATTGCTGCTACACTGAGCCAATATGACCAATAAACAGAACCAAAATCCTGTAATTGTAATTTCTTTGATTTTTTTTCCTAGAGGCATTGTAAATTCTGACATCTGATTATACTTCGGAATCAAAATTACAAAATAGAATTCATTACATTTGTGGGAATATTGATGTATTCTTCCTATCAACCCAAACATTTTCAATATTCTCATGCCACATATTTTATTAGTTGAAGACGACGACAGACTTTCAAAATTGATTGCAAAAGGATTTCAGGAAGCTCAATTTGAGGTTACTGTGGCTTATGATGGAAATTCAGGAATGAAACTGGCCCTGCAGAATCATTTTGATCTGATTGTAACGGATATTGTATTGCCCAAAAAAGATGGACTTGAATTTTGCAATGAGATCAAAGCTTTAAAACCCGATCTTCCTGTCATTATGCTTACCGCGCTGGGAACTACTGATGATAAACTGGAAGGATTTGATGCCGGAGCGGATGATTACCTCACCAAGCCTTTTGAAATGCGGGAGTTGGTGGCAAGAATCAAAGTACTCCTGAAACGCTTTTCTCAACAGAGACATCAGAAGGTTTTGATACTGAGATATGACGGAATTGAAATGAATCTGGAACAGAAAACAGTAATCAGAGATCATATCCCGATCAAATTAACGCCCAAAGAGTTTAATCTTCTGAAATTTATGCTTGAAAATTCAGAAAGAGTTCTTTCCCGAAGTGAAATTGCTGAGAAAGTATGGGAAACCCATTTTGATACCGGAACCAATTTTATTGACGTCTATATCAATTACCTCCGGAAGAAAATTGACAAAGATTTTGAAGTTAAGCTTATTCACACCAAGGCCGGCATGGGATTTATTCTGAAGAAAAATTACGAGTCAGGCATTGGGCAATAATGACGGAAATAAACTAAAAATATTCGGATGAAAATCAGGACCCGGCTAACACTGCTTTTTACCTTAATCACTGCAATGCTTGTCAGTGTTTACAGTATTTCGATCTATTATTCATCCAGGGAAGCCAGAGAGAAATCGTTTTACAGCGAACTCCAGAACGAAGCCATCGCCAAAGCGGACCTTTTTTTCAGAAGTTCATTACCCGAGCAGGAAATGCATAAGCTTTATCAAAATAATACCAGAACACTGAATGAGGTTCAGGTAGCAATTTATGATAGCAATAAGCAATTGGTTTATCATGATGATGCCAGGGTAGATTATGTAAAGGAAACTCCTGAAATGCTTTCACAGATATTCCGGAAAAAAAGAATCACTTTCTTCTTAAATGATCTGCAGGTCATTGGAATGGTGTATCATTATGAAGGAAAATCTTATGCTGTAACAGCCGCTGCTTATGACAAATACGGATACGAATATCTTACGCATCTTTTAATCATCAGTATTATTTCCTTTTTCAGTATTCTGATCCTGATCTATCTGGCAGGAATATTTCTTTCCAAAAAAGCATTGAGGCCACTCAGTGAAATGGTAAGTCAGATCAAAAAGATTACCGCCGGAAAATTACAGCTGCGCCTGAAAACAACGAAAGAAAAGGATGAATTGAATGAACTGGCCCAAAACTTCAACGGAATGCTGGAGCGGCTTGAAAATTCTTTTGACTCTCAAAAGCATTTCGTAGCCAATATTTCACACGAACTGAGAACGCCTTTATCTGCTATTATTACAGAACTTGAACTGGCTTCAGAAAAGGACAAAACCAAAGAAGAATATCAGGAAACCATCCGATATGCGCTGGAAGATGCCCGAAATATGGCAGCGCTTTCCAATAGCTTAATGGATCTTGCCAAA
The DNA here is from genome assembly GCF_900636535.1 of Chryseobacterium gleum. NCBI lineage: Bacteria > Pseudomonadati > Bacteroidota > Flavobacteriia > Flavobacteriales > Weeksellaceae > Chryseobacterium > Chryseobacterium gleum. The sequence continues at coordinate 2,605,824 of NZ_LR134289.1, forward strand.
GCGAGTTATGATCCCAATGAAATCAGTTTTGCTGAAGTACGCCTGGATGAAGTTCTTCTGGAATCTTATACCAAAACAATAAAAGAAAATTCAGGATATAAAGTTTCAATGAACATAGAAGACTCTGTAGAAGAACATCAGCTTATTATTCAGGGAAATGAATATCTTCTTAGGGTTGCTTTTAATAATCTCATTGACAACGCATGCAAATATTCCCCGGAACATACCTGCCTGATCGATGTGAGCGTTCATTCGAAAACTCTTACCATCACTTTCAGCAATACAGGAAATATTATTTTTAAAGAAGATTTACAGCATATTTTCAAGCCATTTTACAGAAGTGAAGCCTCACGGCAGAAAAAGGGACATGGAATAGGATTATTTCTTACGGAAAAAATCATTCATCTTCACCATGCAAAAATCAATGCAGTATCAGAATACAATGAGACTGTTTTCACCGTGATATTTGACATTACATAACCTTCTGGAAAAGCATCATCACTTTTTTTTGTTCTGATTACGGATATTGATGATAAAAACTATACTACTGATCACAAAAGGTATAATGTGTAAAAAATTTCTGAATAAAAGAGTTCCGGACTTTTTTTCTTCTGCAATACTTTGTATGCCTAAGCCAAAGAAAAAAAGTGAGATCAGAAGCAGAATAAGCTGTATTTTCCAATGTAATCTCATCTTGGGACAAAATCTTTTAATGATTAGATGCTCTGCTGAAAACAGTTGTTCCTATACTTGCAGCAATTACACAGGCAATAGAAATCCACTGTAAAAAAGATAATTTTTCAGCAAGGAAGACCAAGCCGGAAAGTGCAGCAAATGCAGGTTCCAGACTCATCAGAATACTGAAAGTTTTAGCCGGAAGTCTTTTCAAAGCCATAATTTCCAAAGAAAATGGTAAAGCACTCGAAAGAATCGCCACACCGAGACCTTTCACAAAAATGGTTGGAGTCAGGTTGAAAACAGCACCATCCCATATGGTAAAAGGAATAATCACCAGACTCGCGAATATCATTCCTGTTGTTACCGCATCCTTTCCGTCCATTATTTTAGAAACCTTACCTCCCATTATGATATAAACAGCCCAGAACATCCCTGCCAGAAAAGCCAATCCAAGACCTATCAAATCTACATGATCATTATGCCACGGTACGATCAGTAAAATTCCCGCACAAGCCAGCAAAGCCCATACTACGTCCAGCAGTTTACGGGATAAAGCCAGTGCAAGAAATAAAGGCCCCGCAAATTCTACAGTCACAGCCAGCCCCAATGGAATTCTTTGAATAGCCATATAAAAAATAAGATTCATTGCTGCCAGCCCGATTCCGTATATTGCACAATATTGCCACTTCTGTCTGTTAAATGTTAAAAATTTCGGACGGTTAATCAAAGTAAGCAGAACCGCTGAAAGTACAATCCTTAAAGTAACAGTACCAATAGCTCCTATAGCAGGAAAAAGCTGCTTCGCAATGGATGCTCCTCCCTGTACACAGATAATTGCTAAAAGCGTAGCCGGTATTGCTATATTTGATTTTTTCATGCCTAAAAATATATCGTTCAAAAGATTTTGGAAAGAAGTTTCCGGGATTAACAAACTCTTATTTTATACTGTAAACCGTGAAATTCATCATATAAAATAACTGCCATCAAATGTATTGATTTTTTACCTTTTGCAATGGGTACAGTTTTCACTTATTAATAAGACTTAATACATAAATATTTTAATTCTTTTCCTGATACTCTAAACAAGAAATTATTTTCTCTAATAATTTTCTAATCATATTCTAAAGCTTTTCTAACTGCATAAAACTTCAGCCCTTTTTACTTTTGCACAGTAAAAAATAAAGCATATGGACTCAGATCCTTACAGTAATTATCAATCTTAAAAGCTTTAGTTGTACCTACTTTTCCCGTACAGCTGAAAAGCTTTATAAAAACAGGAAAAGTTATGAATACCTTTGAATTCACCCTTCGTTTACTGACTGCATTCTGCCTGGGAGCCGGTATTGGCTTCGAAAGACAATGGCGTAAAAAGAATGCAGGTCTCCGTACCAACACACTTGTATGCATCGGCTCTGCAGCTTTCGTATTGATAGCCATCAGAATTGGTGGTGATGCAGCCGGAAGAATTACCTCATATATTGTCAGTGGAATCGGTTTTCTCGGTGGCGGTGTTATTATGAAAGACGGCCTTACCGTAAGAGGCCTCAATACGGCAGCCACATTATGGTGCTCTGCAGCCATAGGTGCTTTATGTGCTCTCGGATATCCTAAAGAAGCCCTTATTACAGTTTTCTTCATTGTCTCTACAAACATATTCCTGAGACCCACTCTATCCTCCAAAAAAGAAGCAAGGAGTAAAAAACTGCTCAACACCCGGAAAAACAATACAGAAAAAATAAAAATCAGCAACAGCACTCAATTGTTTTAAGAACATGAAAAGAATAATCTTAAGCAGTGTAATTCTCTTTGCAGTCTCCTGTAAGGATAATATACCTCAGCAAAAAAACGAACAGGAAATAATCATTCAGGATAATCAGGTCACAATACCGGAAAATAATCCTGTTTTCAAAAAAATTAAAACGCAGGCCGTTACAGAACAGGAACACAGTGACGGGATAATTTCAGCAGGAACAATTCAGGCCATTCCCAATCATTACGCGGAAATTGCCAGTCCTTTTTCCGGAAGAATTACCAAATCCTTTATTCAGCTTGGACAGAATGTTTCGGCCGGAAGCCCTCTTTTTGAAATCCTTTCTTCCGATTATTTTTCAGTTCAGAAAGATTATACAGATGCCCTGAATGATGCACAGCTTGCAGAAAAAAATTACAGACGCCAGCAGGACTTGGTCAAACACGGAGTCGGCATCCAGAAAGAACTGGACGAAGCGGAAACCGATCTTAAAAATAAAAGAACATCCCTTTCCAACGCTTCTTCAGCATTAAAAGTATATAACAGCAAAGGCGGAGGTATAGGAAGTCCGCTTGTGGTAAAAGCTCCCATTAACGGAGAAATTGTTTCCAACAGAATTGTAAACGGACAATATCTGAAAGGAGATGCAGATCCGGTAATGATTATCGCAGAATTATCCAAAGTCTGGATTTCCGGTGATGTGAAAGAAAAAGACATCCGCTTTGTCAGTATTGGTGATCAGGTTTCCGTAAAAGTAAGCGCCTATCCGGACAGAAACATTACCGGAAAAGTATATCATATCAATGAAATGGTGGATGAAGATACCCGAAGCATCAAAGTCCTTATTGAATGTGATAATCCGGACCGGAAACTAAAACCGGGTATGTTCGCTACCGTTAATTTTTCAACAGCTCCTGAAAAAGCTGTGATGATTCCTGTAACAGCCTTAATGCAGGAGGACAGCTCTCAATATGTATGGGTAAAAACCGGTAAAAACCAGTTTATCAAACGCTTTGTGACAACAGGAGAAACCGATCAGAAAACAGTAAGAATCACAGCAGGCTTAAAACCCGGAGAAATCATCATGAGTGAAGGCGGAATTTATATGCCGGATGTAAAATAATGTAAATGAAAAATTATGAAGAAATTATTGACACTCTCCATACAGAAGAGGTGGCTGATGCTTGCTCTCTTCCTTTTACTGGGATTCTTCGGATATTATTCCTGGACCAGATTATCCATAGAGGCCTATCCCGATATTGCAGATGTAACTTCCCAGGTGGTCACACAGGTTCCGGGACTGGCCGCTGAAGAAGTAGAACAGCAGATCACCATCCCTTTGGAAAGATCACTGAACGGACTTCCCGGAATGCATGTGATGAGAAGCAAAAGTACCTTTGGGCTTTCCATTATCACTATGGTTTTCGATGATGGAATTGATGATTACTGGGCCCGGCAGCGCATTCAGGAAAGGCTGACAGATGTAGAGCTTCCTTACAGTGCACAGCCCGGATTAGATCCCCTCACCTCTCCCATCGGCGAAGTGTACCGCTATATCATAGAAAGCAATAACCACAGTCTGCGTGAATTGACGGATTTACAAAAATTTGTCATTATTCCCCGCATCAAACAGGTTTCCGGAATTGCTGATGTTACCAACTTCGGAGGGATTACCACCCAGTTCCAGATCGAACTGGATCCTCATAAGCTTGAACAGTATGGGCTTTCTCTTTCAGAAGTAACTGAAACCATTTCCAAAAATAATGTAAGTGCCGGAGGAAGTATGCTTCCCCGCGGAAACCTGGCCTATGTGATCCGTGGGATAGGATTGGTAAAAGATTTAAATGACCTTGGGAAAATTGTAGTAAAAACCCAAAATGGCGTTCCTGTTTTTTTAAATGATGTAGGAACATTGAAATACGGAAACCTTGAGCGAAAAGGAATTCTTGGCTATACCGACCGGAAACGTAATTATTCTGAAAGTGTAGAAGGAATCGTTCTTTTACTAAGAGGGCAAAATCCCTCGCAAGTGCTGGCGGGTGTACATGAAGCCATTGAAGAACTTAATAAAGAAACGCTTCCTCCGGGTGTAAAAATCCATCCTTTTCTGGATCGGACAGATCTTGTAAAAACAACACTCACCACAGTTTCTCATACCCTTACCGAAGGAATTGTATTGGTTATTATTATTCTGATTGTATTTCTCGGAAGCTGGCGCGGAGCATTGCTGGTGGCGATTACCATTCCGCTTTCTTTATTGTTTGCATTTATATTAATGCATTTTACTGACATTCCGGCCAATCTGCTTTCACTGGGAGCTATTGATTTCGGAATTATCGTAGATGGAAGCATCGTTATGCTGGAAACCATTCTGAAAAAAAGGGAAGAAAATCCGGAAGAAGCACTGGAAGAAAAAACTATTACCCAAAGGGTGATTGAAGTAGCCAAGCCCATTTTCTTTTCAACAATTATTATCATCACCGCTTATCTGCCTTTGTTTGCTTTTGAACGGGTAGAGAAAAAACTGTTTACCCCCATGGCTTTTACTGTTGGATACGCTCTGCTGGGCGCGCTCGCTGTAGCATTACTTCTTATCCCGGGATTAGCGTATGTCATCTATCGCAAACCACAAAAAATCTATCATAATAAATGGTTGGAAAAACTTGCTGCTGCCTATGGAAAAAAAATAGAAAAAATAATGCAGGCTCCCAAAAGAGTTATTATTCCAATCATTATTATATTGATATCCTCCGGAATTCTGTCTTACACCGTAGGAAAAGATTTTCTTCCGGAGCTGGATGAAGGTTCTATCTGGCTGCAGGTACAGCTGCCTCCGGGAATATCCTTAGCAAAATCAAAAGAAATGAGTGATACCCTGCGGGCCCGTACCCTGAAACATTCCGAAATCACTTATATGATGGTACAGGCAGGCCGCAATGATGATGGCACAGATCCGTGGACAGCTTCTCATTTCGAGGTTTCTATTGGAATAAAACCTTACAGCGAATGGCCTTCCGGAAAAACAAAAGCAGACCTCATCAGAGAACTCGCGGCAGATTATAAAGACATGCCGGGATTCACGGTAGGCTTTTCACAACCTATGATTGACGGAGTGATGGATAAAATCTCCGGCGCTCACAGTGAACTGGTTGTAAAAGTATATGGAGAAGATTTTAAAGAAACCAGACGCATTGCAGAAGATGTTCTGTCTACCTTGAATAAAATCCCGGGATCAGCAGACCTTGCCATTGATCAGGAGCCGCCGTTACCTCAGCTGCAGATCATTGCGAACAGGGACAAAATTGCTCAATATGGTCTGAATGTAGCAGATGTTGCCGACCTTATTGAAGTGGCATTGGGAGGAAAAGCCATTTCCCAGATCTTTATCGGCAATAAAGTGTATGATATTTCCTGTCGTTACACGGAAGACAGCCGCGATACTCCGGATAAAATCGGAAACCTGATGCTGACCTCAGCTTCCGGAGCCAAAATCCCATTGTCACAGGTAGCAGAAGTGAAACTGAGTACCGGAGAAAGCACGATTACCCGAGAAATGAACAAACGTCATCTTACGGTAAAGCTTAATCTGAGAGGTACCGATCTTTCATCTTTCCTGAAAAACGCTCAGAATAAAATTGAAAAAGACATTAAATACGACCACGAGAAATACCAGATCAAATGGGGTGGCCAGTTTGAAAATCAAAACAGGGCTTATTCAAGACTTGCATTTATTGTTCCACTCGCACTGGCCATTATGTTTCTTTTGTTATATGGTGCATTTGGAGATTTCAGACAAGCTTTGGTTCTGATGTCTATTGTACCATTGGCATTATTTGGCGGAATGCTGGCACTCAATATCCGGGGAATGTCTCTGAATGTCTCTTCAGCTGTAGGATTCATCGCTTTATTTGGAGTTGCCATCCAGAACGGAGTGATCATGATTTCTCACATCAACGATCTGCGTAAGAAAGGATATGAACTGAAAAAGGCTGCCGTCAAAGGGGCAAAAGACCGTTTCAGGCCTGTATTAATGACTGCAACGGTTGCTATAATCGGATTGTTACCTGCATCATTGGCTACAGGAATCGGTTCAGATGTACAGCGTCCACTGGCAACTGTCATTGTTTACGGGCTGATGTTCTCCACTGTTTTAACCCTATTTGTACTGCCGGCGATTTATTTTATGGCTGAATGCAGAAACAAAAAACAAAATTTAGAATCAGATGAAAATTAGAGTTCACTTTATCATAGTATCCATTGTATTGCTCAGCATCACAAGTGTAAAAGCACAGGAAAAAGAGCTTTTGTCATTTGGAGAATACCTGAGTCTTGTCGGAAGTAAAAATTTAGGTTATGCTTCTCAGAAATACAATGTAAGTATGGCTGAAGCTGCTATCCGGACCGCCAATATGTTTCCTGATCCTCAATTGGAAATGGAAACCACCAATAATGGTGTGAATCAAAATATGGGTTATGTTTACGGGGCATCAATTGGCTGGACACTTGAGCTTGGCGGTAAAAGAAAAGCCAGGGTAAATCTGGCCAGAAACCAATCTGAGCTTAGCAAACTGCAATTGCAGGATTTCTTCAGGAACCTTCGTGCAGATGCCAGCTTAGGGTATATCAATGCATTAAAATCCAAAGCATTGCTTGAAGTACAACAGGATTCTTATAAAAACATGCAGCAGCTTGCAAAGTCCGACAGTATTCGCTACAGGTTGGGAACCATATCACTCGTGACTTCCAAACAAAGTAAGCTGGAAGCAGCTTCTCTCCTCAACGAAGTATATCAGGCTGAAAGTGAAGAACAGCAGGCTCTCACCAGTTTATCTGTATTTCTGGGAGACAGCAAAATTATGGACAGAGAGGTTAGCGGAAATTTAAATGCTTTCAACAGGGATTTCAGTATTGATGACCTGATTCTTCAGGCATTGAATGAAAGAGCAGATTTACTGGCCGCCAGACAAAATACAGAAGTTACCAGAAGCCTGATCAGTCTTGAAAAAGCCAACCGTGTCATAGACCTTGGCATCAGTGCAGGAGCAGAACGCCACACAGAAGCCATTAACGAAATTGCACCCTCTCCCACTGTAAATGCTGTAAAAATGGGCATTAGCATTCCCCTGAAATTTTCCAACAAAAGAAATGCAGGGGTAAAAATAGCAGAAATGGCATCTTCACAGGCAGAAATTGAATATAAACAGACCGAACAAGCCATAAGAGCTGAAGTAATGCAGGCTTATCAACAGTATGTGGCAACCCAGAAACAGCTCAGACAATTCCACAATGGAATGCTTGCAGAAGCACAAACCATTCTGGAAGGAATTATTTACAGCTATAAAAGAGGAGAAAGTTCTATCCTTGAAGTTCTGAATGCCCAGAGAACCTATAATAATGTAAGGAAAGACTATTATCAGGTTCTTGCTGATAATGCATCTGCTTTAATTGAACTTGAGCGTAAAGCAGGAATCTGGGATATTCATTTTTAGCTGGAGGATGGAAACTGGAGAGTGGAAGTTCCGGAAGCCGATGAATACATGCCCACCATTTAATTAAACTTTTTTAATCCTACAAGACATACCCACCAAACGACAAACATTGATTCTAAAAACACAACTATAACTTCCAGCTTCAAACTTCAAGCTTTCAGCGCAAAAAAGAACCCTGATATCTATTTGATTTCAGGGTTCTTTTTTATTTCTTATACTGCGACTCATAAATTCCGATCCAGTCGTCGGGAGTCATTTTCTTACTAAGCTCAGCGACCAGTTCAAAAGGGATATCTTCTGCTTTTTTAAAGCGGATACAGGATTTACCCATGTCCAGCTTCTTTTTGGAATGTTTTGGATATTCTGCCACAAACCAATCAAGAAGTTCCGGTTTTGAATAAAGTCCCATATGATATAGTGCTATAAAATTCTTCTGGGAAGCCAGATTAATGAATGGCAGCGGGGTCCCGGGTGCACAGTGATATCCTGCAGGAAATGTTGCCAAAGGAACTACCCAGCCGATCATCCCATAATTTGTAGCTTCTTCGAAACCTTTGGGAAGATTGTCATTCACTGTATCAAAAAGTTTTTTAAAAGCCTCTTGCCTTTCTTCAGGAATTTTTGAGATATAATCTTCTACGGAAACTGACTGAATCTGCATATTTTAATTTTTTCTAAAATACAATTATTTTATAAAATTATATACATTGAACATCTGAACATCTTTACCACTCTTTTGAAGGAACATCATTTTATTAACATTCGGAACATATTGAATCATATTTCCATCTGCAAAGCCATAGTTCTGGAAAAAGTTTCTTCCTTTATAATCAAGGCTTACTTCCTGAGGTTTCAGATTGGCGAAATCAAAGACTTTCATAGAAAATCCTGTATTCCCGAATGCTCCTTTTGGATAGAAAGCAGAAATATAAAGTTTATCTCCGGCTTCAACCACATGAATTCTTTTTCCTGTAGAAGTTCCCGCAGCCACAAACTGCTTTACTTCTCCTTCTTTATTGAATTTGATCAGCATTCCCGCATCCAATGAATACACAGGATCTGGGAAACGGTTCATTGCCGTCGGCATCGGTCTTGTCACCGTTTCCTGCTGTACAGCCATTAAAGTTTCATCTCCTTTTACAATCGTTTTGATGACCTTCACATCACTCATATCTTTGCTTCCGGCTAAATTGGTATTGCTGATTACTGCTTTTCCGGACTTCATATCATAAAACATTATTGTTCCAAACGTACTTGCACCAATGGTAACCGCAGCGTTTTTTCTTCCAAATGTCACCAGATAATCGCTGTCATTTTTACTGAATGCATATAATTTTTCAGGAATATATTTATCATCAAACGGAAGGTCTTTATCTTCAGTATTCGAAACAAGTTCCAGCTTATAGGATTCCTTCCATCCTGCAGCTTTTCTCAGTACAACAATCTTCGCTGAGTTAGTCAGTGTTAAAGACTTTTCGACATAATCATTGCTTAATGTGATCTCTTTGTTCCAAACCGGAGAAAGTGTTCTCAGATCCAGGACCAGAACATCATTCACGTTATCTGTTTTTTTGTTGGCATATCTGTCATTGAAGATCGCTGCATATTTACCATTTTCCGAAAAAAGAACATAAGTGGTTCCTGATTTGTTGGTAGATTCGATGCTGTATTTTGCAATGCTTTTGGTGGTAAATGTGCCTTCTTTTTTACTGAAAACATGCTGAAATACCTCCTTTCTGTTTTCTTTCCCGAAATACTCTTCAGTAAATGCAATAAATTTGTCATCATCAATCTGCTGTGAGCCAAGGTAGTTGTGGAGGACACCATTTGTTTTGTTGGCATAATCTTTCACATATGTATCCACAAGGCTTCCGTTCTGATCCAGTTTTCTCATCAGTAATTTCTTATGCGGGAAAACATTTCTCATCAGGCCGTCAATATTGATGGCGCTGAACATATATGAGTTGTAATCATCTGCCAGTACCAGTTTATCATCCGTTTCAAGATTGGCGTCCACTGTGAACTTTGTTCCTTCAGTCACTTTTGTCTGTGCATAATTGTACACAGAAGCGGTTATTAATGCCGAAGCAATAATCTGTTTAATCATATTGTTTTCTTTAGTTATTATAAATTTTTTCTTCCAATCTTTTCAGTTCAAGATTGGCATCGTAGGATAATTTGATATCTACTAAATGTTCCTGCAACTCATTTAAATATTTCTCTGCTTCCTGGTAATTACCTAAAGCAATATTCAATCTGATCAGGTTAAAATAAAGGTATTCGCCGATCTTTTGGTTGTAAACAGCCTTTTTGTCATTGTAATTCACTTTTGTCAAAGCGGTTTTCCAGAGATCAATTCCTTTCTGCATGTTTTCCATGGCTACTTTATTCGGGGCGTAGTCTGATTTTGCCTGAAGTTTTTTCAGATTGGTCGTCACGTAGATGTATGCTTTTTCCAGATCATCATATTCTCCTTTGTTCTTTACCGTCGCCAGAGTTACCGTGGAATTGATTGTCTGATAACCGAAATTTTCATTAATAATATTCCTTGTACGGTCCATCGTTCTCTGAAGATATCTTTTTTCCTGGGCATTCAAATTGATTTCATTAGTCGGAACACTTGCTACTTCAGTAAAATCTGAGAAATAGGTTTTATCCAGCTTTACCGCACCGCCTTGTTTGGCAACGATCCTTGTAGGCTGATTGGCAAAAGTTTTTCCCTGGTTATCCTGGAAGGTTGTTCTTTCCATTTCAATAACGATGTCAAGATAATTTCCGCCTTTTGAAAAACCTGTCACATCCATTTGTGACGCCAGAATTTTGTTATCAACGATAAGGGCGTCTCTCAGATCAGGCTGTTGGTAAACCGGCATTGGAGGAATATTCAGGATTGGCCTTGAAGGTAATCTCAACATAGGAGCTCCGTTGGTTGCAGCAATTTTCTCAACTGCAGATAATTTATTGTATTCTGCTGATTCCAGCTTGTATTTCTCCTGTAGTTTTTTTACCTCAGCATCATAGTCTTTTAATCTTTCCTGATGTTCGTACTTGGCATTTTCAACATTCGTCTGATAATTGTCCACCTTCCTTTGATAATCTTCTTTTGAAATTCTTATCACATCATCTTTTGTAATATTATAGGGAGATTTTACGGTAATCGTGTAATTTCTGTTGGAAAGGTCTGTAGGAAAAACCGGTTCTTTCAAAAGCTGGAAGCTGATTATTTCTTTATCAATTCGCTGAGCCCGGGAGAATCCGGAACATAATATGGGCAGTAAAAAAAGGAGTTTAAATCTATTCATGGTTGTTATAGTTTTCGGCACAAATGTATAATAATTTTATGAACATTTCCGATAATAATTTTTTCCAGTTATTATGTGAAAAGGCCATTAAAAAGGCAGCCACACGAATGCAACTGCCTACAGAAATTATTAACTCAAAAAATTTTATTTCTTAATGGCTTTTACTGTTGATTTCGAGCCATCTTTAAAGTTCATTGTCACTAAATATAAACCAGCATTTAAATCTCCTAACTGAAGTTCTGTAGTTGGATTATCAATAGTTTTCACCACTCTTCCTGCTACATCCGTAACGGTTACAGATTTAACATTTTTGATATCCGCAACATGCAGAACATCTTTGAAAGGATTAGGATATACATTGATTTCTTTTTTCTTAACAGACGTTTCAGCCGTGCTTAAATTAGACTGTGTAAGGGAGAAATCATCAAATCCCATATAATATGGCGCCGTTGTTGTATTCAAAGCTTTAATTCCAAATGAATAATCGCCGGTAGTCGTTGGGGTATATGAAACAGTAACCTTAGTATATTCGGTGCTGTTACCTCCTCCTGTTGCTGTTTGATCAGAAGTGATAAATGTCGTTAAACTGGTTGCACCGGCCGCTGTTTGTCCGTTGTTTACCAATACTTCATTTTGCCAGCCTGCATAGCCGTCTCCTACCCAGTAGAATGAGAATTCATATGAAGTTCCTGCAGTTAAAGTAAATGTAGGTGTCCATAAATAAGCGGCATTGCTATATGGATAATAGATCGTCAGATAATTCGGAGCAGATTTAGGATCATTATAAGCTTGCTGGGAAGCATTGGCTGAAGTAAAGTTATAGCTGGATGAACTTCCTCCCGGATTTTGTTTCCAGCACCCTGGAACGATAGCAGAGCCTATATTCGTCATCGCATCAAAATTTTCACTCCAAGGCAGTGTAGTTATCGGAAGACAAGTAGTTGTGAATGATACAGGAACTTCAGTCCAGATGCTTTTATCAGTTGCGCTGCAGCTAGATCTCACCCATGCATAATAGGTTGTAGATGGCTGCAATGTGCTTATCGGTGCAGAAGTTGTTGTAGATGTTACAGAGTTTGCTGCATTCAAAACAGTGGAAGCATCAGGTGCGGTATTGCTTGTACTGTAATACACCTCATATCCGCCCGCAGGAGCTGAAGATGGGGCTGTCCATCCGATTGTTGCTGAATTTGAATTCACGTTGGATGATGTAACGGCAGTCGGCTCAAAGCAGGAAGGAATATTCTGAACAGAAATATTATCAATATAAATAGAACGCCCGGTACCTCCCATACCATGCTTAAATGCTAACTGCAAATCAGAACCCGCAGGAATATTAACCGTATATTGCGTGTGGGTAGTTGTCAAAGTAATAGGAGAACCAATTGGGGTAAAAGAAGCAGGGTCTGCAGGATTAGATAGAGTACCTATTAATAAAGGAGTCCCTGTTGTTCCTGTTTTTGCATAGAATCTCACACGTTTCGTTCCGTCTGAAAGGTTGATCGTTGGAGGAGCAACCAACATCTGACTTCCTGTAGTAGCGGTTGAATTATATAGATAATAAGCATTAGGTGCCGAATAGTTATTTGTTGTAGTCACATATCCATAGCCTGCAAATGATGCACTTTCCAGATATGCCCAACAGCTTGGAGCGTTGTTGTTGGTACTCGAACCGGTACTGGTTGTATCAAAGTTTTCTGTATATGGGACAGTGAAAGTAGAGCAGGCTGTTTTAAATGTTCCTGCAAAAGACCATGCGCTTTGGCCGGTTGCAGTATTACAGTTGGATCTTACCCAATAATAATAAGTCGTATTGGAATTAAGACTTCCTATTGTTGTACTTGTTCCCGTTACACCTGGATAAGTAGGTGTCACAGAGCTCGAAGGTATTGTATTTGAAGTACTGTGGTAAACATCATAGCTGGCTGCATTACCTGTCCATGAAACTAAAGCAGAGTTGGCTGTAATTCCTGAAACTGCCTGTAATACAGGAGGCATACAATCTGAATAAGCATCCACTGAAAAAGCAAAAATATTCGGGATACCTGAACCACTTGCTTTGGTTACCGTTACACTTTGTATCAGCTTCGCCTGGTTTGCTGCGTCTATTGCCAATTCAGCCTGATATAATCTTGGATTGGTTCCACCTTCAGGTGAAGGAACATCATCACCGGATGCAGGAGTAGCCCCCGGTTTTTTAATCCTTCCTATTCCCTGTATGGCAAAACTAGATCCATTATACCAGTCAGCAAGACTGATACTTGAAAACGTCTGGGAACTGCCATCGGTAAAATTCACCACTACACTTACCGTTGAAGTACCACTTCCGCTTACGGCAAGCATATAAAGCTTGGTAGCAGCTTTCGGTGCCGTAAATGTCAGGGTTCCGTTATCATTAATTGCAGCCAGCCTTAAAGAATTGTTGGCATTCAGACCTGCCAGCTGAAAGCTCAATCCCGGAGTGGTTGCCACCACAGAATTAATAACTCCGTCCACAGGTATACCATACGTAATGGCAGGACTTGTGGAAGTCAGCTGAAAATCTTTGGCTACAAAAGCGTAAGAAACTCCGTCTACATCATTGTTTGTAGTAACTGATGAAGAACCTATGCCGTTCGCAATTACATCAGCCGTAAAGCCTGAGGAAACCGGCATAGTTTGATAATTCTGAGCCATCATTGCAGAGGCTGAAAACAGAGCGATAGCAGGTACCACTCTAGAAAATAAATTTATTGCCATTTTAATCACATTTACAGCGAAATTAACAAAAAATAACAATACAAAAATATTATTTTTAACAAAATCATAACATTTATTTAAAACACATAGGAAATCCATATCAAAAACCACTATAATAACTGAATTTTTCGAAGAATATAAAAGTTCAGGAATATTTTCTTATTGGCTCATAATTTTATTATTGAGAAATTAAATCCTATTTTTGTCATACAAATTTTTTGAACAATGCCGAATATTTCAAACAGAGCACTGCATATGCCGCCATCGCCGGTAAGAAAACTGGTTCCCTTTGCTTTACAAGCAAAACAGAAAGGAATAAAAGTATATCACCTTAATATCGGACAGCCTGATATTGAAACTCCGGAAACAGCTTTAAATGCTTTAAAAAATATCGATTTAAAAGTATTGGAATATGCGCTTTCTGAAGGTAATATCGAATACAGAAAAGCCCTTACTGAATACTATCATTCATTAGGTTTCTCAGATCTTACTCCTGATAACTTTATTGTTACCAACGGAGGTTCTGAAGCTCTTAACTTTGCCATCTCTACTTTATGTGACGAAGGTGATGAAGTGATTATCCCTGAGCCTTATTATGCCAACTACAATGGATTTACCAGCACATTTGATGTAAACGTAGTAGCTGTACCTTCTACTATTGATACAGGTTTTGCTTTACCTCCTGTAGAGGAATTTGAGAAAAAAATTACAGAAAAAACAAGAGCAATCATTATCTGCAACCCTGGAAATCCTACCGGATATCTTTATACCCGTGAAGAACTTCAGAAACTGGCAGAAATTGCTTTAAAATACGATATTGTAATTATTTCTGATGAAGTATACAGAGAATATGTATATGATGGAAAGCAGCAGATCTCAATGCTTGAGTTCCCGGAATTAGCTGAAAACTGTATCATTATTGATTCTGAATCCAAGCGTTATTCAATGTGTGGAGTAAGAATAGGATGTATGGTTACCCGTTCCAGCAAAATCCGTAATGCGGCTATGCTTTTTGCCCAGGCAAGACTAAGCCCTGTTCTTTTGGGACAGATTGCAGCAACAGCCGCACACCAGAACGACGGTCCTTATATCAGAGCGGTAAGAGAAGAATATACCCACAGAAGAAATGTATTGGTAGATCTTTTAAATGCGATTCCTGGCGTGATCTGTCCTAAGCCAAGAGGAGCTTTCTACTGCGTTGCTGAACTTCCGGTAGATGATACTGAAAAATTTGCACAGTGGCTGCTTGAAAAATATTCTCTTAATAATGAAACCATCATGGTTGCACCTGCAGGAGGATTCTACAGCAATCCTGAATTAGGAAAAAAGCAGGTAAGAATTGCCTACGTTTTGAAAGAAGAAGATTTAAAAAGAAGTGCTGAAATTCTTAAAGAAGCTTTAAAGAAGTACAGAGAAGAATTCAGCCTGTAAAGTATAACTTATGCCGACAACAAAAAAACGCTATCTGAAAATCCTGTTTTCGATTCTTTTGCTGTCGGCATTCTTTTCCTGTGATTCAAAAAAAGCAGAACCATCTGATTCCCATAAAAACCCGTACGAAATTACATTTGTCAGTGTATCGGAAATCGGAGGAAACCTCGGAAGTTACAGAATTATCAAAGCCACAGAAGATTCTGTTTTTGCTGAAAAAGGGATGACAGCCAATCAAACTCATAAAAAATGGTCATCTGCCATTAATCCGGAAATATGGAAAAAGCTTATATCATCAGTCAAAATCACAGATCTTGACTACATAAAAAGCTCTCCAAGCCAACAGTCTGTGGATGGGACAGATGAAACGTTCCAGATCCGGACTCCCAAAAAATCACATATCTATGTGAACGCTTATTCAGACACGTTACATTACAAGCAGTTACAACAACTTAAAGAACAATTAGACAAAATTCTCCCAAAAGAATACCAATAAAACATGCAGGAAAATTTTTCATTAAAGCCTTATAACACATTTGGTGTTGATGCCCGGGCCCGGTATTTTACTGAAGTCAATACGATTGATGAATTAAAAGAGGCGCTTATTTTCGCAAAAAACCAATCTCTTCAGCTTCTGTTTTTAGGAGGCGGAAGCAATATTTTACTGACTAAAGACTTTGAAGGTCTTGCCATCAGATTAAATTTAAAAGGAATTTCGGAGGAAAGCATCAATGAAAATGAAGTATGGGTAACCGCAAAAGCAGGTGAAAACTGGCATGAATTTGTGATGTATTGCCTGGAAAAGAATTACGGCGGACTGGAAAATCTTTCATTGATTCCCGGAAATGTGGGTACTTCTCCAATGCAGAATATTGGAGCTTACGGAACAGAAATAAAAGACATTTTTGTCAGCTGTCAGGTATTGGATCTGGAGAATTCTGAGCTTACAACTTTCAATCTTGAACAATGCAGGTTTGGTTACAGAGACTCTGTTTTCAAACAGGAAGGGAAAGGCAGATATGTTATTCTGGAGGTAACTTTTAATCTCACCCAAAAAAATCACCATATCAAAACGGAATATGGTGCCATCCAATCCGAACTGGAAAACCTTGGCATTGAAAATCCAACTATTCAGGATGTTTCCAGGGCAGTCATCAATATCAGACAAAGTAAATTGCCGGATCCTAAAGAAATCGGGAATGCCGGAAGCTTTTTCAAAAACCCAACGATTCCTCTGGCCCAATTTGAAGCATTGAAACAAAAATTTGAAAATATCCAGGGCTATCCAAACGGAGATATGGTAAAAGTTCCTGCCGGATGGCTGATTGAGCAATGTGGATGGAAGGGAAAACAGATCGGGAATGTTGCTTCACACAAATTACAATCTCTCGTGATCATCAATGCAACCGGAAACGCTACAGGAAAAGAGATTTTTGATTTTTCTACGGAAATTATCAATTCTGTAAAGGAGAAGTTCGGGATAGAGCTTGAGCGGGAAGTAAATATTATTTAAAATACATAAGGCTGATTCATATGATTTCAGCCTTTTTTATTCTTAATTATCTGTGTCGAATATTTTTAAGCACCAGGGATTTTATCTCCAATGCAATTTACTACTGCGTATTTTATGCAATATATTTTTGCACGGATTTCGCAGATAGCACAGATCTTTATGATATTACTTTTATTTTACTCCTGCTGAAAATCTTTGATTTTCTTGCGCTTAAAACAGCATCTTATTCAAAAACGCTGCGTCCTTGCGTTTTCCAACAAAATTAATTCAGAATCAATTGATATCCAATCTCCGGAAAATCATTATTTTAGCTAAAAAATTTACAATCCGTAATGAAAATAGCGATTCTTGGAGCCGGAAATATGGGACTTTCCTTTTCAAAATCATTTCTGAAATATGAACTGATCAAGCCTGAACACCTTCATCTGATTATCAGAAATCAGGAAAAAATCACCAAAATAGCTGAAGAATTCCCCAAATCTAAAATTTCCACTTTCGAAGAAGTAAAAGACATTGATGCGGATTTAATCATCATTGCTGTAAAACCCCAGGACTTCCAGACGGTTGCGCAAAATATTCAGTTTACTTTAAAAGAAAACCAGATGGTTTTATCCATCATGGCCGGAATTAATATTGAAAAAATCCAAAAGCTCCTGAATCACCCGCTGGTTGTAAGAGCCATGCCGAACTCTCCTACTCTTCTGGGTATGGGAATTACCGGGTATACCGCTGCCAACGGAATTTCTTTCAGTCAGTTAATCAATATTGAAAGATTATTGAACAGTACCGGAAGATCAGTTTATCTGGAAGACGAAGAGCTTCTGGACGGTGT
Organism: Chryseobacterium gleum; assembly: GCF_900636535.1. NCBI lineage: Bacteria > Pseudomonadati > Bacteroidota > Flavobacteriia > Flavobacteriales > Weeksellaceae > Chryseobacterium > Chryseobacterium gleum. The sequence continues at coordinate 2,623,558 of NZ_LR134289.1, forward strand.
CACGGCCCTTTCAGGAAGCGGTCCTGCTTATTTTTATTACATTATTGATGCCATGATCAAGGCAGGTATTGAAATGGGCATTGAAGAAAACCTTTCCAAACTTTTTGTAAAGCAGACCATGCTGGGCGCTTATCATTTAATCAATAACTCAGAAAAGAATCTTGAGGAACTTATTAAAGATGTTGCATCCAAAGGAGGAACTACTGAAGCTGCTTTAAAAACTTTTGATGAAAACAGTTTCAAAGAAATTCTGAAACAGGGAATTCTGAATGCTGAAAAACGGGCGAAAGAACTTAATAGCTAAATCTCTTTTCAATCATCCTGCAAAACTCCCATCCCAGATACACCCCAAAAGTATTCAGGATGATATCATCTACCTCAAATATTCCCATTCTTGTAAAATATTGAAGTGCTTCCACAATAACGATACATGAGATAAAACCAAATATCAATGGTTTCAGTTTTTTCAGTTCAGGAATTATCCACCCAAGAAATCCAAAAGGGATAAACATAATAATATTGCCCAAAACAATCTTCACAATATCTATAGTCTTATTCGGGCCCTGGATAAATTTTATCGTTGATAAAACAGGTTCTATGGTAATTAAATTTTCATCATACTGAAATCTGCCCATCCCCAAAAACATCAGGTAAAGCAGCAAAAGTGTATACGGAACAATAATGATTTTATATATTTTCTTTAACATTGAACTGCTAATATATTCATTTCAAAAACATTAAATTTGTGTATTAAAATAATTTAATGAAATACGTTCTGCTTACACTTATTTCAGCAATGCTGCTGTCGGTTTCATGGCCAACTTACGGGGTTCCGTTTTTTATATTTTTCGCTCTTGTTCCTCTGATGATGATGGAGCATGGTGTTTCAAAATTTTCGGATTATAAAAGAAAAAGCTGGGTGGTCTTCGGATTATCTTACTTATGTTTCGTGATCTGGAATGTAGTTACTACGGGATGGCTGTATGGCTCAAAGAATCCTGACGGAAGCCACTCTCTGATGGCGGTTTTATTTCCGGTACTGGTAAATTCACTTTTATATTCTTTGGTGTTTCAATGCTATCACTGGTATAAAAATGCTCAAGGTACCTATTGGGGATTGGGATTTCTGATTGCCATCTGGATGAGCTTTGAAAAATTCCATCTGGGATGGGAATTAACATGGCCCTGGCTGAACCTTGGCAACGTATTCTCTGAATACCCGAAACTGATCCAGTGGTATGACACATTGGGAGCAACCGGAGGAAGTTTCTGGATTCTTTTAGCTAATGTCCTGATTTTTTATACAGTAAGAACCTGGGAAGCAGGAAGAAAGAGAAAAGACCTGATTAAAAACTCGGCGATCATTGTGGCTTTAATTGCTCTGCCGATGATTATCTCGGTCATTAAATACAATACTTTTGATGAAAAGCCAGCCGGTCAGGTTAATGTCCTGATGCTGCAGCCGGACCTCGATCCTTATGCTGAAAAATATTCAAAAGACAGTCTCACCATAGAACAGGATTTATTAGCCCTTGCTGAAAAAAATTCCGCGGGTAAGATTGATTATTATATTGCACCGGAAACAGCACTGCCCGGAAGAGGTTCTATTTCCGAAACAGCTTTTGAAAAAAGTTTACTACTCAACAATATTAAAGGATTTTTATCCAACCATCCGGGATCTGTTTTTGCCACAGGAATTTCGTCGCACCGTTTTTATTATAATCCTGCTGACTTACCTAAAGAGGCATATCAGATCAATGGTGGTGTTTGGGTAAGCAGCTATAATACTGCCATTCAGCTTGTCCCTAACCAAAAAGTACAGGTTTACCACAAAGGGAAGTTGGTACCAGGTGTTGAAATATTTCCTTATATGAATGTTTTAAAACCTTTGTTAGGAGATGCGATGCTGAATCTGGGAGGAACTGTGGCTTCTTTGGGAACAGATAAAGAAAGAGTGGCTTTTTCAAATCCTTACAACAAAGGAAAGCTGGCACCTATCATCTGTTATGAAAGCATTTATGGTGAATTTGTAACAGATTATGTAAAAAAAGGAGCTAATTTCTTAGGAATTATGACCAACGACTCCTGGTGGGGAGTAACAGAGGGACACAAACAGCTTTTATCTTATGCTAAACTGAGAGCCATTGAAACAAGAAGGGAAATTGCCCGTGCTGCCAACAGTGGAATTTCAGCGCATATTAATGCAAAGGGAGAGGTCACTGCCGATACTTTCTATGGTGACCAGACAGCCTTATTTGCAAAGGTAAATCTATATGATACCATGACGTTTTATACGAGAGCGGGAGACCTTCTTTCAAGGTTTTCCATATTTGCATTAGGATTCTTATTGTTTTACTACCTGATTGAATGGTTTAAAAAGAAAACAAAGAAAGTGTAATTTTTAAACACAAACCGCAAAAATCTTTACACGAACGACACAACCTAAGTTTTGAGCAATAAAAAAGAGAAAAGCCGGCTGGACGTCCGGCTTTTCTCATTGATAGAAGATAGAATTGATTCAATTACTTAATCGTAAGCTTTCTGGTGGTTATTTCGTTTTTTATCTTCAGTTTTAATAGATATACTCCTTTGGGTAAATGAGAAACATCCACAGACTGATCTCCATTTACACTGATATTAAGTTTTCTTCCATCCATTGAATACATTTCCGCTTCTGAAACCTTCTCCCCTTTGATATAAACTTTATCTGATGCAGGGTTGGGATAGATCATCAGCTTTTTTTCCGATCTGATTTCTGCTGTTCCCAGAAAATTCTGTGTGGAAGCATCAGAATACACCTTTGAGGCATCAATAGATTTTACGCTCCAGTATACATTCTGAATAGCCGGATCAAGCTCCAGAAACCATGATGGTGTTGTGACTACATATCTGGCAATATCATGGGCACCCTCTGCAGAACCTACCGAAATTTCATAGCGCAGCGCATTCACCGGGGTTTTATCATCTGATGCACCACTCCATGTAAAATTGAACCGGTTACCGTTTCTGGTCAGATTCAATTGAGTCGGAGCTGCAGGTTTCGCATTGACTGATGTAGAAGTATTTTTAAAAACTTTCGTCAGTGAAGGCAGATCAGATGCAGACCAATCAAATCCACCCAACAAAATATCCAGGTGATGATCATTATTAAAATCAAAAAGCTGCACCAGTCCCGGACCTCCCAGTTCGGTAATTCCGGTTACTGTTCCCTCATTAAATTGGTTATCGGAAACATTATACAGATACGTTTTCACAACAGCATTGTAATTCTTATTTCCTGAAATGATAAAATCGTAATACCCGTCATTATTTAAATCCCCGACACTTAATGCCATATCTGAAATATCATTCTCCAGAATTACCTGTGGGGTCAGTGTACCCGTTCCGTCATTCATCAGAACAGCAAAATATCCTTCGTCATTTATATCTCTTCCAATCATTACAATATCCTGAAAGCCATCAGCATTAAAGTCCGCAAAATCTATTTTTCCTACGGCTACGGGAGGAAGTTCCTGTGTAGGTACAAGAATTCCATTTTGATTCATATATACTTTAGATACTGCGTCTCCATTGATATCCGACCCGATAATCACAAGATCCAGTAGATTATCATTGTTAAGATCTACTACTTTAAAACTTCCATTCTGGGTCCCATCCACCCAGTTTTCCGTCATGACAAAATCATTGCCTGTGTTTTTATAATAATCAAGGCTGTTTCCGAAACCTCCGCCGTGCGCATATTGAGTTCCATTAAGGGCATAATCAGGTTTTCCGTCATGATTAAAATCAAAAACTTCCAGAGAAACGTAAATCTTACCTGGCAATTCTTCCTCTTTTATAAATCCTGCTCCGGTATTTTTGAACCGGTATTGTTTATAATTAACAACATCCATATAGCTGAGCCCTGTGGAAATAATATCCATCAGCCCGTCATTATTATAATCAATGAACTTAATATCTCCCAGATGCGTTACATCTCCTCCCAGTCCTGTAAACGGCAGTAATGTAGTTCCATTATTCTGATATACTTCATTATAGGTACTGTCTACATTCCCATCGCCATCAGAATCTATCGCTCCATTCACCACAATATCCAATGTCCCGTTGTTGTCTATATCTGCAACATCAGCCGCTGAATAATAAAAATTATTCATGCCCGTTTGTATCTCCGTAAAATTCTGAGCCATCAGGGATATGGGCAGCATAGAACAAAAAATATAAATCCTCTTCATATTTATTTTTATTTAGATTAATTAAAAACAAAGATAAATTATTAAATTCTTTTGCTGAAAAAAAGTCTGTATGAAATATATCAGCACTGATTATCTGCTGTATCCCAAGGATTCTGTTATTTTAAAAATTCAATATTATTAATCAGCCACTTATTTATAAATATTTTTCAAAAGATTTGTCTATCTAAAAAATTCTTCGTTATTTTGCACTCTCAAATATTATACAAATAAGAACATCGAGATATGTCAAGAATTTGCCAAATAACAGGAAAGCGTGCAATGGTTGGTAACAACGTTTCTCACGCTAATAACAAAACGAAGCGTCGTTTTGAAATTAACTTATTAGAGAAGAAGTTTTACCTTCCGGAGCAAGATAAGCACGTAACACTGAAAGTATCAGCTCATGGATTGAGAGTGATTAACAAGATTGGAATCGAGGAAGCTATTGAAAGAGCTACTAGAAACGGATTGATTAAAAAGAATTAATAAATCATGGCAAAAAAAGGAAATAGAGTTCAAGTAATCCTTGAATGCACAGAGCACAAAGAAAGTGGTATGCCAGGAATGTCTAGATACATTTCTACAAAAAATAAAAAGAACACTACAGAGAGATTGGAATTGAAAAAATACAATCCTGTTCTTAAGAGATCTACCATTCACAAAGAAATTAAGTAATTTATAAATAATAACTTACCATGGCAAAGAAAGTAGTAGCAACCCTACAAAGCGGTCAGTCTAAAAAGATGACTAAAGTGGTGAAAATGGTTAAGTCTTCTAAATCAGGAGCTTACGTTTTCGAAGAAAAAGTAATGAATGCTGATGAAGTAGATGGTTATTTGAAAAAATAATCGGTACTTTGTTTACAATATAAAAAACTACTCATATTTTGGGTAGTTTTTTTGTTATCTTTGTGCACCAGATTATTAATCAGTAAAGTATGAAAAAGATACTTGTTCTGGCCTGCACAGCAACTTTTCTATTTTCATTCAGTCAGAAAAAAATGAATCCTGCAGAATATAAAAGTTCGCCGAAAGTTTTCGACATAAAAGGGCTCTCACAGTCAGTAAGCATTGACTGCGGAAGTTCCAGAATGATTTTGTTATCCGGACAGGTGCCTCTGGATCTGGAAGGGAAACTTGTTGGAAATACTATTGAAGAGCAGACACAGCAGGTTTTCAGAAATATTGAAAACATTCTGAATGAGTATGGAGCTACGGGAAAAGATATTATCAAAATGGTAATCTATACCACAGATATCAAAAAAACACCTGAATTCAGAAAAGTAAGGGATTTGTATGTCAACCTTCAAAATCCTCCTGTAAGCAGCCTTGTGGAAGTGAGCAGACTTTTCAGAGATGATGTGCTTATAGAGGTAGAAGCCACAGCAGTGATTAAAAATAAATAAGAATAAACTGAAACTATGAGTTGGTTTAAAAATATTTTCAAAAAAGAAGAAAAAGAAACCTTAGACAAAGGACTGGAAAAGTCCAGCCAGGGATTCTTTGAAAAAATGACGAAAGCCGTTGTCGGTAAAAGCAAAGTAGATGATGAGGTTCTGGATGACCTGGAAGAAGTACTGATTGCCTCCGATGTTGGCGCCTCTACCACTATCAAAATCATTGAAAGAATTGAAGAACGTGTTGCCAGAGATAAATATGTAGGTGTAAACGAACTGGATAAAATCCTTCGTGAAGAAATTTCAGGATTATTGCTTGAAAATCCGCATGCAGGTACAGGAAATATTGACACTTCCAAAAAACCATATGTTATTATGGTTGTAGGAGTAAACGGAGTTGGAAAAACAACGACTATCGGAAAGCTTGCCCACCAGTTCAAATCAGAAGGTAAAAAAGTAGTTCTCGGAGCGGCAGATACCTTTAGAGCGGCGGCTGTTGATCAGCTTACGATCTGGAGTGAAAGAGTTGATGTTCCGATTGTGAAACAGGGAATGGGTTCCGACCCTGCTTCTGTAGCATTTGATACAGTACAAAGTGCGGTAGCCCAAAATGCAGATGTCGTAATTATTGATACCGCAGGAAGGCTTCACAATAAGATTAACCTGATGAATGAGCTTTCCAAGATTAAAAGAGTTATGCAGAAGGTAATTCCTGATGCGCCTCATGAAATCTTACTGGTACTTGACGGTTCCACAGGGCAAAATGCATTCGAACAGGCCAAGCAGTTTACAGCCGCAACAGAAGTAAACGCTTTAGCAGTAACAAAACTTGACGGAACAGCAAAAGGAGGTGTTGTAATAGGTATTTCCGACCAGTTTCAGATTCCGGTTAAATACATAGGTGTAGGTGAAAAAATGCAGGACCTGCAGCTTTTTAATGGTACGGAATTTGTAGACTCATTCTTCAAGAAAAGATGATTTATATCATGTTTTCCCTTATATTAGTAAACAAATCATTTTTAAATATTAACACTAAAAAAATTTGCAACTATGGGAATACTAACATGGATCTTATTCGGTCTTATTGCAGGTGCTATCGCTAAAATGATCATGCCTGGAACTCAGGGAGGAGGATGGTTAATCACTATTATCCTGGGAATTCTGGGAGCATTTGTAGGAGGAGCTATAGGAGTTTACATTCTGCATTGGGGAGATGTCACTTCATTCTGGAATCCGAGAAGCTGGATTCTTTCAATCGGAGGTGCTTTAATTATCCTCTGGATTTACGGAATGGCCACAAGGAAAAGCTGATATTAACGCTGATAAAAAATAAAATCCCGGATCTGAAATTTCAGGTCCGGGATTTTTGTATACAATATAAATTTAGTTAGTTGTTAATTCTGATCTGATACGGCATTTCCATTTTCACCTCAGACTGTAGTTTTTTGTTTGTGATCTGCTGTAAAATTTCATAGTTGGATTTCCCTATCTTGTTTTTAATGATTCTTGCAGAAACATCTTCCTCATTCAGGTCTTTGAAGATTTGTTCAAACGGCGACATTCTCTTAGGAAAGGCATCTACCTGATATGATTTTAATCCCGCTTTCTGCGCTGCGAACTTCACAGCATCTGTTAATGTACCAAGTTCATCTACCAATCCTATCTCTTTGGCACGAACACCACTCCATACCCTGCCTCCTCCTACATTATCGATCTGCTCAAAAGTTTTCTTTCTGTTCTGAGTTACAAAATGTACAAACCTCTTATAGGTGCCTTCCACACTTCTTGTCATCATATTAACGCCATAAGGAGTCACTCCGTTTAAACCTGAATAATACATAGAGTTGGCATTGGTTGCAACAATATCTGCTCGGATTCCGTTTTTAGCCGCAATATCTTTATAATAAGGCATTACCCCGAAAACTCCGATAGAACCGGTAAGTGTATTAGGCTCTGAATAAATTTTATCCGCAGCCATGGCTACATAATATCCTCCTGATGCTGCATAATCACCGAAAGAAACAATCAAAGGTTTTTTCTTTTTCAGCTGCTGCAATTCAAATAAGATTTCATCTGAAGCATTAGCACTTCCCCCCGGAGAGTTGATTCTGAAAACAACCGCTTTCACCTTATCATCCTCCTGAAGTTTCTTAATATACTTCACATATTTCTCAGAATGAATATCATTGTACTCATCTCCGTTATTGATAGAACCGGAAGCATACAGTACAGCTACCTTTTCACCTGATTTATCATCATCAGCATAAGAACTGATATAGCTTGCCAGAGAAATTTTGTTCAGTTTCTCCTTTTCTTTTACATTTAATTTTGCCCTGATAAGATTTTCATATTCTGATTTCTGCATCAGTTTGTCTGCAAGTTTATATTGTAAGCTTTGCTCAGGAATCATTCCGTATAAGCTGTCTGTAATGGTTCGGAACTGGGCGGTATCAATCTTTCTTGAAGCAGCCATTTTATTGGATGTGTTTTTCCAGAGGTCATTCAGAAGAGTGCTTAGCTGTTCTTTATTTTCGGGTGAAATATCATTTCTTAAAAAAGGCTCTACTGCAGACTTGAATTTACCGTGACGGATCACTTCTATCCCGATACCGTATTTATCAGCAAAATCCTTGAAGAAAGTAACCTCGGTAGAAAGACCTTTTAATTCGATCATTCCTGCCGGATGCAGGTAATATTTATCGGCAACAGATCCTAAATAATAAGCCGACTGTGATACTCCGTTTCCGTACGCATATACAAATTTTCCGCTTTTCTTGAAATCTTCAATTGCATTTCTAAGATCATCAATTTGGGTAAGCCCCGCGTTCAGGTCATCTGCTTCTATACTGATCCCTTTAATATTATCATCAGTTTTGGCTTTATTAATAGCCTCCACTGCATCATAGATAAGGATACTTTTATTTTGAGCTCCTATACCGAATAATCCCATTTCCTCTTCTGTAGGGCTATCAATGATATTGGTCTTTAAATTAATCGTAAGAACCGAGTTCTTTTTCACCGCCACCGACTTATCATTTCCCATAGCACTGAATACAAGCATCATAATGAAAAAGATGAAAAACAGAGCGCAAAGTATGATAATTGCCACTATATTTGCCAAAACATTTTTGAAGAAACTTCTCATAAATCAATCAATTTTCCAATATGTCGCAGTATAAGGTAGTTTTGTTACTAGGAAGTAACCTGGGAGAGCAAAAAAAAATGTAGAGCTCGCTTTAAAGAGAATCAGCGATGCAGGAAATCACATTTCACAAATCAGCGAATATTTAATGTCTGAACCCGTAGAGTTTGCCAGTTCCAATATTTTTTGTAATATTGCAACAGTAATATTCACAGATCTTTCTCCAATTCAACTGCTTGATTGTATTAAGAATATAGAAGTTGAAATGGGAAGAATTAATGATTCAAAAGTATCCGGAGGCTATACTGACAGGATAATAGATATTGATATCATTAAGTATAATGAATTAAATTTTAAATCAGAAAGATTAGAAATCCCTCATAAAAAACATCTTTTTGAAAGGGATTTTTCCAGAGTATTATTAAAAGATTTTATTTAAAACATAAAACATATTGTATGAAATTAGGTTTATTATTATTGGCTACGTCATTGCCAATTGCAGCTTTCGCACAAAGCAATGCTACTACAGTAAGCTCTTCTACTGAGTATCCTAATACATTCTCTTCAGGCTCCGCTAATGTACAACCCTTTGACAACAAAGCCAGACGTTTCAGAGACTGGTCTATTTCTGTCGGAGGAGGTCCTGCATTTATGGTACACTCCGATTTAAAATCTATCCGTAAGGATAAGACCAATTGGGGATACAATGCATATGTAAGCGTAGACAAACAAATCACACATGCATTTGGTCTAAGCCTTATGTATATGAGAGGAGAAACAAAACAAACAGCCCAGCTTCCTGGTGCTGCAGGTGTTAAATCAGGAATCGCTACTGCAACGACACAATTTGACAATATCTCTTTATTAGGGGATATCAACTTCTCAAACTTATTCAGAAGAGTAGACAACCATTCTCCATACAGATGGGCTTTCCATGGATACATGGGTATTGGTCTACAGGGATTCAGAACATCATTACATGACAACGATGAATTCAGATGGAGCACAACTCCAAGAAGAACCCCATTGTTTATCAAACAGGATATTGATATCAACTCGATCTTCTATCAGGGAGGTTTAGGGATAAAATATAATGTTTCCAAACTTATTGACATTGAAGCAAGAACCATGTACATCATCAGTGGTGATGATGAATTTGATGGTGGCGGATGGGCTGATCCTAATGATTATGATCCTTCTACACCAGGTTCAAAATATAACATGCTAAACTCTAGAAGATCAGATAACGCCTGGACAGTAAGTTTAGGAGTATCTTTCAAACTAGGTAAACATTTATCTCACCTGGCATGGCATGATCCGCTTCAGGAAGCTTATTACAGAACCAGCGTTCTTGAAAATGCAGCTACCGATCTTGTTGTTTGTGAAAAAGGCGATGCTGATAATGACGGAGTATGTGATGACTGGGACAGACAGCTTGATACTCCTGCAGGTGCAAGAGTAGATGGCGCCGGAGTTGCTTTGGATATGGACCTTGACGGAGTTATTGACCTTTATGATAAGTGTGTAACTGTTCCAGGACCTGTTGAAAATAACGGATGCCCGGTTAAATAATCAAAAACTTAAAATTCTTTTTTCAAAAAAAGAAATCAAATAATAAATACACGATGAAATTAAGTTTAGCAATTGCTGCATTTGCTTTAGCCATTCCTATGGCTGGTTATGCGCAAGACACAACGGCAGTTTCGACAGGAGAATATCCCAATACATTTTCTTCCGGATCTGCTAATGTTTCCCCATTTACGAACCAATCCAAGAGATTTAATGACTGGTCTATTTCGGTAGGTGCGGGCGTACCGCTTCTTCAGTCTGCAGATTTAACCTCTATCAAAAACGGTAACGGTAAAAACCTTTTTGGATATTCAGCGTATGTAAGTATTGATAAAGCAATTACCCATGCTTTCGGAATCAACCTACAATATGACAGAGGTGAAACAAGACAAGGGTGGTTCAATACTAAAAAAACAGCACCAGATGCAACTGCAGTAGGAGCCAGAACTCAGTATGACGCCATCTCAATCTTAGGAGATATCAACTTCTCCAATCTATTGAGAAGAGTTGACAACCATTCTCCTTACAGATGGGCTCTTCATGGATATGCAGGTATTGGTACTATTGCCTACAGAGCATATCAGAAAGTAGGTAACGGACAACAGAGACTAATGACTGAAGTTAAACCTTTCCAATTAGGTTCTATGTTCATGCAGGCTGGTACAGGTCTGAAATTTAAAGTGAACAGAAGAATCGACATTGAAGGTAGATTAATGTATGTGGTAACTGGTGATGATGAGTTTGATGGCGGAGGTGATGCTTACAGCGCAATCAACAAGCGCTCTGAGCAGGTTTCTGACAACTTCTTCAACGCTACTTTAGGGGTTTCTTTAAAACTTGGAAAACATGAGTCTCACTTAATGTGGCATGACCCGCTTCAGGAAATCTACTACAAACTTGATGTTTTGGCTAATAAAAACCAGGATATCGAAGTATGTAAAAAAGGAGATGCTGATAACGACGGGGTATGTGACGATTGGGACAGACAGCTTGATACTCCTGCAGGAGCAAGAGTGGATGGTGCCGGAGTTGCTCTTGACACAGACCTTGATGGTGTAATTGACCTTTACGATAAGTGTGTTACAGTTCCGGGACCTGTTGAAAACAACGGCTGTCCTGTTGTTAAAGATCATAAAGAAACTGCTGTAGAAGTAGAAAAGACTCTTAAAGATATCTATTTTAATTTCAATAAGGCTACTATCAGACCTGAATCTAATGAGAAATTGGATCTTGCAGCTTCAATTATTAAAGAAAATGGTGGAAACTACCTGTTGACAGGACATACAGATATCAAAGGAAACGCAGCTTACAACCTAAGACTGTCTAAAGAAAGAGCGGCGGCTGTTGTAGGAGCTTTGGAAAGCAGAGGTATTAATAAAAATGTTCTGAAATCAAGAGGTGTAGGTTCTGCTGAAGCAACAATTCCTGCATCAGCTTCAGATGCTGAAAGAATGGCAGACAGAAAAGTTACTGTAAGATTTGTAGAAAGTTCAGAATGGGATTCTATCAAAAAGAAAGACTATGAAGATACTCCTGTAAAAAAAGCAGTAAAAAAAGTTCCAGCTAAGAAAAAGAAGAATTAATTTCAAATACATAAACCGGAAAGAATTGTTCTTTTCGGTTTAATTTTTTTCTACTACGAATTTTTTTACCTACCTTTATCATTATTTTCAGGACAACTGGCATGAAACACATTAAAAATCAACAAGTTTGTTTTGAAAAAAATTAATACAAAATCGCTTTTTAACGTAAAAAATCATTTAAAATAACTTAACTTAAAAAAATAACACTATGAAATTAAGTTTAGCAATTGTTGCATTAGCATTAGCAATTCCTTCTGCTACCTATGCACAAGACTCAACGGCAGTTTCAAAAGGAGAATATCCTAATACATTTTCTTCGGGATCTGCTAACGTTTCCCCATTCACCAATCAATCAAAAAGATTTAATGATTGGTCAATTTCTGCCGGGGTGGGTGTTCCGCTTCTTCAGTCAGCGGATTTAACCTCTATCAAAAACGGTAACGGTAAAAACCTTTTTGGATATTCAGCGTATGTAAGTATTGACAAAGCAATTACCCATGCTTTCGGAATCAACCTACAATATGACAGAGGTGAAACAAGACAAGGATGGTTCAATACTAAAAAAACAGCACCAGATGCAACTGCAGTAGGAGCCAGAACTCAGTATGACGCCATCTCAATCTTAGGAGATATCAACTTCTCTAATCTATTGAGAAGAGTTGATAACCATTCTCCTTACAGATGGGCTCTTCATGGATACGCAGGTGTTGGTACTATTGCCTACAGAGCATATCAGAAAGTAGGTAACGGACCGCAACGACTAATGACTGAAGTTAAACCTTTCCAATTAGGTTCTATGTTCATGCAGGCTGGTACAGGTCTGAAATTTAAAGTGAACAGAAGAATCGACATTGAAGGTAGATTAATGTATGTGGTAACCGGTGATGATGAGTTTGATGGCGGAGGTGATGCCTACAGCGCAATCAACAAGCGTTCTGAGCAGGTTTCTGATAACTTCTTCAACGCTACTTTAGGGGTTTCTTTAAAACTTGGAAAACATGAGTCTCACTTAATGTGGCATGACCCGCTTCAGGAAATCTATTACAAACTTGATGTATTGGCTAATAAAAACCAGGATATCGAAGTATGTAAAAAAGGAGATGCTGATAACGACGGGGTATGTGACGATTGGGACAGACAGCTTGATACTCCTGCAGGAGCAAGAGTGGATGGTGCCGGAGTTGCTCTTGACACAGACCTTGATGGTGTAATTGACCTTTACGATAAGTGTGTTACCGTTCCGGGACCTGTTGAAAACAACGGTTGTCCTGTAGCTACAACAGGACCTGTAGTAGAGACAGAAACTAAATTGGAAGGCATCGAGTTTGACTTAAATTCTGACAGAATTTTACCATCAAATACTCCAATCCTAAACAATGCTGTCAACTATATTAATTCTTCAAGTGGTTCTTACAATGTAATCGGTGCTACTGATACAAGAGGTACTGACGCTTACAACCAGAAACTATCTGAAAGAAGAGCAAACAACGTTAAGAACTATCTGATTAAAAACGGTGTTCAGACAGGTAAACTTCAGGCCATAGGAAAAGGTGAAAAAGACCTTAAATATCCTGAGTGTGAACCAGCAACGAAGTGCCCTGAATGGAAAAACAGAGCCAACAGAAGAGTATACTTCGAAGCTAAATAATAAACTTATTAATATATTATATAAAAGTCACGCCATGCGTGGCTTTTTTTGTCCTGATTCTTTCCTTATTTTTACAACATGATTTCTCCGCAGGATTTTCAAAAACTAAAATATGATACTCTTAAGTATTTCTGGGGTTATACCGACTTCAGAGATTCTCAGGAAGAAATTATCAATGCCGTCATCAATGAAAAAGATACTCTGGTTCTGTTACCCACAGGAGCAGGAAAATCTTTATGTTATCAACTGCCTGCCCTATTGAAGGAAGGAACCTGCCTTGTAGTTTCCCCGCTGCTGGCATTGATGAAAGACCAGGTTAATCAGCTTAAATCCCGTGGCATAGAAGCAGAATACCTTTCCTCTGAGCTGGATGAATATGACGCTGAAACAATTTATGGCCGTTGTAAGGAAGGACTTACAAAATTACTGTATGTTTCTCCTGAAAGACTTACCAATGCACAGTTCATCCAAAATATGGAGGAAATACAATTATCCTTCATTGCAGTGGATGAAGCACACTGTATTTCGGAATGGGGACAGGATTTCAGACCCAGCTATCAGAATATAAAGGGGTTTCGAAGTAACAACCCTGAGATACCCTGCCTTGCTTTGACTGCAACAGCTACTCCAAAAGTGCTGGAAGAAATTAAAAATAAACTGGAACTGAAGAATCCATTTGTTTTTCAAAAAAGTTTCAAAAGAGAAAATATCAAAATCTTTACTGATGAAGTATCTGATAAATTCCAGCGTGTTTTTGACATCTTAAAATACAGCAACGACTCCGGAATTGTATACGTAAGGACGAGAAAAGAAGCAGAACTGCTGGCAGAATTTCTGAAGAAAAATCAGCTGAAAAACGTAGATTATTTTCATGCAGGCTTAACAACTAAAGAAAAAAATGCAAAGCAGAATCTTTGGAACAACAGTGACAATAATGTCCTGATTTCTACCAATGCCTTTGGAATGGGTATTGACAAAGATAACGTCCGTTTTGTTATTCACTACTCTCCTGCAGCATCCCTGGAAAACTATTATCAGGAAATCGGAAGAGCAGGAAGAGATGGAAAAGACAGTTTTGCATTTATGCTTTGGAACAGGCAGGAATTATTGAATTTTGATCAGGTTTTAAAAAATCAGACTCCTAACAAAGCTGAATTTTTGAAGATTATCAGTTACCTCTACTCTATTTTTCAGGTAGCCGAGTTTGAACTTCCTGAAAAAACATTTCAGTTAAATATCCTCAGCATACAGAACTTTACAAAACTGTCGAAGGCAAAGATCAACAATGTACTCAACTTTCTGCATAATCAGGAAATTGTCTACTACAATGACAACAAAAGCCTGTCTTCACTCGAACTTTTCATTAAAGCGGATGAGATCGACCAGCTACCACAAAAAGACGCCTATTTTATAGAGCTTCTTTACCGTACTATATCAGGAATTACGACTCATAAAGTAATGTTCAGTGAGCAGCAGGTAAGCCATAAAATTAACATCAGCGTTCCTTTGATTAAAGAACGACTGAAGGAACTTCAACAAAAAAATTACCTTGAATATATCGACGGAGCGCTTTCCAGTATTAAATTCCTGAAACCCCGTGATGAGAGAGCTGCGAATAATGCTTACTGGAAACTATTTGAACATATTCAAAGGAACAAAATCCAAAAATGGGAAGAGATGAAATTTTACGTAAAAAACAATGACTATTGTAAAATGAAACTTATTCTTGCTTATTTTGGCGAAAAAAATTCAAAAAATTGTGGTCAATGTTCAGTCTGTGAAAAAAATAAGCAGTCTATCTTTGGAAAAAATATTTCCCAGCAAATCATCAATCTTTTAGCCAAAAAGTCTGCGACCATTGAAGAACTGTCTATACAGCTGAGTTATCATTCCAAAGAAAATATTCTGGAAAATCTGATTTTCCTATTAGATTCCGGAAAGGTAAGGATGCTGAACTTCAGAACGTATGCGCTGAATCATGAGTAATAAGTAATGAGTGATGAGTAATAAGAAAGATGCCTGGACATGATATGATGTAGTCATATTAGCAGTCTATCTCTAAAACTCTTATACTCTTATACTCTTATACTCTTATACTCTTATACTCTTATACTCTTATACTCTTATACTCTAAAACTCTCCACTCTCCTACTTTCATATTCGCATACTCTCCCACCCCAAACCTGAAACCTTCCGACTCTCAGATCAAAAACTTATCTTTGCAGTATGAAATCATTGAAAGTCGTTTTTTTAGGGACTCCCGAGTTTGCAAAGACTTCTCTGGAGGCCATCCATCAATCTCATCATCAGGTTGTAGGTGTAGTAACCGTTGCTGATAAGGCAAGCGGACGAGGACAGAAAATTCACCAATCACCGGTAAAAATCTATGCAGAAGAAAACAATATTCCTGTTTTTCAGCCGGAAAAGCTGAGAAATCCGGAGTTTTTGGAAGAACTTAGAAAACTGGATGCTGATGTTTTTGTAGTAGTTGCTTTCAGAATGATGCCTAAGGTACTTTTTGAAATGCCAAAAATGGGCACTTTCAATCTTCATGCTTCATTGCTTCCTGATTACCGAGGAGCAGCTCCTATCAATTACGCAGTAATCAATGGGGAAGAAAAAACCGGAGCAACCACTTTCTTTATTAACGAAAAAATTGACGAAGGGAATATTCTTCTTCAGCAGGAAATAGAAATTTTACCTGATGAAAATGCCGGAAGCCTTCACGACAGACTGATGGAAATGGGTGCAGGGCTTGTTGTGAAAACGCTGGATGGGCTTGCAGAAAATGTCATTCAGGAGAAGCCTCAGCCACAGGTAGAACATCCTAAAAATGCTTATAAAATTTTCAAGGAAGATACCCGGATCAATTGGCAGCAGCCTTCAAAGACCATTCACCAGTTCATTCTTGGAATGTCTCCTTACCCAGCAGCATTCACTACTTTAAAGATCGAAAACGAAGAAAAAGGTTTAAAAATATTCGGAGGTAAGTTTGAACTTTCTGATCATGGTAAACCTGCCGGAACACTGGACATCTCAAAGAGCGGATTTAAAATTTATACACAGGATGGAATCTATTATCCATTGGAACTTCAGCTGGAAGGTAAAAAGAGAATGATGGTAAAAGATTTTCTGAACGGCTTCCGAAACTTTGATGGAATCACTCTGAATTAAAGAACATCTTTTAAGATACTCAAAATAAAGTCCCGAAGTATTTACAGCTTCCGGGACTTTTAAATTTTAAATACAAAGAAAGATTATGCTTTACTAACAATTTTCTTTCTGATTCTGCTTATAAATTCAGGCGTTACTCCCAGGTAGGCAGCAATCTGAATATTGGTAAGACGGTGCGCTATTTGCGGGTAATCCTTTAAAAACTCAACATACCGTTCATCCGAAGGCTTGCTTAGGTTGTCAATGATTCTGCGCTGCAATGCTATAATTGATTTTTGAAATTTAAGCCTCATTAATCTTTCAATCTCAGGCATTTCGGCATACAGTTTCTCTTTTTCTTTTTTGGGAATAAGAAGAATCTCACTGTCCTCCAGAGCCTGAATATTAAGCTTTGAAGGAATACGGTTCACAAAGCTATCAATATCCGAAATCCACCAGTTTTCAATGCCAAAATATAATATCTGTTCAGCTGCATTATGATGGGTATGAAAAACTTTAAAGCAGCCCTTCAGTACGAACCCTTCAAATTCGCAGATCTCACCTTCTTTTAAAAGAAATTCCTTTTTCTTTATTTTCCTAAGGTTGAAAGCACTGCAATATTTCTCCAGCTTTTCATCTGAAATATCAATATAACTCCGGATATGTTTTTTTAAAGGCTCAGTCATGGTTTAAAAATAAAAAAAGGTTCAGAAAATCCTAAACCTTATATTTTGTATTGTAAACAGCCATTGATGTGAAAAAATTCACTATTGACTATTCATTTCACTATAGTTGCACCATCTCAGTAACCTCTACATCATAACCTCCAACCTGAGGCTTAATATTAGGGTTTTGAGTGATTACTTTGAACTTGTTGATTCCTAAATTCTTTAAAATCTGCGTTCCGATTCCATAATCTCTGTAATTGTATGCTAAAGTAGGATGTTGTTCCTGCCCGTCTTGATAATTCAGGAACTGCTGAAGTTTTCTCAATGTATTTTCAGAATTGGAAACATTGTTGATGAAAATAATAGCTCCTTTTCCAGCCTCATTCACCATATTGGTTACTTTTTCCAGCAATGGCTTCTCACCGTTATTCAATCTTGTCAATACATCAAAATAAGAATCTGATGACTGTACCCTTACCAAAACAGGCTCGTCTACAGTCCAGGCGCCTTTTGTTAAGGCAAAATGGATCTGTTCATTTGAAGTTTCTCTGAAAGCATAGAAATCAAAGTCTCCGTAAAACGTCTTTACTTTTCTCTCTTCAATTCTTTCCACAAGATTTCCTTTTTTAAGCTGATAATGGATCAGGTCTTCAATAGAAACGATCTTCATATCATGCTTCTGGGCAAAAGCGTGAAGTTCAGGCAGACGTGACATTGTACCATCCTCATTCATGATCTCGCAGATCACCCCTCCTTCTTTTAAACCGGCTAAGCTGGTAAGATCGATAGCGGCTTCTGTATGTCCTGCTCTTTTCAATACGCCTCCTTTTCTTGCACGAAGCGGGAAAATATGGCCTGGTCTCATAAAATCTGTAGGTTTGGATTTTTCATCCATCAGTGCTAAAATTGTTTTTGCTCTGTCTCCTGCAGAAATTCCGGTAGATGTTCCGTTTCCTAAAAGGTCAACCGATACTGTGAAAGCAGTTTCTTTAGGATCGCTGCTTCTGCTTACCATTACTTCAAGTCCAAGCTCATCACATCTTTTTTCAGGAAGCGGCATACAGATCAGCCCTCTTCCGTGAAGAGCCATAAAATTGATAATTTCCGGCGTTGTAAGCTCTGCCGCGCAAAGAAAATCACCTTCATTTTCTCTGTCTTCATCATCTACTACTATGATTATTTTACCATTTCTAAGGTCTTCAATAGCCTCTGGAATAGTATTTAATTTAATATCGGACATTTTTACTTTTTATTTGTGCAAAGATACTCATAAAAATAAGCATCTGCCAATTAATTATGGATGGTTTATTACGCTTTGGATAGTGAGTCTGCTGCCGCTCTGAAAATCTCATAAGATCTTAATCTTTTCTGATGATCGTAGATATGTGAATTGATCATCATTTCATCTACCTCAAACCTTTCCTGGAAATCTTTAAGCTTTTGCTGAATTTCTGCCTGATCACCAATAAATGTATATCTCAGTTTCTGTAAAACCATAGATTTTTCCATTGGTGACCAGATTTCATCCATGTCATCTACCGGCGGGGCAAATGGTTTTCTGTCGTTTCTTACAATATTGATGAATGCCTGGAATAAAGTAGTGGAAATCTTGTGAGCTTCTTCGGAAGATTCTGCAGCCACACCGTTTACGCAGGCAATGATATAAGGCTTATCCAGATATTTTGATGGTTCAAAATGCTCTCTGTAGATTTTAAAAGCCATTTCCATCTGCTCCGGAGCAAAGTGTCCTGCAAATGCATAAGGCAGACCAAGTTCCGCAGCCAGCCAGGCACTGTCTGTACTTGATCCCAGAATATAAAGCGGAATATCCAGTCCTTCTCCGGGTATTGCACGAACCATCGCATCAGAATTTTCTTTGGAGAAATATCTTTGAAGCTCAAGAATCTGTCTTGGAAACTGTTCATTGATGATGGCTGGATTTCTTCCCAAAGCCTGAGCCGTTAAGCCATCTGTTCCCGGCGCTCTTCCTAACCCAAGATCAATTCTGCCCGGAAATAAAGACTCCAGTGTTCCGAATTGTTCAGCAATAATCAGAGAACTGTGGTTGGGAAGCATAATTCCTCCAGAACCTACTCTGATTTTTTTCGTTCCATTGGCAATGAAACCTATTAAAACAGAGGTTGCTGAACTTGCAATGCTTTCCATATTGTGATGTTCCGCCAGCCAGAATCTTTTGTAATTTAAATTTTCAGCGTGGTTAGCTAATGATAAGCTGTCCTGAAAAGTATCGTGAATGCTTTTTCCTTGCTTTACCGGGGCAAGGTCCAAAACAGAAATTTCAAAATTTTTCATATTATGATGTTAGTTTTTCTTTAATCTGAAAAACAAGGCAAATTTAAAACATAAAAACTGCATTAGTTACTTTTTGTAATTAATAAAAACAATTGATCAGTTCAGGGAAAAACTATTGGAATAAAATTCTTTTCTGTTTGATTTTATATATAGAATTTTAAAAATTCAAATCATGATAATAAAAATTATATTTTAAGAAAAATAAATCAACAAAAAGAGATATATTTATTATATTCGTATACCAAATTCTTAAAAATATTAATATGATTAAAAAACAAAACAGTCTGTTTTATAAACAGATACTGACAGGAAAAATTATGCTTATAATTTTTCTTATTGCTGCAACATTCTCATCTTGTAGTAAAAATAATGATGAAATTGCATCTGAAGCACAAACCAATGCCTTTGACATTGACAATGTAAAAAAAGGACAATTGAACGGTCAGGACATTACCTATGAAAGAAAAAACGGAATGAATTTTTTTCAGGGAGATATTGTTCTTACCGATAAACAGCTATCCGAAGGCAGTGAACTTAATAAAGGCGGAGCCAGTTTTTCAAGGTGGCCAAACGGTAAGATTTACTACACGATTGCAAGCAATATGGGCTCTATCAACGTAAACAAAATCAATACTGCAATTAATGAGTATAATACTAAAACCAATACTCAATGGATTTACCGTACCAATCAGTCTAATTATGTTGAATTTATATTCGGAAGCTCATCAGGATCAGATGGGTGGGCACATATCGGATATCAGGGAGGAAAACAAACGATTTCTCTGGATCAATATATTTCTGTGGGATCAGTTATTCATGAAATGGGACATACAGTAGGTCTTTATCATGAGCATACGCGTAAAGACAGGGATCAATATGTAAAAATCCTGTGGAACAATATCCAGAACGGACAATCTTATAATTTCAATATCTACAGTTCCGGAACAGACATCGGCCCTTTTAATATCAATTCTGTGATGATGTACTGGCCGACGTCGTACTCTAAAAACGGGCTACCAACGATTACCAGAGCTGATAACAGCAATTTCACTTATAACAGAACCGGCTTTACTACAGGAGATATCAATACCATTAATGCTATGTATCCTTAGTTTTGCAAAATTTTCACATAAAAAGAAAAGAACTCTTACGAGTTCTTTTCTTTTTTATAATTATAGTGATTAATCAAAATCCTGATTTCGTTAAATTCAAAATGGCTTGGCAGTGCATTTTTCCACTCTGTAAGGGTTTCGTGAGGGTTTCTGTAAAACTCATCTTCAAAAGCCTTAATCTTATCTGAAGTGATGACTCTGGAAATATCCAGCAATCCCTGTTCTGCAAACTTAGCCAGGTGGCCGATAACGGTCTCTTTCACCAAACCTCTTTCCAATGCAATTTCTCCGATGGTTTTTCCCTGTTCAAACAACTGGAAGGTTAAAACCTGAGAAGGGACTTTAGCAATTTTCAGATTGATTTCCTTATCATTCTTTTCATCTAAAAGTTTCGTTTCAAGAAGATGAATTTCTCTTAAGCTATTCAGATATTCTTCAATGTCTTCCAGCCAGCTTTTAAATTCTTCGTTGTACTGTTTTAATCCTTTTGCTCCTTTTATTTCAGCATAAAATTCTTTCAAAGGATCGAATATTTTATTTCTGGTCTCAGTAAAGAAGAAATTAACTGCACCTTTTGATTTGCTTTCAATTTCGGACCATTCTTCTTTCTGTTCAATAAAATTATTGACTTTCTGGAAAATAATCCGTTCCAGTTTTTCAAATATTTTCCCAAGATTCACCGCTTCATGCTTTAACTGCAGATAAAGCTGTTTGGTTTTGACATGATCAATATTTTTTGTTACAATGGAAAGGTTATTCCACTCTTCCACTTCTTTCAAAAACCAAGTGCAGTCAAGCGTACGCAGCACTTTTCTGATGCTGTAATCATATTTTTCCTGATTAAGAATGGCTTCAACATGATCATTGGCAATTGTATCAGTGTGGAAATGTAAAATCCGGTTATCCTTAAAAATAACTTCGGGAGTAATCTTTGATTTTAAAACAATTCCTTCCAGGGTTCTGCAACGGGATAAAGCAACATACACCTGACCGGCAGTGAAACTTTTTCCAGCATCAATAATGACTTTATCAAATGTTAATCCCTGACTTTTGTGAATTGTAACCGCCCATGCCAGCTTAATAGGAAACTGCTCAAAACTTCCCAATACTTCTTCCTTGATATTTTTATCTGTATCAAGGAAATATTTTTTCTGTTCCCAGGTTTCTCTTTTTACAACAATTTCTCTTTCACTTTCATCCAATACTACCCGGATTTCATTTTCATCCAATCCTATAATCTCCCCCAGTTTTCCGTTAAAATATTTCTTTTCACCGGAAATATCATTCCGGATAAACATAATCTGGGCCCCGATTTTCAGTTCTAAAAACTGGTCGTTGGGAAACTGATTTTCTTTAAAGTCTCCTACAAGCTTAGCTTCATAAACCTGAGGATCTACTTTTATCTCTGCCAGTTTTTCCTGATTAATTTCATCTGCCATTTTATTGTGGGAACACAGATAAACGTAAGATTCTTTCCCCATATCAAAGTCAGGATCATACCTTTCATTAAGATGGTCAAAATCGATATTATCCACATCTCCATCGCGGATTGCATTCAGGATTTCCAGAAATTCTTCATCAGACTGTCTGTATACTTTTGTCAGCTCAATGGTAACAATGGGAATTTCTTTAATGGCATGGCTGTCAAAAAAGAAAGGTGAATTGTAATACATTTTCAGGATATGCTCATCCCTCACTACCGGAGGAAGCTGATACAAATCCCCAATGAACAACATTTGAACGCCACCAAATCTTTGATTATTCCTTCTGATAAACCGCAAGGAAAAATCCATCATATCCAGAACATCAGCTCTCAGCATCGAAACCTCATCAATGATGATGATTTCAACCTCCCTCAAAAGCTTCAGTTTATCTTTACGATATTTGAAATGAGGCATCAGATCAGCAATATTATTAGCCAAACTGGTGTCTATCCTTTCTGTAGTAGGAAGAAAGGTTCTCAACGGCAGTCCAAACATGGAGTGGATTGTCACACCTCCTGCATTAATGGCAGCAATTCCCGTAGGAGCCACCACAATATGCTTTTTCTTGGTACGCCTTACAAAATCATTAAGAAATGTCGTCTTTCCTGTTCCAGCTTTCCCGGTTAAAAAAACGCTTCTGTTGGTGTATTCTATTAAGTCAAAAAAATGATTGTTCATCGTTGTCAAAAATACGGAAATGAATTTGATTTTCTTACCTTGGCATAAGTTTTGAAAATTCTTAAAAAGAAAAAAGTTTATTGTGAAAAAATTATTCTTTCATATCCCGGCAATAGTATTATGTACTACATTAACTTTGGTTTCCTGTAATACATCAAAAAATGCCAATACCAATCTTCCTGTCGATATTGCAGACAGACCTGCTGATGAAGACAGCCAGAAGTATGAACAGGCTCAACTGGATAAACTAAAAGCTTCCATTGATTCTGAAGTATCAGGCGAAAAATGTACGGATGCCAGTGATTGGGCATTTACGCCAATGGGATCAAAATCCTGCGGCGGGCCTCAGCAATACATAGCCTATCCAAAGAAAATAGAAGAGACTTTCCTGCCGAGAGTCAATGAGTATACGGATAAAGTGAGAGCTTTTAATGAAAAGTATAATATTGTGTCAGACTGTATGATGGTCATGCCTCCTATATCCCTAAAATGCATCAATGGCAAGATAAGAATGATCACACCTGACCCTAACTAACAATAAAGCAAAGGTTCTATATCAAATCGAAAAAAGCTCTGTCCCGGGGACGGAGCTTTTATATTTGTTAATCGTGAATTTTTCGCCAATGAATAGTGAATGTCTTCAAATAATTGACAAACGCAGCGAATTGACTATTGACAATCTTTAAAACTGATGATCCTTCACATTTTCCTTATACCATGAAGAATATTTCACATAATTATCCGCAATTCTGTTCACTTCTCCTTCCAGTAACTGTGCATTGATATCTTTGATTTTCTTTGCAGGAACTCCGCCCCAGACTTCTCCGGATTTAACGTGGGTTCCCTGAGTAACGACAGAACCTGCTCCTATGATAGAATTTTCTTCTACCAGGCAATCATCCATTACAATGGCTCCCATCCCGATCAATACATTATCTTTAATAGTACATCCATGCACAATCGCGTTGTGTCCTATAGAGACATTATTTCCGATATTCAGAGGATATTTCTGATAGGTACAGTGCAGCATTGCATTATCCTGAACGTTCACCTTGTCTCCCATTCTGATATAATTAACATCTCCCCTGATCACTGCGTTATACCAGACACTGCAGTCTTTTCCCAAGATAACATCCCCAATAATGGTTGCTGTCTCTGCCAAAAATGTATTCTCTCCGATCTGTGGTGCTTTTCCTAAAAGTTCTTTTATAAGTGCCATAATATTAATTTGAAAATTCGAAAATAAGCCGATTTGAGAATATGATATTTGCCATATAATTTCAGGTATCTAACTTCTAAATTACAGCGATAGCAAAAATCTAACTCTCTATCTTCAGCTTCTGACTTCTAATGCGTATTTTTGTATCTCAAATTTAACGAAAAAATGCGTACCGTACTTATAGAACCAACTGAAAACCCAAAAGTGATGAAATTTGTAGCAGACTACAATCTCATCCCGGGTTCTTTAGAGCTGGACAGAAATTCAGATATATCAGAAATTCCATTGGCACAGGAACTTTTCAATTATCCGTTTGTGGAAAGAATTTTCATCACAGCTAACTTTGTTGCTGTGGCAAAGCAGGATACTGTGGAGTGGGAACATGTTGCTGAAAGTCTGAAAAACGTAATTGAAGATGAATTACTGGCTAACCCGAGAATCTATCTTCAGAAGAAAAAAGAAATGTATCAGATTTATGCTGAAATGACTCCGAACCCGAATGTAATGAAGTTTGTTTCAAGCAAATTACTGATGGAGGGTTTTGTGGAAGTAAAATCGAAAGACGCTGCAGAAGAAGTTCCTTTGGCTCAGGCTATTTTTAAAGAATTTGATTTTGCAACGGAAGTTTTCATTTCTGATAACTTTGTAGCCGTTACCAGAGATAATTCTGTGGAATGGCATCAGGTAATGATGACTGTCCGTGCTCTTATTGCTGAATATCTTCAAAACGGAGGTGAGATTTCAAAAATAGAACCTCAGAAACATGAAAACCCTGTTGAAAAAATTATCAACAGAGATTATACTGAAGATGAACAGAAAATCTCTGATATCTTAAATGAATATGTAGCTCCTGCCGTAGAAAATGATGGTGGAAAGATTTCCCTGATGGAATATGATCAGGAGAATAAAACGGCAAAAATGCTTCTGCAAGGTGCGTGTTCAGGATGCCCAAGTTCTACAGCTACTTTGAAAAACGGAATTGAAAATATTCTAAAACAATTCGTTCCGGACTTAGTAGAAAAAGTAGAAGCCGTAAACGGATAAAACAGTTAAAAAATGCCTGCCGGAAAGAAAATTGTTATCATTATAGGAAGTGCTTCTGAAAATTCCAGCAATCTGAAACTGATGGAACAGGTACTGAAAAAAGCGGGTCATGCGGATTTCAAAATCTATGATGATCTTTCTGTTCTTCCGCATTTTGATACTGCATTAACAGATAACAATACTCCTGAAGAAGTTCTTAAGATCAGAGAAGCTATTAAAGATTCAGCTGGAGTCATATTTTCCACACCGGAATATATTTTCAGTATTCCTGGAAGATTAAAAAATCTGTTGGAGTGGTGTGTTTCCACAACAGTTTTTTCTGATAAACCGACAGCAGTCATTACAGCTTCCGCAAGCGGGGAAAAAGGACATGAGGAGTTGTTATTGATTTTAAAAACTCTGGGTGCAGTAACAGATGATAAACATCAGGTATTGATAAAAGGGATAAAAGGCAAATTTGACAGCAATGGCTTACTGGAAAGTAATACCTTTGCTAAAGTAGCAGAATTAGTAACAGATTTTACAACGTCTGTTTCATAATTAAAAATTAGAATATTGAATAAGAAAGGAATTTTACTGGTCAACCTCGGATCACCGAGATCAACTTCTGTAAACGACGTAAAGGAATATCTTGATGAATTTTTGATGGACGAAAGAGTGATTGATTATCGCTGGATCTTCCGTGCGTTGCTTGTACAGGGAATTATCCTGAAAACAAGACCTGCAAAATCTGCAGAAGCCTATAAAACGGTTTGGACGGATCAAGGTTCACCACTGATTGTTATTACTGAACAGATTCAGAAAAAACTGCAAAAGGTAGTAGATGTTCCGGTGGAAATCGGGATGAGATATGCAGAACCAAGCATTGAAACCGGTATTCAGAAACTGGTGGATCAGGGAATCACTGAAATTGTTCTTTTTCCTCTATATCCTCAATATGCGATGAGTACAACTGAGACTGTAATTGAAAAAGCTGAAGAAGTAAGGAAAAAGAAGTTTCCACAGGTGAAGATCAATTATATTCAGCCTTTCTACAACAGGGATATTTACATCAATTGCCTTGCAGAAAGTATTAAAGAGAAGCTTCCAGAAAATTTCGATGCTCTTCAGTTCTCTTATCACGGTGTTCCGGAAAGACATATTTATAAGACAGATCCTACCAGGACCTGTAACCTTAATGACTGTTGTTCTAGGGAAGACAATCCAAGTCATCAGTTCTGCTACCGTCACCAATGTTATAAAACGACACAGCTTGTCATCGATAAACTGAATTTGCCTAAAGAAAAAACCATTGTTTCTTTCCAGTCAAGGTTAGGAAAAGACAAGTGGATTGAGCCTTATACAGACGAAACACTTGAGAATCTTGGTAAAAAAGGAATAAAAAATCTGGCTATTGTATGCCCGGCTTTCGTTTCTGACTGTCTTGAAACACTGGAAGAAATTTCCGTAGAAGGTAAAGAACAGTTCCTGCATGGAGGCGGAGAAAATTTCCATTATATCCCATGTCTGAATGATGAAGACCGCTGGATTGAAGTGGTAAAAATCCTTTGCGAAGAAAAGCTTAACGATTTCTATCTGGTTTAATTTATACGTTTAAAATATACAAAAGGCCGCAAGTTAGTTCTTGCGGCCTTTTTGTTGAATATATTAAAAATTTATTTGGTGTTACTTTTTAATCAGGTTTCCTGCTTTCTGCCCATTTACGGTTACAATGTAAACTCCCGGAAGAATGTTGGAAGGTAACTGGATGTTAAGTTTATTCACTCCGTCAGTGATTTCAACTTTTTCAGAAATTTCTTTTTTACCCGTAAGGCTTACCAACTCTACAATTCCTTTTCCTGCTTTACCTTCAAAGTTTACAGTGAATCTGTCAGTTGCCGGATTCGGGCTGATGGTATAAGCTGAAATAGTTGAAGTTGATGCTACCAAGCCTGCAGGAGAAGTTCCACCTCCTACACCTACTGCATTCCATGCATTGGTAACCTGTGTCACCTCATTGCTTCCGGCACCGTATAGATCTGCTGCTGCCTGAAGAGAGTAAGTTCTGGCATTGGCATAATTGGATGACGAAGTCAGATAAGTTGTCAATGTTCTGTAAGCGATAGCGCCTGCTTTATCCAGTCCGATTCCGGAAACATTATAAGCAAAACCATTATCATTAGTTCCTGAGCCTCCTGTTACCAAAAGATAATACCAGAAGTTCAGTACTCCGGAGTTAGTGTGTACTCCACAATAGTCATTGGTAGTTTGCCCCGGTACAGCACATCCTGTAGTAGTAGCATCTTTCCAGTATTTCCCTTTATAAGTATCCGGCTGGCTGTAAGCATTTGGATTGGACATATCTCTGATCACATAACTGAAGTCTTCTCCCAGGGTCCAGCTTGCCTGCGTAGGTCTTGCCCAACGCTCTATAGAGTTCCCGAAGATATCTGAGAAACCTTCATTTAAAGCTCCTGATTCTCTCTGATAAGCAAGATTAGCTGTTTTAGAAGTTAAACCGTGTGTAATTTCATGACCACACACATCTATGGCTGTTAAAGGTTTTCCGCCGTTTGTAGTAGAGCTTCCGTCACCATAAGTCATTCTGGAACCATCCCAAAATGCATTAAAATAGTTGGTAGAATAATGCACATAAGATTTAATAGCAAAGTTATTATTATCAATACTCTTACGCCCGTATTTTGTATAATAATAATCCACTGTCATCTCTGCTCCCCAATGAGCATCTGTAGCGTATTGATCTTTATTGGTATTAACATTATTCCAGTTATTGTCTGTATCTGTAAAGTCTACAGCAGAAGCATAGCTGGTTCCTTTTTTCAGGTTGTATGTTTCCACAGCTGTTCCGGCATTTCTTCCTGTTTCTCTCAAGCGGTAGCTTCCGTTATATGAGTCTGTGGTTATATTACGGGTTCCACTATATGCTGTAACGGCTGTTCCCGGAGCATTTACTTCGTGAATAATCGCATCTACACCTAGTATCTTCCCATTTTTAGCATCTACAAAAACATTTTGTCTGCTTAATGGTTTTTCAGCATAAATATCAAATTTATAAGCCAGCCTTAAATCATTCAGCTTGTCATCATCAGGATCTGAATAATACACTAACTCACCTTTAGGAGCATAGCTTGCATTAGGGTCTCCGGTTTCTTTTTTAAGAAAATCTTCCTCTTCTTTGTTTTTCCACTTATAGGATTCCGCTCCTACAAACGATAAAGCATTCTGTAAAGCAATATTTTCAGAAATATTGGCTTTCTTCTCAAGTCCTTTAGGCACATTAAGAATCCACTTTCCTGATTGTCCTACAATTTTACCGTTTTTTGTCTGTACCGCCATCATTCCGTATTCTACAGGAATATCATTGACGGTTTGCTGGAATCTTTGAGTTTCGAAACCTAATGCATCCTTTTCCAGGCCTAGTTTGCGGGCTTGTGCGGGAGACAGTCTCTGAGATGCTTCGTCAAATAAAACAGGGCTTCCCTGGAATGCCGGCGCATTTTTGTCAAATCTCATAAATTCGGCATGTAAGCCACTTTTACCCGGAATTAATTTTGATGGTGTGTTTTGTCCAAAAACAAAAGAGCAGGCAGCAACGCTAGCCACTAAGATAAATTTCGTTTTCATATTAATAATGGTTGATTGTGATGACGAATTTATAAACTTTTCGCAATAAAACAATAAAAACAATGAATAAAATTCAATTGATATTATAAATCAATAAACAAAACACAATGATGATTTTAAAACAAAGAAAATTATTTAAATATAATTTTTCAGTAATATAAATTTTATATTAAAATATTTAATTAAAATCAAAATTTTGTGAATTATTTTTTTTCACTATGCTGTGCATTATAATTAAAAAAATTAAGTCCTGAGCCGAATTTTAAGAGATTAATTCTTTTAATATGGACAAAAAACAAGGACCATCTCAAGAGATAGTCCCGTTTGTATGTAATTTTATAAGTAATGTAAGATCACTAACGCTTATTCGCAACCGGAGTTCTGAATTCTCCATATCCCATAAGTCCATCGTAATTTCTTCCGAAAGGTGCATAGTACAGAAATGCCTGATAAAGGTTTTCCGTTTGCCAGAAATTACCATTCACTTCTCCAAAGTTCAATGGGCCGTTTGCTTCTTTCGTTGCAAGTACATAATTATAGAAACCTTGTTTCAGAAATATTTTAGCAACATACTGCTTAGTGGCAGAATCATACTGCATTTGGTTCTCCTTTGTTGGCTTATAATTATTAAATCCCCCCAAAACATAAATCTCTTTGTCTACAGGATCAGAATCCAGATAAAAGTGTACCCATGAATAATCAGCTTCTCTTTCTGCATCTCTTTCTCTTCCCAGGTCATTTCTTCTGTAATACCATGCACCATTGACGTCAGGCTGATATTGGTAATTCAGGGGAAAAGCCCATACAGGATGAAGATAAGTCTGGTTGACATCATCTTTTATTTCCGTGGCACGCACCATATCTGCTGCCATATTCATATTTTTATTATCAAAATAATAAAACTCATTGTCTCCCGGAAAAACGAGGTTCATCTGCTGGAAAAGTATCTGATTTCCTAAAACACTGCTCGGCTTAAGATTGGAAATCACCATATTCGGGTTGTTATTCTGCATCACATTCATCGTGATTGAATTGACATTGGAAGAGATATCTCCTCCTTTCGGAGAAACGTTCACTTCCACCCTCTGGTTAACGTTCGGATTTTTTGCATCTGCAAATCTTGAAATATTTAATCCCACAGAAGTTACATCTTCCACCAGATAAAACCTTTTTTTGAAAAGAGGCTGATCAGCTGAATCTTTATAAACAATCAGCTCATAATTCCCTGAAACTTTCAGCTGGATTTTATCATTCGGAAAAACCAGTTTATAATGAGTATAAGCCTGCAATGTATTGAAAGAATACTGAAACTGGTCCAGAAGTGCATTCATACTTCCGGTAGCAAATTCTGTAAAAAACAGATTATCTTCATTCCAGTTTCTGTCATAATGTTTGAATGTATACCGGTAGATCTGACTGCTGTTGGTAAGATCATCAAAACCAAGAACCAATTGTTCTCCTATCTTAATGACAGGAGTTTCGTCATTGGTCTGAGGATTGAACAGCTGGATACTTTGGATATTTTGCCCAAAAACCAATCCGCTCAAAGAAAGTAAGAGTATTCGCAAAGTTTTCATTATGACGAAGATAGCGAAAAATAGCCATTTTCTTAATAATATCGTATTTTTGAATAAAAAATATTCAGATATGCTTCAGATTCAAGGTTTCGTTTTCAATTTTGCCAGCGAAAATACTTACATCATCTATAACGAAAATAAAAATGCCTGGTTAATAGATCCGGGAAATATGAATGCTCAGGAAACTCAGGCTATTGATAATTTCATTACTGAGAAAGGACTGAAGATTCAGAAAATTCTTTTGACACATGCTCATATTGACCATGTCTTCGGGCTGCAATGGGCTTTTGACACTTTTAAAGTTCCTGTGAATATGCATCAGGAAGACCAGGAAGTACTGGACATGCTTCAGGCAAGCGGTGTGAGATTTGGAATGAAGATAGATCCTGTAAAAGTAGAGATCGAATATATTAAAGAAGGAGAAGAGCTGGATCTGGATGGAGAAAAGTTTAAAATTTATCATGTTCCGGGACATTCTCCCGGAAGCGTGGTATATCATAACGAAAATCAAAAATTCATGATTTCAGGGGATGTGCTTTTTGAAGGCAGCATAGGAAGAACAGATCTGTATAAAGGAAATTATGATCAGTTGATTGAAGGAATCAGAACGAAACTTTTTATTTTAGATAATGATACCCAGGTTTTTTCAGGACATGGAAATCCTACTTCAATCGGCTTTGAGAAACAGTATAATCCGTTTTTGAAGTAAGAGAGTCGGAGAATTTTAGGGTTTGAGAGTTATAAATGTTTTGAATCAAACTTAGGCTGATAACTTATATAAAAAATACAAAACCGTCAGAAATTCCGACGGTTTTGTTGTTATAAAGAAACAGATTTTAGAAATCCAAAGTGATTGATGCTCTGGCAGCAGCCCCCATAATAGGTCTGGCCATGATGATTCCATCCCCGTTTGGCGATCCTGCTCTCGGATCTCCTTCTGTAATACCAATGGTGTTGAAAATATTGGTACCATCCACTGCAAAACGTATTTTCCCTAACTGATAAGACATTCCTGCTCCAAATTCTGTGAAAGAAGGCAATGTCTGTACATTCTTCTCATCCTGGAAACGTTTTCCATAATAATTCATGCTTACATAAGCTCTCCATTCTTTTGTGATATTCACTGCCGGAGAAATATTGAAATAAAATTTCGGCATTCTTCTTACTACATTACCTTCCAGAACACTTCCTGCTTCAAGGTTTTTATATTTTGGACTTTGAATAGTTCCGTTGAAGGTAAGTTCTAAAATATTATTGAATAAGCGGGCATATCCTTCCACCTCAACTCCATAGTTTTGTGTATTGGCAAAAGTGTTTTCAGATTTTCCATCAGAAAAGATATCGGTAAATGACAGATTCTTTAATGTAGAATAAAACGGAATCACTGCTACATCAAAAGTACGCGAGTAATATTTGTATCCTACTTCCAGCTGGTTGGTTGTTACTGATTTTAAAGGTTTATCCGGTGTCGGGTTGGAAAAATAATTGTAATACGCTTCCTCATTCGGAGATCTGAAACCATTGGAAAAACGTGCATATACAGCATTCTCCCTGTTGATCTTATAATTGGCAGCCAATGTGAAAGAAACTTTATCTATATTATAATTCCAGTAGGTATATTTATTTCCCAATACGCTCATATTATCATCCGCTGTAGTCGTGTTGAAACCATGAGTTCCATCAGTGGTTAACCCGGAGTTATTTAAATTGGCAGTTGTTGTGTTGGCAAAATTTCCTTTATAATAGTCATGGCTGTAACGAAGCCCTCCATTCATACTTAAGGCATCGGTAATGTTATAGTCTAAGTTTACATAAAGGTCATTCAAACTTCCCTGAGTCTGTGTTCGTCTTTGTAAAAATGTCATATCCATCACTCCGTTGTAAGTCTTGGAGTATCCGTCATCGGATGGGCTAAGAGATGGATTTACCAGATTCAAAAGCTCAGGTCTGTCTGTAGCTGTTGTCAGAATATTGCTCCAGTTCCAGTACTGCTGGGATTTCCAGTTGGATTTGTAAAAACCTGCTGTAACGTTTCCTTTATCGAATTTATAATTGAACTGCAGATCATTCACAAAATTATTCATCTGCTTATCAATCGCCCAGAATCCTAATTTTTGAACAAACTCAGGATTTACAACAGCTCCGTTGCTTACCAGAGAATATTGATAGTCACTCATCCCAAGTCCGCCGTCTTTTACCTGATCTGTTGCATATTTAGAAGCCTGCTTCGGACCTCCTGCCGGAAAAATCCCGGTATAGTTCATATTGATATCCGTATATCTTGTCTTGTTTAAAACACTGAAATTCTTTCCAAGATCATATTTAAATTCAGCACCTACAACATCAACTTTCGGATGAATTCCGTCTTCAAGATTTCTGTTGAAAAATCCTCCTCCGGCCTGCGGAATATTCAGCTGGCTGATAGCTCTGTAGCTGTAGGTTCCATAGTTGGGATCAAAACCTTGAAATCCTTTCAGTTTATTTCCGTTTTGGATCAAAGGAATGGGAAGGAAGAATGTATTTCTGTCATCCAGTTTTTTGTAGTAAACTTTCACATATCCTTTATCAAAAACATATTTCAGATTCATTCTGATCTGCCCTCCGTTATTGGCTTTGAAGCCTGTTTTTCTGATACCGTCATCTGTTCTGTAAAAGCCACCGACATTGAAAAACAATTTATCCTGAACCAATGCTCCGCCTACATTAACATCAGTACGCATTAATCCGTAGGTACTGGTTTCCAGCTTTGCCGTACCTCTGAAATCATTGGTTCCTTCTTTTGTAATAAAGTTGATCAGACCGCCGGGAGAATTGGTTGCAAAAATAGATCCTGAACCTCCTCTCAAAGCTTCCATACGGCTTACGGAATTATCTACACGGAAAAAATTATCCGCATTGGCAAACTGAAGTGCGCCGTCTTCAAAAACCGCAAGACCATCTTCCTGTACCTGTACAAATTCATAGGCTCCGGCAGAAGGAATACCTCTTGCAAAAAGGTTGTTACCTACTTCACCTCCAGAGGTTTCCACAGCAAATCCGGGAACTCTCTGCAATAAAGCAGCTGCACTGATCGGATTTTGCTTCTGAATTTCTTTGGAACTGAATGTGGAAATCGCTGTACTGGATTCTATTTTTTTCTTAGGATTTGAGTTTCCTGTGATGACAATCTGATCGATGGAGGAAACTTTTGCAGAATCCTGCGGTGTTTCCTGGGCATAAGCATTATTAAAATATAACGTAGCTGTTGCGGCGATTAAAAAGATTGATTTTTTTTTCATAGCCTTATTTTTATAGTTAGTTTCAGTTTTGTTGTAATTGTAAATACACTCCATTCGTCCAGCCGAATCCATCCTGATTGGGGTATTCCCCGCCGCCTGCTATTGTTTCTGTGTCTAATGCATTGTATTTTTCCATCAGTTTCCCGGTATTCTGGTAGACTCTTTCTACGTTGGAACACCAGTTATTTTTAATTTTTTCTGCCAGTTCATCAAAGCCGTAATTTTTCATTGCCTTGAACCCCAGCCATTGATAAGGAGCCCACGCATTGGGAAGATCCCATTGCTGTCCTGAATTTTTAGTGGTCGTCACCAAGCCTCCCGGATAAAGAAATTTTTCAGCCACCGCTTCTGCAACTGCTTCAGCCTGCTTCTGATCTGCAATACCAAGGAATAAAGGGTAAAGAGCAGCAATATGTTCAGACGGTGTTTTTGTGTTTTTTTTAATGTGATAATCTTTGTAAATCTTAGTGTTTTCATCCCAGAAATATTGATTGATCATCTGTCTTCGGTTTGCTGCTCTTTCTGAAAAATAGTGTTCTTTTTCATTCAGATTTTGAAGTGCTGAAGATTTTGCCAAAGTCATTTCCAGATGCCACAAAAGGCAGTTCAGGTCAACCTGTGCAAGGTTCAGCGTTTCTATTGTCTGTATATTTTGTCCGTCTGCGAACCATCTGCTGGAAAAATCCCAGCCTGACTCACAGGCACTTCTTATGTTTCTGTAAAATTCAGCTCCTGTTGCTTTTTCATGATCTTCAATATCGATCAGATAGCTTTCAGGACGTGGTGAATTTTCTGCATCGTAATACCGGTTAAGAATATCTCCGTCTAGTGTTTTTACCACTCTTTTTATACTGGAATTGTTTTCAAGTCCTTCTTCGCCATCCATCCAGAAAGCATACTCCTTTTCAAGAGTGTCATAATATTTTGTATAAATTTCCTGGTCATGAGTTGTTTCAAAAAGAAGATCCAGCATTAATGAAAAATAAGGAGGCTGTGACCTGCTCAGGAAATGAGTTCTGCTCGCATTGGGAACAAATCCTACATTCTGAATAAGGTAAGAACAGTTCTCAATAATATTTTCCATCATTTCTATCCTGCCGGAAGCTTGTAATCCAAGCATGATAAAATAACTGTCCCAATAGAAAAACTCATTAAAACGGCCGCCCGGAACAATATAAGGTTTCGGTAATTTTAACAGGGTTCCTTTTTCCTCATATGCCGTTCGGGTCAGTTCGTCCCATAATTTTTCAATATGATCCACAATCAGAAGATGATCTTCTCTCTGAACAGAAACTCTGGCTCCTAGAAAGTCAAAATGAGCCATTACAAAACCCTTCAGATCAAAACTGGGACTGTCTTTCGTTTTTTCATAATCTTCATTGATCTTTACAATGGGAAACAGAGGAACTGCATCCGTCATCATTTTCTGATCCTCAAAAATTTCAGATCTCTGCACGTCATCAAAAAGGGTTTGGATATCGTTTATATAAAGTTGATTACTCATTGTTATTTTTTAGGATTAATTTTTAATTTATTCATGAAAACCGCTGAAGTGATCAGTAATGAAAGAGGAATCAAAGACAGATAGAATGCCCGCTGTCCACTGAATTCCTGAAACACAAAACCGGTAATGATGGAACCTATAGTTCCCCCGATTGCTGAGAAAACAACAATCAACCCTGACATGGCACTGTGCAAATATTTCGGTATCGACGCCAGAATTACAGAATTAATACTCGGATAAATAGGTGCCAGCAAACCTCCCATCAGAGGAAATAAATACACGACCAAAGGTGCATTCAGCCAACTTGTATTGGTATCTATATGAATATTGTGAGTTAATGGCAGAACCAGAAGCAAACTAATGGCAAAACCTATTACACAAAAAGAAACCACATAGATCCAGCTGAATTTTTTAGAGAAGAAACCTGACAAGAATCTTCCCAGTGCGAAAGCGCCTGCCAAAACTGCTCCCGCCTGAATACTCATAGAAGTCGGCACTTTTAAAATCTCTTTATAAAAAGTGGGAGTCCAGGTCTGAAAGCTCTGCTCTACCAGTACAAAAAGGAAAGCGCATAATAAAAAGCACAACACTTTTTTATAACTGAACAGACTTGCACTGTTTCTTAAATCTCCCAACAGATCTGTTTTCTCACTTTTCGCTTCTTTCTCATCCAGTTTTGAAAAGAAAAGGAATATAAAAGATAAGCTGGAAAGCCCTCCGAGAACCCAATAAACATTCAGCCATTGGGTAGATTCCGGATTATGATCGTCAATATATAAACTGAACAAAACATTCCCGGCTAATACTCCGATCATGAAAAACCCTTCCAGAAATCCCATAAAACTGGAATGTTCCTTATCTGTTTCAGTTACCAATCCAATAGAAGTAAAAACCGATATTTTGATCAGGGCAAATGAAACTCCTACAGTGGCAAATAATAATTTGAAAACCCAGAAGGAATTGGTAAACGGCATTATAAAACACATACTGCTTACCAGCAGCAGGGCAATCAGCATTGATTTCCGGATTCCTATTTTGGGAAGAAATGAAGCAAGAATGAATGAACATATGGCAATCGGAAGATCTTTAAAGCCTTCCAGAACACTGGCCGAGGATTTTGAAATTCCAAAATTCTGCTGTACCTGCAGGATCACTGTTCCTACAGAATTCAGAAGAATGGCAAAGACAAAATAATTTAAAAATAAAACGGCCTTGATGTTACTATTTTTCATTCAGGTTACTTCTTGCCGGCTAAGATAGAAGCATTTGTGTTAACGATAATTTAACACAGTAAATCAATATTTGAACTATATTAATATAATTAGTATTTTTAAGAATTAAATATGATTAATTAAATGAAAGTTACTTTTGAAAGGGTGATTCCTAATGAAAAGAGTTCATTCCGCACTATTCATAATAATTCTCCTATTTCAGAATTCAAATGGGAATATCACTATCATCCCGAAATTGAGCTGGTATGTGTCATTTCCGGGAGCGGAACCCGCCATGTCGGATACCATAAAAGTAATTACACGAATGGAGATCTTGTATTAATCGGGTCTAATATTCCTCACTCCGGATTCGGGCTGAACTCCATTGACCCTCATGAAGAAATTGTCCTTCAGTTTAAGGAAGAAATCCTTCAGTTTCCTGAACAGGAAGTAGAAGCCCGATCCATCAAAAATCTTTTGGAACTTTCAAAATACGGGATTCACTTTCACCATAAAGTAAAAAAAGTAATGCTTCCCAAATTGAAACTTATGCTGGAATCAGAAGGCTACAAAAGATATTTATTGCTTTTGGAAATTCTTTTTGAACTTTCGAAATGTGAAGATTATGATCTTCTGAATAAAGAAATTATGCCCTACACGATTATTTCCAAAAATAAAGCTCGCCTTGAAAATATCTTTACCTATGTAGAACACCATTATGACAAGGAAATTGATATTGAAGACGTTGCAAAACTTGCCAACCTCACACTACCAGCTTTCTGTAATTTTTTCAAAAAAGCAACACAGATCACTTTTACAGAGTTTGTAAACAGATACAGAATCAATAAGGCATGTCTCTTAATGGTACAGGACAGGTCTATTTCAGAATGCAGTTACCAATGTGGTTTTAATAATGTAACGTATTTCAACAGAATGTTTAAAAAATATACGGGGAAAACACCATCTGAGTTTATAAGAAATCATACGCATAATAAAGTGAATCTGGATCTAAAGGTTGAACAGGAGACTAAAGCTAAAATAAGTTTTTGACAATTTGTTTGGGTTATTGTCGACAATTTGTGTTATACCAAACGTTGTGCTTGTCCATTCCGTAGGAATCCAGGCTTACTTTTTAGAAGTTTACAATAAAGAATTCAAGTTGTGCTGAGACTCCTACGGAGTGACAATTCGTATGGTTATACTAAACGTTGTTTTTGTCCATTCTGTAGGAATCCAGACTTACTTTTCAGAGGTTTACAATAAAAGAATACAAGCTGTGCCGAGACTCCTACGGAGTGACAAACTGTGTGAATAATAGGTGAACTATATTGCGATCAACAAAAAAGCCACTCCCAAAGAGCAGCTTTGTATTAGTAAAAACCAGTAACTAAACAACTAGAAACCAGCAATTATTTCCATTTAATATTACATCCCATACTTGGTCTTTGAATTTCTTCCTGAGGCTCTCCAGCTAAAAGATTTTCAAAAGCAATGATTAAATCTTCTCCGGTTACATCTTTATTATTTCCCGGTCTTGAATCATCCATCTGACCTCTGTATACCAAATCCAGTTTATCATCGAAGAAATAAAAATCCGGTGTGCACGCAGCATCATATGCTTTGGCTACTGCCTGGCTTTCATCGAATAAATAAGGAAAATCAAATCTTCTTTCAATCTGGAATTCAATCATTTTTTCCGGAGAATCTGCCGGATATTTTTCAATATCATTGGCATTGATTGCAATGAATTCAATGCCTCTTTCGTTGTAATCTTCGTATAATTCATTAATCTTATCAATCACATGAAGAACAAACGGACAATGGTTGCACATAAAGATGACCAGTGTTCCTTTTTCTCCTTTCAGTTCTTCCAAAGACTGAAGTTCATTCGTTTTTGACGGGTTAGGAAGTTCAAAAAACGGTGCTTTTGTTCCTAATGCCAGCATATTTGATGGAGTATTCATATCCTTTTTTCTTTACTGGCAAAGATAATTATTTCTTTTGTTAATTGAGTCGGGTTCTGAAATAGACATTTTAGTTTTTAATCCAAGAAGGAACAGGAAGATTTTCAAGTCTCCAAAATAGTTATAGTCAAATTCTATTATTATATTATTTGACCTTACAAATAACTTCCAGCTCCCATTCTTCAAGCTTCCAGCCTTTAATTAATTTTCTTTAAAAAGTAGGTGAACCCATAAAACTCAAAATATCCTTTGGAAGTTATATCAAAAAGTTTGTAGTTTTGCTAACGCTGTTAGTAAAAAAATATCATGGGTCTACATGAACGCCGTCAACGAGAAAAAGAATCCATCCGTGCAAATATTTTGCAGGCTGCTTTTACGTTGGCTAAAACCGAAGGCTGGGGTTCACTTTCTATGCGTAAAATAGCAGATGCTATTGAGTACAGTGCTCCTGTAGTATATGATTATTTTGAAAACAAAGATGCCATCCTGTTTGAAATTTCATTAGATGGCTTTCACAAGTTACACATAGAATTGTTAAAAGCTCAGCAAAAACATGACACTCCGGAAGAGCAGCTTGTTGCGATTGTGGATGCATACTGGAACTTTGCTTTTAAAAATAAGGAATATTACCAGCTGATGTTTGGTCTTGGAATGCAATGCTGTGGAAAAGGACAGATGAAAAAGGAATTCTCATCATTCCAGGAACTGATCTATGAATGTACTTATGAGATTATTAAGAAAAACGGGTCCAATCCAGACAATGCCTGTCATATGTCTCATGCCCTGTTTTCCGCCGTTCACGGAATGATCTCTATTATGATGATGCGTACTGCTGATATCCCTTCAACGATGAATAAGACGACCTTGGACGAAACTGTTTCGGCTTTTATTAAGTCTTTGTAAATTTTTTTTGAATTAAAAGTTAACACTGTTAGGAAAATTAACACTGAATCAATGTAAATTATTCTTTTATTCCTGACTAAAAAATAAAATTATTATGAAGCAATTCATAACATTCAGCTGTTAAAAGTAATCATTTTTTGCTTATCAATTAACACTGTTAGTAAAATTAACACATATACACCTCATCTTATATATAAAAGCAACATTAAAAAATTCAGCTATGGAAACGATTGACTTAATTGCACATTAAAAATCCTGTAATTTTTTTTGAACTAACTATTAACACTGTTAGGAAAAAAAACAGCATTTATCAAAAGAACTTTACTTAAATCTAACACTTCATTAAAAATTAAACTAACAATGAAAATACCTGGAAAAACAAGGTTTATTGTACTTATTGCAAGTATAATTCTTTTACAGAGCTGCACTAAGGCCGCAGAAGGCACCAATGCTGCGCCGCCAGCTCCAGAACTTCCGGTTTATACCGTTATTACATCACCCGCTACTACATATCAGGAATTCCCTACTGCTTTGGAAGGAAAAAACAATGTTGAAATCAGATCTCAGGTAGACGGTTATCTTGACAGAATCTATGTAGAGGAAGGCTCTTATGTAAGAGCAGGACAGCCATTATTTAAAATAGATTCCAGAAGCTATGGCGAACAGATGAACATGGCACAGGCTAATCTGCAGGCTGCCAATGCTAATATTCAGAAAGCAAAAGTAGAAGTAGACAGACTTCAGCCACTGGTTGCTGCAAAGGTAGTTTCTGATGTACAGCTTAAAACAGCCAAAGCCAATTACGAAGCTGCTGTTGCTGCTGCTTCACAGGCAAGAGCCTCTGTAGGAAGCGCCAGAATCAATGTAGGATTTACCACCATTACCGCTCCTGTAAGTGGTTATATAGGAAGAATTCCTTACAAAAAAGGAAGTCTGATCTCCAGAACAGATCCTAATCCATTGACATTATTATCTGACATCAGTGAAATCTATGCCTATTTCTCTTTAAGTGAACTTGACTTCATTGGCTTTCAGAATAAATATCCGGGAGCGACTTTAGAAGAGAAACTGAAAAATATGCCAATGGTAGAACTGGTGATCGCTGATAACAGTACATATCCTGAAAAAGGAAAACTAAGCATCGTAGACGGACAGTTTGACAAAACTACAGGAGCCATCAGTGTACGTGCTGTATTTCCTAATGCCAACGGAACTTTAAGAACCGGAAACACCGGAAGAGTGCGTATGCCTCAACTGATTTCGAATGCTGTAGTAATTCCGCAGGAATCTACTTTCGAAATTCAGGATAAAACTTATGTCTATGTAATGGGTAAAGATCAGAAGGTAACCGGAAGACCGATCAAAATATCAGGAAAAACGGATAGCTATTATTTTATTTCTGAAGGGCTTGCACCCGGAGAAAAAATAGTTTACACAGGAATCGGAAACTTAAAAGACGGTGCTTCTATCAAGCCGAAAAATATTTCTTCTGACAGCTTATTAAAAGCGAAACCATTATAATCCTTTTCCGAATACAGAAGACTTAAAAAAATAAACTTCTTATGTTAAAACAATTTATAGAAAGACCGGTCCTTTCAACGGTCATCTCCATAATCCTCTTATTATTGGGAGCTTTGTCTCTCTTTAATTTACCGATTGCCCTCTTCCCGGACATCGCTCCACCGAGTGTTCAGGTAACGGCATTCTACCCTGGAGCTAATGCTGAGGTTGTAGCCCGTTCTGTTGCTACGCCTATTGAGGAAGCGGTAAACGGAGTTGAGAACATGACGTATATGACCTCCAACTCCAGTAACGACGGAACTATGACCCTGAGCGTTTTCTTCAAGCAAGGTGCTGATGCGGATAATGCCGCGGTAAACGTACAGAACCGTGTATCCAAAGCGATGAGCCAGTTGCCTCAGGAAGTGGTACAGGCGGGAATTTCCACACAGAAGGTTCAGAACAGTATGATTATGTTCATGGGATTAACCAGTGAAGATGCAAAACAATATGATGAATTATTCCTTCAAAACTACCTGAAAATTAATGTTATTCCACAGATACAGCGTATCCCGGGAGTAGCACAGGCTCAGGTATTCGGAACAAGGGATTACTCGATGAGAATCTGGCTGAAACCGGATAGACTGGCGGCTAACAATCTTTCTCCTCAGGAAGTTTTGGGAGCCATTAAAGATCACAACCTTGAAGCGGCTCCGGGCCGTCTTGGACAGGGCAGTAAGGAAACTTACGAGTATATCCTTAAATATAAAGGAAAACTGAACAAGGGTGAAGACTATGAAAACATTGCTATCAAAGCAAATAGTGATGGCTCTTTCCTAAGATTGAAAGATGTCGCAAGAGTAGAATTTGGTTCTTACACCTACACTGCTACCAACAGAGTGGATGGAAAACCGGTTGCCGGATTCGCGATCTTACAGACTGCAGGATCCAATGCTAACGAAATCCTTACGGAAATTGAAAAGCAGGTAAAAGTAATGGAAACTACCCTTCCCAAAGGAGTAAAACCCATCATCATGTATAATTCCAAAGACTTTTTGGATGCTTCTATTCATCAGGTTGTGGAAACATTAGTGATTGCCTTCATTCTGGTATTTATCGTAGTATATATTTTCCTTCAGGATTTCAGATCTACGTTAATTCCTGCCATTGCAGTACCTGTCGCAATTATCGGAACCTTCTTCTTCCTGCAGTTATTTGGTTTCAGTATTAACATGCTTACACTGTTTGCATTAGTTCTGGCCATTGGTATTGTAGTGGATGATGCGATTGTGGTGGTAGAAGCCGTCCATTCTAAAATGGAACAGACGGGAATGCCGGTAGAGCATGCTACGATGAACTCAATGAGCGAAATTTCAGGAGCGATTATCTCCATTACATTGGTCATGTGTGCGGTGTTTATTCCGGTTGGCTTCATGCAGGGGCCTGCAGGAGTTTTCTACAGACAGTTCGCATTTACATTAGCTATCGCGATTTTAATTTCAGCAGTAAACGCATTGACATTAAGTCCGGCATTATGTGCAATGTTCCTGAATGATCCTCAGGGAGAACATGGTGAGCACGGTCATAAAAAAGGTTTTGGTGCAAGATTCTTCAATGCATTCAATGCCAGCTTCAACAGCATGACCAGAAAATACATCTACAGTCTTAAGTTTTTAATCAAAAATAAATGGGTTGCGATAGGAGGTCTTGTAGTAATTACAGCAGCAAGTGTCTTCCTGATTAAAAAAGCACCATCAGGATTTATTCCTACTGAAGATCAGGGATTTGTATTATATGCGGTAAATACTCCTCCGGGAAGTTCATTGGAAAGAACACACAGAGCGACGGCTCAGATCGACAAGATCATCAATGGTGAAAAGGCAACGAATCACCTTTGGGTAGCCGACGGGATGAACTTTATCAGTAATGCTAACGCTTCTCCATATTCTGCAGGTTTCATTAAACTTAAAGATTATGACAAGCGTGGTGAGATGAAAGATCCTGATCAGATTGCAGGAACTTTAACAGGAAAGGTAAGCCAGGTAAAAGATGCCAATGCATTCTTCTTCAACTTCCCTACTGTACAAGGTTTCGGTAACGTTTCCGGATTTGAGTTCATGCTTCAGGATAAAACAAACAGTTCTTTTGAACAGTTGGGAACAACCACTCAGCAGTTCATTGGTGAGCTGATGAAGCGTCCGGAAATTGCTTTTGCCTTTACCACTTATGCAGCTGGAAATCCTCAGTACACTATTGATGTGGATACGGATAAAGCCAACCAGTTGGGTGTTTCGGTAACAGAACTGATGCAGACCATGCAGATTTATTTCGGAAGTAGCTTTGTATCGGACTTCAACAGATTCGGAAAATATTACAGAGTAATGGCTCAGGCCGATATTCCTTACCGTACAGACATCAATTCACTGGAAGGAATTTATGTTAAAAATCAATCAGGCGAAATGGTTCCTGCAAAAACATTAGTAAAGTTAAAAAGATCTTTCGGACCTGAAACGGTAACAAGAAATAACCTATTCAACGCCGTAACGATCAACGGAACTCCAAAACCGGGATACAGTACCGGAGATGCCATCAAAGCGGTAGAAGAAGTTGCCCAGCAATCACTACCTAGAGGATATGGATATGAGTGGACAGGAATTACCCGTGAGGAGATCAAAACGAGCGGACAGACTGCATTTATCTTCTTCTTAAGTATTCTGTTTGTATACTTCCTGCTGGCTGCTCAGTATGAAAGTTATGTGCTTCCTTTTGCTATTATTCTTACTATTCCAACAGGGATTTTCGGAGTATTTGCCTTCACAGGATTGGCAGGAATTGATAACAATATTTATGTTCAGGTAGGATTGATCATGCTTGTCGGACTATTGGCTAAGAATGCCATCCTGATCGTAGAGTTTGCTGTACAGAGAAGAAAAGCAGGAAAATCATTAATTGAATCCGCACTTCAGGCATCAAGATTACGTTTAAGACCGATCTTAATGACCTCTTTCGCCTTCATCGTGGGAATGCTTCCATTGATCTGGACGCAAGGTGCATCTTCAAAAGGGAACCATTCTATCGGTTATAGTACTGTAGGAGGAATGCTTACCGGAGTACTATTCGGAATTTTCATTATTCCGGTAATGTATGTAATATTCCAGTATCTGCATGAAAAAATGCCGAGCAGAAAAAAGAAAAGACTTCTGAAAAAACAAATGGAGGAAGAACTTTTAGCTGCCAGTCACTAATAAAAAATGAAATACAAAAACTTAGAGAAAACTTTAAGACTAAAGGGGTTAACTATTCACCTGCCTATTCTTAATGGTTTACAAAAGCTAAAGATTTTCTCCTACTAAAGACAATTTTGCATCAATAGAAACCTCTCTAAGTTTTGTATTCAATTAAAAGTTTAAAAACTATGAAACGAGTAAAAAATATTATTCTAACTTTTGCGCTGGCTATAGGCTCTGTATCGTGTGTGTCAAAACTGGCATACACGGAGCCTGATCTGCCGCTTCCGGAAAAGTTTCAGTATACTGCAACTGCCGACACTGCCAGCATCGCCAACCTGGAGTGGAAACAGTTTTTCAGCGATCCTATTTTACAGGAACTGATTGAAAAAGGAATTAAAAATAATTATGATCTTCAAATTGCCTTAAAGCAGGTTGCGGCTTCACAGGAAAAACTGAAACAGGCAAAATATATGCAATATCCGGATGTAGGTTTCGGAGTAAGCGGACAGATCTCAAGGCCTTCCAAAAACAGCATGAACGGGCAAAGCTTAAATTTATTTTTAGGCTCAAGCCATGTTGAGGATTATAATGCAGCATTCAACCTTTCATGGGAAGCTGATATCTGGGGAAAAATCAAAAACCAGCAAGAAGTTTCAAGAATGCAGTACCTTCAGACTTATGAAGGTTCAAAAGCAGTCCAGACTCAGGTAGTAGCAGCCATTGCTCAAGGATATTATAACCTGCTGATGCTTGATAAACAACTGGCTATTGCAAAATCCAATCTGGAACTGACCAGCAATACGCT
The DNA here is from genome assembly GCF_900636535.1 of Chryseobacterium gleum. Classification (NCBI taxonomy): domain Bacteria; kingdom Pseudomonadati; phylum Bacteroidota; class Flavobacteriia; order Flavobacteriales; family Weeksellaceae; genus Chryseobacterium; species Chryseobacterium gleum. The sequence goes on from NZ_LR134289.1 coordinate 2,668,395, forward strand.
ATTAATGACACAAAAAATGTGGGAAAGCGGCGATAATACTTCTTTGGGAGTACAGCAGGCTGCTGCACAAAAACAGGCAACAGAACTTCTGATTGCCCAGCTGGAACAGAATATTGCCATTCAGGAAAATGCATTGAGCATTCTGGTGGGAGAACTTCCTAATAAAGTCAACAGAACGCTCGAAATGTCTGATACTTCCTTACCACAAAACATTTCTGCCGGACTTCCTGCAGCAATGGTAAGCAGAAGACCGGACGTTCGTCAGCAGGAATTGGTTTTATTAGAATCCAATGCCATGGTAGGAATTGCTCAGGCCAATATGTATCCGGCATTAAAAATTACAGCTAACGGAGGAGTGAATTCCTTCAAATTTGATAACTGGTTCCAGATTCCGGCTTCGTTATTCGGATCGGTTTTAGGAGGAATTACCCAGCCTATTTTCCAGAAAAGACAATTGAAAACAAATCTGGAAGTAGCTAAAATTCAAAGAGAGAAAAATGTTCTTGCGTTCCGTCAGTCTGTATTGAATGCGGTGGGTGAAGTTGCTGACGCATTGGTTTCCAATGAGAATTTAAAAGTTCAGGAACAGAAAGCTACAGAGCAGGCCACTACACTGAAAGACGGAATTAAAAGTGCACAGCTTTTATATAAAGGAGGTTCAGCCAATTACCTGGAAGTGATTACAGCACAGGGGAATTTCCTACAGGCAGAGTTGAATCTGGCTTCCATTAAGAGACAGAGATTAAGCAGCATTGTAGATTTATACAGAGCTTTAGGCGGCGGTTGGAAGTAGTAAATTAAATTATATTTGTTGAAGTGCGGTTCTTTTCAGAGCCGCATTTTTTGTATTGTTTCTGTTTATTACAATGAATATAAACTTAGATTCCTACGGAATGACATACTGTATGGATAAACTAAGCGTCCAGTTTGTCATTCCGTAGGAATCTATATTTTCAAAGCTTCTAAAGTCATTTAATAATGTAACAGTATTTACTTTTCAAACTGCTCCTCTATCCATTTCAGCAAATCTTCAAAGTCTTTTTCAGAATATCCCAACTGTAAATAATGAATATCATCTGCCTTTCTGTACCAAGTCAGCTGGCGTTTCGCATACCTGCGGCTATTCTTTTTAATTTCTGAAACCGCAAAATCAAGCTCCCACTCTCCGTCAAAATATTTGAACAGCTCAGCATAGCCTACTGTATGTAAAGCCGTCAATCCTTTGAATTTCTCAAGACTTTTCACCTCATCCAGCAATCCGTTTTCCATCATAATATCCACTCTGCGGTTGATTCTGTCATACAGTTCTTCCCTTGGAGCTTCAATTCCGATTCTGATCACATTAAAATCTCTGGAATCTTGTGACACTGCAATTAATTCAGAATATTTTGTATTGGTTTGCCAGATTACGTCAATAGCACGTAGAAGTCTGCGGTGATTGTGAATATCCACCACACTGAAATATTCGGGATTGAGATTTTGTAAAATTTCCTGAAGCTTTTCAATTCCTTCCTGCTCCATCATTGTCTGAAGCTTTTCCTGGTTTTCAGCATTGGCTTCCGGCAAATCATGCAGACCTTCTATCACAGCTTTTTCATACATCATACTTCCACCGACAAGGATGACAGTGTCATGAGTGGTAAAAAGTTCATTGAGTTTTTGAAGCGCATCTTCTTCATACTGGCCGATAGAGTAATATTCTTCCACAGAAAGGTTTCCTATAAAATGATGAGGTGCGGCAGCCAGTTCTTCTTCTGAAGGAGCAGCTGTTCCTATTTTCATTTCTTTAAAAAACTGACGGGAATCACAGGAAATAATCTCGGTATTGAAATGTTGGGCCAAATCAATTGCCAACCTCGTTTTACCAATTCCGGTGGGGCCTACTACAGAAATTAAATTTTTCTTTTTCACCCCGCTAATTTACGAAAACATGCTTATTTGAATTTTTATTTTTAAATACAAAAAATTTACGAATTGTTTTGAACCATTAAGAACATTTAAGCTGTTAAGTTTAATTAAGAAGAAAATCCAATAGGTTTTCCTTAAGTATTATGCTAAAAAAGCGAAGCTCATCTTAATATTCTTAACTTCTTTATTCAAAACGTAATGGTTTAAATCAATTTAAAATTGAATAATCATATATTTTATGTTGAAGTTTCATGGTATTATAGTATAGACTTAAATGTTTATCTTTGTAGAACAATAAAAAACTATGATTTTATCAATGACCGGATTCGGTAGAGCCGAAGATGTTTTTGAAGGAAAAAAAATTACAATTGATATTAAATCTCTGAATAGCAAGAGCTTTGATTTGAATATAAAAATTCCTTTACGTTACAAAGAAAAAGAATTTGAAATCAGAAAAATTCTTAACGATAGAATTATCCGTGGAAAAGTAGACTGCTACGTTAATATTGAGAACCTTGAAGAGTCCAATGATGTAAAAATCAATAAAAATTTAATAGACTCTTATATCAACGAACTTAAAAACATAGCTTCTGACGGTCCCGATTTTGAATACCTGAAAATGGCAGTAAGACTTCCTGATGCCATTACCTCAAGACCTGATGAACTTACAGAAGGTGAATGGGAAGCGTTGGCTAAAATTGTCAATAATGCCGTAGACAGATTTGAAGAATTCAGGAAAACGGAAGGTGGTATTTTACATGAAGAATTAAACAGGAATATTCAGAATATTGATAAGTATCTTGGGGAAGTAATTCCTTTTGAGGAGGAAAGAATTGTCAGCGTGAAAGAACGTTATCAGAAATCTTTGAAAGAATTTGAAAATGTTGACGAAACACGTTTCTATCAGGAAATGGCCTATTTCACTGAAAAGCTCGATATTTCTGAAGAAAAAGTAAGACTTGCCCAGCACTTGAAATATTATAAAGAAGTAATGGACAACGAATCTTTCAATGGAAAAAAACTGGGTTTCATCTCTCAGGAAATCGGGAGGGAGATCAATACGCTTGGATCTAAAGCCAATCACGCAGAAATCCAGAAGTTGGTTGTGATGATGAAAGATGACCTTGAAAAAATTAAAGAACAAACGTTAAACGTATTGTAAAGATAGATACGAGGTACGAGGTGCGTGATTCTTATTTCTAAGAATGCAACACCAAACTCGAAACCCGTAACCCGAAATCAAAAAAATGGATAAAGTAATTATATTTTCAGCACCATCAGGAAGCGGAAAAACTACATTGGTAAAGCATTCACTGGAAACATTTCCAGAACTGGAATTTTCTATTTCATGTACAACAAGACAACCGAGAGGAAGCGAAGTTCATGCGGTAGATTATCATTTCCTGACCCCGGATGAGTTCAGACAGAAAATTTCTGAAGATGCTTTTGTGGAATATGAAGAAGTATACACTGATAAATATTACGGTACTTTAAAATCTGAAGTGGAAAAAATCTGGAATCAGGGAAAAGTTGTTATTTTTGATGTAGATGTAAAAGGAGGTATTTCACTAAAAAAATACTTCGGCGAAAAGGCCTTGTCTATTTTTATAGAACCACCTTCCATTGAAGAGCTGGAACGAAGATTGATTTCCAGAAATACAGATGATGCAGAAACTATAAAAACCCGTGTAGCGAAGGCATCAGAAGAAATGACCTACGCCGGCGAGTTTGATAAGATCGTGATCAATGAAGATCTTGATACCGCTAAAAAAGAAATAGAAAGTTTAATAAAAAGTTTTATCAGTAATTAATGGCTGGAAGATAGAAGCCAGAAGATGGAAGTAATCAAATACTCTCAAAATCTAACTTCTAATTTCTAACCTCTAGCTTCTGATAATAAAAAATTGAGGTTGATATGAGTACCGAAACATTAGAAAAAGCTAAATCTGCAATTCCTGTAAGGGGATTTCTGGATATAAAAGATATTGCTATTCCTCAGGGAGAAGAACTGGTGAAAGCCATTCTTAAGCTTAAAGAGGAAAAGAATGCTGTTATTCTGGCCCATTACTACCAGCCGGGAGAAATTCAGGATATCGCTGATTTTCTTGGAGATTCTTTACAGCTGGCAAGACAGGCAAAAGACACTAATGCTGATATGATCGTATTCTGCGGAGTACATTTCATGGCAGAAGCCGCTAAAATTCTGAACCCGACCAAAAAAGTAGTTCTTCCTGACACCATGGCAGGATGCTCACTGGCAGACGGTTGTTCCGGAGAAGGACTGAGAAAAATGCGTGAGCAACACCCGAATGCTTTAATTGCCACTTACATCAACTGTAATGCGGAAACCAAAGCAGAAAGTGATATTATCGTAACAAGCTCCAATGCGGAAACAGTTATTGAGGCCCTTCCGAAAGACAGACCAATTATCTTTGCTCCGGACAAAAACCTGGGAAGATATTTATCTAAAAAAACAGGACGTGATATGATCCTTTGGGATGGAAGCTGTGTAGTACACGAAGCTTTTTCAATGGAAAGAATTGCACAGCAATTGGCAGACAATCCGGATGCAAAACTAATTGCCCACCCTGAAAGTGAAGAAGCTGTTTTAAAGCTGGCTCATTTTATAGGTTCTACTTCTGCCTTGCTGAATTATGTGGAAAAAGACGACTGCCAGAAATTCATTATCGCTACAGAAGAAGGAATTCTTCACGAAATGAAAAAACGCGCTCCTCACAAGGAATTGATCCCTGCTCTGGTTTTTGACGAAAGCTGCAACTGTTCAGAATGTTTTTACATGAAACGTAATACCATGGAAAAATTGTATCTGTGCATGAAGTATGAGCTTCCTGAAATTCTTATCGACGAAGAATTAAGATTAAAAGCATTGAAGCCTATTGAAGCCATGCTTGATCTTTCTAAAAGTATAAAATAATTTTTGGTTCATTCCAGACAATTGTTAAAAAAATAAAGCACTGTTCTTCACAGTGCTTTCTTATTATCTTACAAATATTTAGTTTAAGATACTCCTCCGTCCACGCATTCTATGCTCACCAGAACACACATCTTACAATAATCAGGAAGTCCCTGATATGCAGCACAGGAATACTGATACCCCGGACCATCTCCAAATGTAGCATTCTGCGGACATCCTGCACATCTTGACGGGCCGGCTCCGTTTATTCTTTCAAGCTCTTTTCGGTTTAATTTCTTTATATTTTTCATAGTCATTTTAATTTTTAACTGATTTAACATACCAATACTTATAGCATGGGTGCATAACAGGTTCCTCCCGGTTTCCGCCAGCATCCCCATTGTCCACCTCCGCGGAAACATACAAACTGTTCACCACCACAAGCTTCAATCTGGATATCAGTGAATCCTCCGGTGATACTTTTCTTTTGTTCACGTGATAATTTTTTAATTGTTTTCATACGTTTTAATTTTAAGATTAGAAATAAGATTATTATTGTTTATGGATTAAAAATCAATACGGATCAAAACATTCAAAACTAACCAGTACTCTTCCTTTACAGCATGGTGGTAAGGCGTGATAATCTGCACACGACTTTGGTTCACCTGGTCCATATGGCCCCGCTGGACAATACTCAAAACAATCATTCACATCTCCTCCACTGATAGATTTTAGATTTTTGCGATTCACTTTTTTAAAATTTTTCATGGTTACATTTATTATAGTTAGAATCCTAAATATAAGATTTTTAATCAATTACAACAAATATATCTCTAAAAAAGGAAATAAATTTTATAGTATTAAAAAGTTGGCCGTTTCAAAATAATTTGTACATTTGTTCCGTTACAATGAATTTATTAAGAAACATATCTGATATTTCTGCCCTGAAATCGCTTATTTCAGGCATATCTTCTGTTTCTACATTCACAACTACAACAACTACCCCATAACGGGGTAAATTTTCACATATTATTTCCGGTACCCGTACTCTTTTTTCAAAGAGTAACTACTTCTTTTTATCCAACTTCAAATAAATAATTGATGAAAGTTTTAAAATTCGGCGGAACATCAGTCGCTCATTCTCAAAATATCTTACTGGTGGAAAAAATCATAAAAAGTGAATCTGTAAAAAACAGAGTTGTCGTAATTGTATCAGCGCTTCATGGTGTTACAGATCAATTGATCAAAGCAGCTGAAAATGCTTCTGTAAAAGATGAAAAGTATATTCAGATCATTCAAAACCTTGAGGAAAAACATATTAACTTAGTGAAAGAACTTTTTCCTATTGCAGAACAAAGTTCATGGCTGAGTTTTGTGAAGAAACATTTTAATGATATTGAAGACCTTTGTAACGGAATCTCTGTTCTTGGTGAGCTTACCTGCAGAATCAAAGATAAAATTGCTTCTTACGGAGAATTTCTGTCTTCCAAAATTATTACCGCAAGACTACAGCATCAAGAACTGGACTGTGTGTGGATGAATTCCGCAGACCTTATCAGAACAGACAGTAATTTCACTCATGCCAAAGTAGATTTGGGTTGTACTGAAAAGAATATTGTCAGTTTTCTCAATGAAAATCAGAACCGTATCATTGTAGGCCCGGGTTTTATAGCCAGCGATGAAAAAAATAATGCGACAACACTGGGAAGGGGCGGTTCAGATTACACAGCTTCTATCATTGCAGCTTCTGTTCATGCGGAAGAGCTTCAGATATGGACTGACGTCAGCGGAATGATGACTGCAGATCCCCGTCTTGCTTCCAATGCCAAGCCTATTTCAGAAATATCTTATCATGAAGCAATGGAGCTGTCCCACTTTGGAGCAAAAGTGCTTTATCCACCTTCCATTCAGCCTGTTATGGTTAAAAATATTGATCTGATCATCAAAAACACGTTTGATCCTGATGCTCAGGGAACTTTAATTTCTCATCAGCTTAAATCTTTTGAGAATGAAAGGCAGGTTGCGGTAGGAATTTCAAATATGAACCATATTGCCCTGCTTACCCTGGAAGGCAGCGGAATGGTTGGAATTCCCGGTATTTCGGCAAAATTATTCCAATGCTTAAGTCAGGAAAAAATAAATATAATTCTGATTACCCAAGGATCTTCAGAACATTCCATTACTGTCGCCATTGAAGAAAAAGATGCTTTACGGGCTGAATATTCAATCAACAGTTCCTTTGCTGATGATATCAACCTGAAAAGAGTTTTTCCTGTAAAAATTGAGACCGGTCTTTCCATTGTGGCTTTAGTAGGAGAAAATATGAAAAGCAGAAGCGGAGTCAGCGCAAAGATGTTTGGATGTCTCGGAAATAACGGCATCAATATAAGGGCTATTGCACAGGGATCCTCTGAAAGAAATATCAGTATTGTCATTTCAGAAAAAGACAGTAAAAAAGCGGTGAATGTACTTCATGAAGAATTCTTTGAATCTGAAATCAAGCAGATCCATCTTTATATCTGCGGAACAGGGAATGTAGGTTCAAAACTGGTCCAGCAAATTTATAATCAGAATGATTATTTAAAGGAAAATTTTTTAATCAATCTGAGAATTGCAGGAATTTCCAACAGTCAACATATGCTATTTGCGGATCAGGGGATATCTGAAGAAAATTACCTTACCTGGGATCAGCAGGGACAAAAAGCTTCTGCCGGAAAATTTGCTGAAGAAATCATCCGCAGGAATCTGAGGAACTCTGTTTTTGTTGATGTAACGGCAAGTGCTGATGTTCCGGAAATTTATGAAAGTTTACTGAAGAGAAGTGTGAATATTGTTGCCTGTAATAAAATTGCAGCTTCTTCAGATTTTAAACAATATAAAACATTAAAAGACACTGCAAGAAATCACAACTGCAATTTTTATTTTGAAACCAATGTAGGTGCCGGGCTTCCGGTTATAGGAACCATTAACGACCTGATCAAAAGCGGAGATAAAATCCAATCTATTAAAGCTGTATTAAGTGGAACATTGAATTTTGTCTTTAATGAGTATGACGGCAGCAGAACATTTTCTGAAGTGGTAGCACAGGCTCAGAAGGAAGGATACACAGAACCGGATCCGAGACTTGATCTTTCCGGAAAGGATGTGGCAAGAAAAATTTTAATTCTGGCAAGAGAGGCAGGATATCCGCTTCAGTTTGAAGAAATTGAAAATATCAGTTTTCTACCGGAAGAATGCATGGAGGGAAGTGTTGATAATTTTTATGAAAAGCTTACAACGTATGAAGATCATTTTAAAAACTTACTAAATAACGCCAAAAACGAAGGTAAAATACTAAAATATGTTGCAGAGTTTGAAGATGGAAAAGCTAAGGTGGGATTACAGCATATTGCTCCCGAAAGTGATCTGTTTCATCTTTATGGTAAAGATAATATTGTCATTTTCAAAACCTTGAGATATTCTGAACAACCATTGGTTGTAAAAGGAGCAGGTGCCGGAGCTGATGTAACAGCAAGCGGAGTTTTTGCAGATATAATCCGTTCTATTTAAAATAATACTATGAAAAAAATAAAATTAAAAGTGCCGGCTACTGTTGCCAATCTGGTTTGCGGATTCGATATTCTTGGAATGGCCGTACATGAACCTTATGATGAGATGGAATTCAGACTGCTGGACACTCCGGACATTATCATAAAACATACCGACGCTTTCGGACTTCCTGAAGAGCCTTCCGGAAATGTTGCGGGAATCGTACTATTAAAAATCCAGGAATATTTTAATCTGAAAACAGGTTTCGAAGTAATCATCCATAAACACATCAAGCCTGGAAGCGGGCTCGGCTCCAGTGCGGCAAGTGCCGCCGGAGCTGCCTTTGGGGCCAATCTACTATTAGGAAACAAGTTAACAAAGGAAGAAATGGTTCATTTTGCCATGTTTGGAGAAGAACTCGCTTCAGGTGTACGACATGCAGATAATATTGCACCCTGTATTTATGGAGGAATTACCCTGGTAAAATCAACAAACCCGATTGATATTATTCCGCTGAACAGTCCTGATCTGTTTGTAACCGCTGTACATCCCCAGGTGGAAGTTAAAACTTCAGATGCCAGGCAGATTTTAAAGAAAAATATCACTTTAAAAAGTGCTGTTGAACAATGGGGAAATATAGCAGGACTGATAGCAGGAATTGAAAAAAACGATATCCCATTAATTGGACGAAGCCTCAATGATGTCATTGTAGAGCCAATCCGTAGTATTCTCATTCCGAAATTTGACCACATCAAAGAGATGAGTTTACAGCTAGGTGCTTTGGGAGGCGGTATTTCCGGTTCGGGGCCTTCCATTTTCATGCTGTCAGAAAAAAAAGAAACGGCAGAAAAAATGGCTCAGATGATGAAATCAGTCTATGATGAAATTGAAATAGAAAGTTTTGTATATGTCTCAAAAATAAATCCGGCAGGAATTCAAATCATTGAAGAAAAATAAAACAAAATGAAATATTATAACTTAAAAGATTCTCTGGAAAAAATAAATTTCAAAGAAGCAACTATAAAAGGCCAGGGAAAAGAAAAAGGATTATTTTTCCCGGAAAGTATTCCTCAGCTTGACGAAGAATTTATCCGGAATCTTCATCAATATTCTGATGAAGAAATTGCATACAGATGTATGAAAGACTTTGTCGGAAACGAGATTCCTTCAGAAATACTCAAACAAATTGTAGCGGAAACTGTCAGTTTTGAGATCCCATTGGTAAAAATCAGTGAGCAGATAGCCATTTTAGAATTGTTTCATGGGCCTACTCTTGCCTTTAAAGATATTGGAGCAAGATTTATGAGCCGCTGTCTGTCTTATTTTCTGAAAGATGAGCAGAAAAAAGTAACTGTTCTTGTAGCCACTTCCGGAGATACTGGAGGTGCCGTTGCCAATGGTTTTTATAAAATTCCACAAATCAACGTAGTCATTCTTTATCCTAAAAACAGGGTAAGTCGTGTTCAGGAAAAACAGTTGACAGCATTAGGAGAAAATATTTCTGCACTGGAAGTAAACGGAAGCTTTGATGACTGTCAGAACCTTGTTAAACAGGCGTTTTCAGACGAAGAAATCAATAATCAGTTATTTCTGACCTCTGCCAATTCTATCAATGTTGCCAGATGGCTTCCCCAGCAAATTTATTATTTAATTGCTTTAAAACAGTGGATTCAGCAGTATAAGGAACAGCCCGTAATCTGTGTACCCAGCGGAAACTTCGGAAATATCTGCGCCGGACTTCTGGCTCATTTCAGAGGGTTGCCTGCCAGCCATTTTATTGCTGCCTGTAATGCTAATCATGTCATTCCTGATTATTTTAAAACTCAGAATTACCAACCACAAAAAACTGTAGCTACCCTATCCAATGCTATGGATGTAGGCAACCCAAGCAATTTTGTAAGAATTCTAGAGCTTTTCGGATACCAATTTGAAACCTTAAAAAATAAAATTTCTGCGTATTCCATTCATGATGACCAAACGATGAATACCATCACAGAAGTTTATCAGAAACATGGATATATTCTGGAACCCCACAGTGCCGTTGCCTATGCTGCCATTACACAGTACCTGCAAGAAAATCCGGAACAAAAGGGATTTATCCTCGGGACAGCCCATCCGGTAAAATTCCCTGATGCGGTTGAAAAAGCGATACATACCCGGATTGAAATACCGGCGTCGTTGAATGAGTTGATGAAAAAGGAGAAAAAAACTGTAGAAATAAATTCAGATTTTGAAGAATTAAGACGATTTTTGCTTCATAAAATCTGAAACAATGAGCAAAATATATCTTGAAGATGTAAAAATATATGCGTACCATGGTGTACTTCCGGAAGAAAATATTATCGGAACGTATTATATTCTGAACGTAGAACTTCATACCGATCTGTGGAAAGCAGCAGAATCCGATGATCTGCATGACACTATAAGCTATGCCGACATCAATGACATCCTTCACAGCGAAATGAAAATAAAATCCAGATTACTGGAACATGTAGCCGGAAGAATGATTACAAAAATTCACAGCAGCTTTCCACAGGTTGATTATATTAAATTAAAAATCACCAAAACAGCACCTCCTATGCAGGGAGAAATGAAAGGGGCAAGCATTGAGCTGGAAAAGAGTTTTAAACCGGAAAATTAAAATTCTTATTTTCGTTGATTAAAAAAAACATACAAATTGAAATTTTTCAAAATATTATTTTTAGTAACATGGATCAGCGCTTTTGGTCAGACAGGCGTTGATAACCAGTTGGCGGCTTACAACTTTCCAAAGATAAAGTCCAGTATCACAATGCCTGTGACCATCCCTCTTTCTGAGTTGAGCAATATGATCAATGCTTCTGTGAAAGATCTTGTTTATCAGGATGACTCTTATACAGACAATAATAATGATCAGTTTAAGGTAAAAGTCTGGAAAACAAGACCTATCCGCCTGGTAGGTGGAACAAACCAGAATTTACTGATTGAGGTTCCTTTAAAAATATGGGCAGAAAAAGGAATTGGTACATTAGGAGTATACACGTATCAGAATACCACTTTTGAAACGGTAATGTCTTTCAATACAACAGTTACTTTTAAAAATAACTGGACCATTACTACAAACACCCGTCCCAATGGCTTCAGATGGGTAACCAAACCTGTTCTTGATTATGGAAGAATACAGATTCCTATTACCCCTCTGGTTGAAAAAAGCTTAAAAGAGCAACAGGAGAAATTCTGCAAAACAATAGATCAGCAAATGGCAACACAACTGAACTTCCAGCAATACGCCCTAATGGCCTGGAATACTTTTCTGCAGCCTTTCAATATCTCTGAAGAATACAATACATGGCTGAAAGTAAGCCCGGTAGGAGTTAATATTACCCCTCTGAAATTTTATGGAAATCAGATCAACGCTACGCTTGGTGTTGATATCTATTCCGAAACTTTCACCGGAAGTAAACCGGCTGCCTCTTCCCCGGTAACCAGCGTTGCCAATTTTAATACAACACCTGCTGTTGCAGATAAGTTTATCTTGCAGACCACAGCCAATATTCCTTTTACAGAAGCAAGTAATATGGCCAGAAAAACTTTCCTGAACAAAGAATTTGACGTACGTGATTCTAAAGTAAAAGTAACGGACATCAGAGTTTATGGTGTAGATAACAGAGTGGTCATTGAAGCTCAAACAGATGGCTACATAAAAGGAACGTCCATTATTTCAGGAATTCCGGTGTATGATGAAACGAAAAGAAAAATTGTTTTATCAGAAACGAAATTTAAGCTGAAAACCAACAATATTCTGCAGAAAACGGCTTCTCTTCTGTTCCAGGGAAAAATTGTAAAAATGATTGAGGAAGAATATGGCATCCCAACCCAGGAATTGGAAGAAAATTCGAAAAAAAGTATCGAAGAAACCTTTAATAAGGAGTATTATAAAGGCTTAAAAATGAATGGCAAAGTTTTCAATCTTAAACCTAGTAAAATTTTACTCAGCAATACAGGTATCACTGCCGTTATTGATACGAATGCTTCATTAAAACTCCTCGTCAACGGATTTTAAAATTTCAAAAAACTAAAAACTAATAACATTAACATGAGAAAATATTTAATTGTTGTTGATAGACATAAAGCGTCTACCGGTACAAGATTTCTTAATTATTTTCTGGATAGGATCTTTATTCAGTTTATATTTTACACATTCTTCTTCGCCTTTACATTGTTTTATACTATTGTTTTTGGAGAAGTGATTTATGAAGAAGATCTTGATAATGATACAAGTGTGGCCATTTCCATTATTATTTCTTACTTTTTTGTCTATTTCTCCTATTTCTTTTTCATGGAATATTATTTGGGAAAGACCGTTGCAAAATATATTACCGGAACAAAAGTCATCAGTATAGATGGAAATCCTCCCACACCATTACAAATAGTAGGGCGTATTTTTTACCGAATGGTGCCTTTCAATTCTCTTTCTTTTTTCGGAGAAAACGGCTGGCACGATAAATGGAGTGAAACAAGAGTAATTAACATAAAAAATTATCAGGCTGAAATTCAAGCAAAAAGAGAAATTGAGGATCTTGGAAAGAAAGAAATTGCTTAAAAGCTTTTGTGCATAAAGAAATTTTACTATATTTGCACACCTGAAAATGGTAAAAATGGTACTTTGGCCGAGCGGCTAGGCAGTGGTCTGCAACACCATCTACAGCGGTTCGAATCCGCTAGGTACCTCAGAAAAAACCTCTAAGTTATTTAGAGGTTTTTTTGTTTTCGTCATTTTAATATTTAACTCTATTTTTCCCAACAAAACTACTATGAAAAAGTTAATCCTCTTCTTTCTGATTTCTTTTGTCTTGGCAGTTCTTAATGGGTATTTTTTCAATTATATTAATGACACCTACTTACATTTTGATGTCAATTACAATAAGTCTCAAAATATCTCAAAAAATGAATTAAACTTTATTGCCATATTCATTGCCCCACTTATTGAAACTTTTATATTTCAGTATCTCCCCTATTTGATTTTAAGCAAATGGATAAGGCTCGACAATAAAGCATTTTGCATCCTTATTATGAGTACCATTTTCGCATCAATGCATTATTATAACTGGCTCTACATCGTAATGACATTCTTTGGAGGCATTATTTTAAATAACTTTTATATTTATTACCATAAACACATTCCTAAATACAGTTTTGTTCTAACGGTACTCTTCCACGCATTATTCAATCTTTATGGCTTTTTATTTATAATGTGAATTTCCCTTATTATTCATAAAACAAGCTCCTCATTGATCCCGAAGAGCTTGGTAAATAATGCAAAAAGTAATGGTGGATAAAATTATCTTACCCAAAGATAAATGATTTACCAAGGTACGTTTATGAGCAAGGTCATAATTAGGACAAAAAAAATCCCCGGAAATTCCGAGGATAAAAACTAATAACCATGAAAACTCAAATTAAACATGAGTTACATTTCTATATTGAAAAATCGTGCCAAGAATTTCAATTTTAAGAAAAAAAATTCATTTATTTACGAGGCACCATTTTTATCAATTCAGTATTTTAAACCAATTATATTGATACTTTAAAAACAGCTTCATAATTACCTATAATAATTTCAGATAAATCTAACGCTCCCGCAAAAGTATTAAAAAAAAAATAATTTACATTTTAATAAAATAAAATTTACATTCAGGACATAATTTTTTTCTAAAATAACTTGATCGGCCACAAAAAAATTTTAACTATCAAATTGGCACACTTTTGTTCTTTAAATAAATGAACCCTCTTAAAATTAAATCATCATGGCAGAAAAAATTTTTAATAAAGAAGATTTCACAAAAACCAATGAAAAAGAATATCAGTTGGAATATACAATTGGTGAAATAGGAGAAGGAGTTAATCTTATTGTAGAAAAACTGACAGAACAAGGAAAATATGAAGTTGTTCAGGCGCCATTACGAAGATCTGATAACAAAATCTATATTGTTTGGGATAGCCCCTTTGATGGCAGACTACTCTTTGATGTATAAATTAAAATAAAAAGCCCCCAGAAATGGAGGCCTCAAAAAACACAAATGATGAAAAAAAATTTTATATCAGAGATAAAAATTATTTTATCTATTAATTCTTTATCAAAGATAAATCAGTCTTTTTTTTAATTTTATGAGTACAATCATAAAATTATTATTTCTTTTAAATATAGAATATTCGTTATTTATCAAAAAGAGACAATAATCAAAAGGTGAGATTACCATTCTCATCCTTTTTGATAGTTTACAAATTTTTCTCCAATACATATCGTATTTTAATTCTTCAAGGATAGATATTCACATATAATAAATGGCTTCTCGGAACAAGAAACCATTTTGATAAATATGGAACGAAAATGCATGTAGTAAAAATACGTTTTCCGGACCAACATACATATGCGTAGAATCATAAAAGCTATAAAAGAAAAGCCTCCCTTAGGAGGCCTAAAAAACACAAATGATGAAAAAAATCTATTTAGAAAAATCCAAACAGAATATTGTAGAGTCATTGCAACATATCTTTATTATTACATTTTCAAACACTGAAAACATATACAATAAGTAAATTGAATGATGAATACTTCTCTAAGAATCCAGACTTCATCCTGAAGAAAATAAATATTATATAAATAAAACGTATTAGTATTTATTTAATACAAAATATAATTAAATAACACAAATCAATAGTAATTATAAATGAATTAATAATATTCATTTCAAGAACAGGTAAATTTAACTAAATATTTTCGGGTTCACAAGGTCTATTCTTCCCAAATGATCGGAATATACACTGTAATATATCCATCCGAATCTACCTGCGCATCCGAAACAGTAGCAACTACCGTTCCATACCCTACCCAGCCACCTTGACCCTGCATGGCAGAAAAAGTATAGGTTCCTGCAGGAAGGCCATCATAGTATTGCGGAACCGACTGGAATCCACCACTATAATAAGTATCATATACTTCTCCTGTAGCCATATTTTCAGCAAGAAAACTTCCTACGTCATAATTGCCCGAAAGAATTTTAGTACCGCTTTTTGAAAGAAGTCCATACCGGATTTTATAAGTCTGCGTTTTTGTTGCTGTATCAGATAGTTCTGCACCATTTTTATTATTCTCTACTATTTCCGCGGAGGAAAACGAAGTTGCAACAGCCAGCAATCCAATACATGCTGAAACTGTAAAAATTGATTTTTTCATATTAAAAGTAATTTGGTCTTCAAAAATAATCAACTTATATGAATTTAATAAAAACTATCAGTGAATTAAAATTTACAAATAAGCCTTAAACCCTGCATCAATAGTACAAAATCAATTAAATCCATGAAGTATTTCCCTTTTCCATTCTTAATTTTAACATTCCTTAACTAAAATTTGGCTTCATAATTGAAAATAGAATTAAAATCAAAGTCATTTGACTTTATTGCTTAAAATTTGAATTATGAGAAAGATAGTATTAGCAGGTTTTTTATCAGTCTTTTTAATGACAGCCTGCAAGAAAGATGACAGCGTTGCTGAAAAATCACTGGAAGCACAGAAGCTTGAATTTCAGGCCAGACAGCTGGAAATAGAAAAACAAAAGCTGGCTATTGAAAAAGAAAAAATGGTATATGAAGCTCAGAAAAAAGCAGATAGTATATCAGAAAGCAAAGCCAAAGTTGCTGCTGCAAATAATTCAAGACCAAAAGTGATCAGAGAAACACGAACTATATACAGAGACAGAAGTTCAAATTCCGGATCAGGAGGCAGTAACGGTACTTATGCCAATAACGGAAGTGGCACTTCACAGGGAACTACTCAGAAAAAAGGATGGAGCAAAGCTGCTAAGGGAACCGTCATAGGGACTGTAGGTGGCGCTGCTGTCGGAGCTCTTGTTGCTAAGAAAAACAGAGGACTAGGTGCTGTAATTGGTGGTGTTGTAGGTGGTGCTACAGGATATACTATTGGTAGATCTCAGGATAGAAAAGACGGAAGGGTACAACCTCGTTAATAAATATTTTCACAATAAAGATAAAGATTGCTTATTTTTAAGCAATCTTTTTTTATGTTACTGATTCTGTTTTCTTCAATTTTCATTATCCCGGTCTTAATGGGCTGGGGGGAAATCATAGAAAATTTATCGGGGATTTTATTTCGTGGAATCACCGGTAAAATCCTGTCCGGAATTCTCATAATAAGCCTTACATGGACAATTGTCTCTTTCTTTTTTCCATTGAATGTTTATGTAGAATCAGTTTCAATATTCTTTGGGTTATTCATTTTCTTTAGAAATAAACTCTACCTGGAGCTTTATCATTTTTCAAAAAAAGACTTTAGATTGATTGGGATTGCAAGTCTCCTTACCCTATTTGCCGGTTCCTTTTATCCTTATATATTGGATCATTTTGGATATTATATTCCTACGTTAAAATGGCTCACAGAACATGGACTGATAAAGGGAATTTCCAATGTAGACCTCACCTTAGGACAGATGTCTGTCTGGCATATTTTTCAGGCCGGATTTTCAAATTTTTCAGATCCCTTTTTAAGGATTAACACAGTCCTACTGATCATTTATGTATTGTATATTGTTGAAAGAAAAAACTGGATTCATCTTTGTTTTCTTCCGGTTCTGCTACTGTTTTCACAATCTCCAAGCCCAGACCTTCCCTGTATTATTTTTTCATTGATTATTTTAAATGAACTCATAGCAGGTAATAAAAATACCACTCTCCTTTTTGCCTTTTCAACATTTGTTTTCGCAATAAAGCCAACGATGATATGGCTGCCAGTTCTGGTTTTCTTAAGCTCTGTTTTTATTTTTAAGAATAATTTCAAACAGCTTCTTTTAGGCACCCCCATTCTTTTTTTATTTTTTCTTAAAAATCTATGGACATTCGGATACCCTATCTTTCCCGTAGCCATAGGTGATTTAGGACTATTCTGGAAACCCAATCCGGAAGTGTTAAAAATATCTTCAGAATTTGCCGTCATGAAAACCTATGATATGCAATATACTTATAAAGAAATTCAACAATTTTCTACCGTTGATCATATTAAAAACTGGTTTTCTCTTGACGGGATTAAATCAAAAATCAATATCCTTTTTGTTCTGAGCCTGGTTATTTTCATACTATTTACAGTGATAAAAAAGCGAAAGCTCATTACCTTCATCTGCATTTCAATATTGATAAAAAGTATTTTTATTTTGGCTTTTTCAGCCCAATACAGATTTTTTCTGGATGTTTTTTTTGTGATATTCTTTGTCATGTTATACGAATATTTTGATCAAAAAAAATCCATCGTTGTTTTCTCTGCGCTCAGCTTGCTTTTTGTTTCCATCTTATCGTATCCGGAATTTGTCCGGAAATATATACCAGGTTTCCGGGCCGGAAGTTTTATGGCAGGATTTGAAAAAGAACAGCTTTATAAACCTTTAAACTACAAATACGAAAAGTTTAACACCTTTAAAGTAGGGAATTTCAATTTTAATGTCGTCCATAAGTATCCTTATAGTTTTGATACTCCTATTCCAGCTATAACACCTTCTTATCTTTTTGATGATGCAAAAGCAGGAATTTTTCCACAGCTTTCAGACAAGAATGATGTTAAGAAAGGATTTATCTGGAAAAAAATGTCTCAAGATGAAAAAAGAGAAGTCCAAAAGATTATCAATACTATCAAAAACACATATAAACAGAACTAATCCCGAAACTTTATTATCTGAATAAAAAACGGTAATTTTGTATCATGTTCAATACATTAGGTAATCTTCTTAGTCTTACAACATTTGGAGAAAGTCACGGAGTGGCTTATGGCGGTATCATCAATAATTTTCCGGCAGGTTTAACGGTAGATCTCGATAAGGTTCAATATGAACTGAACCGAAGAAAACCCGGCCAGTCAGCAATTGTTACACAAAGAAAAGAAAGTGACACAGTAAAGTTTCTTTCAGGAATCTTTGATGGGAAAACAACAGGTACTCCAATCGGTTTTATCATTGAAAATGAAAATCAGAAATCAAAGGATTATGACCATATTGCAGGTGCATATCGTCCAAGTCATGCTGATTTTACTTATGATCAGAAATTTGGTTTCAGAGACCATCGCGGCGGAGGAAAATCTTCTGCCAGAGAAACCATGAACTGGGTAGTTGCTGGAGCTCTTGCCAAGCAGCTTTTACCAGATATTGAGATCAACGCTTACGTTTCTTCCGTAGGAGATATTTTCTGTGAAAAACCTTATCAGGCATTAGATTTTTCTCAGACAGAAAGCAATGATGTCCGTTGCCCGGATGCTGAAACGGCGGAAAAGATGATTGCAAGAATCAAAGAGATTAAAAAAGAAGGGAATACTATCGGAGGAACAATTACATGTGTAATTAAAAATGTTCCTGTCGGAATCGGTGAACCTATCTTTTCAAAACTTCAGGCCGAACTGGCAAAAGCAATGCTGAACATCAATGCCTGCAAAGGTTTTGAATATGGAAGCGGCTTCTGCGGAGCTAAAATGACAGGTAAGGAACATAATGATGCCTTCAATACAGATTTTACTACAAAATCTAACCTTTCAGGAGGGATCCAGGGTGGAATTTCCAACGGAATGGATATCTACTTCCGTGTAGCCTTCAAACCTGTAGCCACGATTCTGAGACCTCAGGACAGTATCGACAAGGATGGAAATCCTGTAGTGGTAGAAGGAAAAGGACGTCACGATCCTTGTGTAGTTCCAAGAGCGGTACCTGTGGTGGAAAGCCTTGCGGCTTTTGTATTGGCAGATCTGTTCCTGATCAACAAAACAAGAAATATCAATAATTTTTAACATAAATCTTTTTGGTAATGAAAAATTACTGGGATAAAGGAATTTCTTTTGAAGAATATCTTCAGATTGCAAAAGAAAGATTAGAGCATCCTGCCAACCAACAGGAAGCTGACTATAAACAATACTATGAACTGGGTCTTCAAAGAATGGACAGAACAGTAAAAAAATACGTTCCGGATGAAGATCAGCTGAAAGAACTTGCTGCCAAAAACTTTGACGGAAAGATTTTAATCATTTCCGAAGCATGGTGTGGAGATGCAAGCGCAACCGTTCCGGCTGTTTTCAGATTTTTTGAAGGGCATAATGAAGTAAGGGTTTTTCTTAGAGACAGCGATAAGAGTTTAATCAATCAGTTTCTGACCAATGGCACGGAATCTATTCCTAAAGTCCTTATCCTGGATAAAGACCTGAATGTAAAAAATTCATGGGGGCCACGTCCAAAATACGGATATGAACTTTTGATGAAATATAAAGCTGATCCTGAAGCATATCCAAAAGACACGTTCTATAATGATCTGCAGATATATTACGCTAAAAACAGAGGAAAAGATGCTGTTCAGGAAATTTTAGATCTGCTATAAAAAAAGAGATATGAAAAAAAATATCATTTATCTTGTATTAATCGTCGTTATCGCCGGTATTGCTTTAATACCCGGAGTAAGAAATTTTCTAAAGGATACATTCTTTCCCGTTGCAACTATTGAAAATGCAGTACATATAAGTGAAGAAGATTATGATATAGAGCTCAAAGGCATTAATGCACCCAGCACAAACCTGAAAAACTTTAAAGACAAAGGTATATTCCTTAACTTCTGGGGAACCTGGTGTCCGCCCTGCAGAAAAGAGTGGCCTTCTATTCAGAAATTGTATAACTCCAGAA
This sequence comes from Chryseobacterium gleum, assembly GCF_900636535.1. Classification (NCBI taxonomy): domain Bacteria; kingdom Pseudomonadati; phylum Bacteroidota; class Flavobacteriia; order Flavobacteriales; family Weeksellaceae; genus Chryseobacterium; species Chryseobacterium gleum. Next base: position 2,688,441 of record NZ_LR134289.1, read on the forward strand.
AAGATCATGTAGATTTTGTACTGATTGCGATGAATGATAAAGAAGAAGATGTAAGAAAATTTTTGAAAGAAAATAATTATACTGTTCCTGTATATATTGCACAAAGCCCGATTTCTGAGAAAATTCTTCCTAAGGTGTTTCCTACCACTTTCCTGCTGGATAAGCATGGAAGAATCCTTATTAAGGAGGATGCTACAAAAGATTGGGACACAGAGACTGTGCATCAGTTCATTGACAATATTATCAAATAATACTTTAACTAAATTTTATAATTTGTTGGTACAGGATTTGTGAAATTTATAGCGTTGAAAAATTTATTAAATCCAAACACAAAATGAAGTATTCAAAATTAAATCTTGCAAAGGAAGCTATCAACCACAAGGGTTTTGTAAAAAAAATCCCTGATATTTTCAGAATGGTCAGAATGTGGAGAAAAGGAATTTATCCCATGAAATCCATAGACATTATTCTTCCCTTACTAGGAATTTTATACGTCATCTCTCCTATCGACCTGCTTCCTGAATTTGCCATACCGGTACTTGGCGTAATGGACGATCTGGCAGTATTGTCACTTACCATTCCCAAGCTCATCAAAGAGGTTGACAAGTTTTTGTTATGGGAAGCCGAGCAAAAATACAGAGGCACTCAAGTTATTGATGCCGAAATCATAAAATAATAGTTTATTATATTTTTCACACCATCCTGATACATTCGGGATGGTTTTTTATTTACAAATGAGTGATAAATTTTTAAGCCTTATTTCAATTCCTTAAATTTGCAACATCTAATAAAAAATAATGGAAAGTAAAAAAGAATTCTTCTTAGAGTGCTACAAACTAGGCATCATCAAATTCGGAAGGTTTACCTTAAAAAGTGGTATTGAAAGTCCTTTTTATGTAGACCTGAGACCTTTGGCTTCAGATCCTAAAATTTTAAAAAATCTTGCGAATTATTTATTGGAAATGCTTCCGTTAGATAATTTTGATTTAATCTGTGGAGTTCCTTATGCTGCTCTTCCTATGGCTACTGCAATGTCGCTGGAAAGCTATATTCCATTAATTATTAAAAGAAAAGAGGCTAAAAGCTATGGTACAAAAAAACTGATTGAAGGTATTTATCAGAAAGGGCAAAACTGTCTGCTGGTAGAAGATGTCATCACTTCAGGAAAATCTTTACTGGAAACCATTCCTGAAATAGAACAGGAAGATCTTAAGGTTTCAGATATTGTTGTGGTACTGGACAGAGAGCAGGGAGGAAAACAACTATTGGAAAGCAAAGGATACAGAGTACATACGCTTTTCAATATTTCAGAAGTATGCACTATTCTTCAGGAAACCGGAGAATTGTCGGATGAAGAAGTAAAAAGAATCCAGGACTTCCTTCAGGGTAACCATATCCAGTTCGAAGAAGAAACCAGATCTTCCTATGAGCAGAAACTTCAGGCTGCACAGCATTCAGTTTCAAAAAAATTACTGCAAACAGCTTTGGCGAAAAAATCAAATCTTATTGCTTCTGCTGACGTTACTACAACCCAGGAGCTATTGGAGTTTGCTGAAAAAGTAGGCCCGCATGTTATTGCTTTAAAAACACATATCGATATTATTTCTGATTTCGAATATGAAAAAACAATTACTCCTTTGAAAGCAATTGCTGCCAAGCACCAGTTTTTACTGATGGAAGACAGAAAATTTGCTGATATCGGAAATACACAGGAGCTTCAGTTTACAAGCGGAGTTTTTAAAATAACAGATTGGGCAGATTTTGTCACATCTCAGGTTATCGGAGGTTTTGAATCTTTAGACTGTTTCAAAAATGTGGGAGTGGTAGCTATTATTGGAATGTCTTCCAAAGGAACATTAACAACAGCAAGCTATCGTGAAGAGGCTTTAAAAGTAGCTTTATCTCATCCTAATGTAATTGGCGGCGTATCTCAGAATAAACTTCCTGAAGAACTTTTATTATTCACTCCAGGTATAAATCTTGCAGATTCCGGAGATGGAAAGGGACAGCAGTATAACACTCCTGAACATGTTTTCAAAACACTTCATACTGATTTTATTATCGTAGGAAGAGGAATTTACAAATCTGATGATCCTGAAGCCTCTGCGATCACCTATAAGACAGAGGGATGGAACGCATATATTAATTCTTTGGAAAAAAAAGCAATTCAGGGTTAAAATCCTATAAAGTATATACAAAATAAGTTATATTTGGGCTTTATCACGAATATTTGAAAAAGATCAGCATTTGCCTTATTTTGTTATGGGGAGTTGTACAGGTTTCTGCGCAGACAGACAGTATATACATTGAAGCTAAACTGTCTCCTGACAAAAAGAACCTTGAAGTCAGCCAGGAAATTGTTTATTACAATCATTCCGGAAAAGACCTGCAAACCATAAAACTTCTGAATTGGGTTTCCGCGTACAATAAACGCGGCACCTCTTTAGTCTACAGAAAACTGGAAGACCGTAATAATGATTTGCATTTTGCAAAGAGCAGTCAATTAGGGAAACTACTTGAACTGAATATTAAAGATTCAGAAAATGAAGTGACACCTGTCAATACGCTCTCAGATGAAAACATTTTTATTCCTCTGAAAAGTGCATTAAAACCTGGTGAAAATGTTTCTTTAAAGCTGCAGTACAAAATGCAGCTTCCCGATAAAACTTTTACGGGATACGGAACTTCCGCTCAGAATACTTTATTAAAATATTTCTTTATTGTTCCGGATCATTTTGATCCGGACAATATTTCCAAAAGAAACTACCATGATATTGAAGAGCAGGTAAGTTTCAATACTTTCTGGACCATCAACTTTGATATTCCTGTTAATAATTTTGTAGAAGGTAATCTTCCACAGGTTCAGATGAATTCATTTAAGGGATACCTTGATTCAGACCCTGAATTTTTGGTTTCCACAACAGCCTTTCCTTCTATAAAAACCAATGTTGACGGAGAGGAAATAGATATCAAATTTGGATATAACCTGAGACCGGAGGAAAAACAAAACCTGGAATTTTATCTTCCTTTGCAATTAAAGTTCATTAAAGAACGCATAGGATTCCTTCCGAAAAGTATTTTTATTTCAGATAAATTCAGAGCCAAAGAAGATTTTTTCGGAAATAATGATATTACTTTCTGGAAATTCAGATTCCGTCTATTTACTGATACAGAAAATACAGATCTGGATTATTTTGGGATCATGGCCAAGAAAGTTTTGGATGAAAAAGTAATTGCAGATAAAGAAAAAGATCACTGGTTTAAAAATGGTTTAAAATCTTACCTGGAAATTCAGTATCTCAAAAAATTCTATGCTGATACTAAACTTCTCGGCACACTTCCTGAGACCAGAATATTTGGCCTTAAACCTTTAAAGCTATTCCATGCTTCCAAGGTGAAGCTTCTTGATCGTTACGGACTTTCTTATCAGTATATCATGCTGCAGAATCTTGATCAGAAGATCGATGAGCATTTTCCTGTTTTGAGTAATTTCAATGATATGGCTGTCAGCAGCTTTGAAACCGGAAGTCTTTTCAACTATTCGGCTGATAAAATGGGATATGACACTTTTAATGAAATTATAAAAAATTATATCTCTGAAAACTCGGGAAAGAAAATCAATCCTGAAGAGTTTCTGACGGATCTTTCTGAAAAAAATAAATCATCGGCTTATCTTTCCGGCTTTTTCAAACAGAAAAACAGGGTTGATTTTAAATTGAAAAATATCAGAAAAGAAAATGATTCCCTGCAAATAAGAATTGTAAAAAACACGGATATCTCTATTCCGGTAAAACTACAGACAGAAACCAGAGAAGGAGAAAAAAGGAATACTGGATAGACACTGAAGAAAATGAACGTACTTCCATTTTATCTCTGCCTGCTTCAGAAAACATCTATAAGATTACTTTAAATAACGGTTATATTTTTCCTGAATCCAATTACAGGGATAACTTTCTTTATGCAAAGGGATTGTTTTCCAATGCAAAAAAAATTAAACTTAAATTATTAAAAGATATTCCTAACCCGGAATACAATGAAATTTACATCAGCCCAAGAGTACGTTTCAACAATACTTATGATAAGTTCCTTTTGGGAATTAATTTAAAAAATCAGTCTCTGTTTGATCAGAAATTTCTGTACTCCGTTACACCAACCTACAGTACCGGAACAGGAAAATTAACGGGATCCGGAGCTGTATCCTACTCTTTTCTGCCAGCTGAAAGCATCATCCGGAGTCTGACATTCGGTGTTTCCGGTTCATACTTTCATTATGATTATGATCTGGCGTATAGAAAAACATCCATATCTTCCTCTATCAGTTTCAGAAAGAATCCTAGAAGTACGGTAAGCAGAAGTATCGGAATTTCCTATAATTATTTTGAAAGAGATCTGAGCCCCGAAATGATTGTTAATAATGACTATAGCAAATACAATCTCTGGAGTATCGGATATGGCTATAGTGACAGCCAGATGATTCATGAAAAAAGTTTTAGCCTGAGTGCCCAGGGAATGGAAGATTTCAACAAAATAACAGCTGAAGGCTTCTACAGATGGGAATTTGCTCCTAAACAAAAGCTCAGTTTACGTTTGTTTGCCGGATATTTCCTAAGAAACGATACCCGCAATAACCTTTTCAATTATGGAATATCCAGGGTTTCCAACTATTCCTTCTCTTATACTCTTTTAGGAGAAAGTGCCAGCAGCGGTCTTCTTTCACAGCAGTTTATACTTGCTGATGGCGGTTTTAAATCTTTTCTGCCGGGATCGGTAAACCAATGGATTACCTCTGCCAACGTGGATTCTAGTGTATGGAAAATATTCCATGTATATGCAGATGCGGGAGTTTATAAAAATAAAGATCTTCCGGCTAAATTTATATGGGACACCGGAGTTAAAGTAAGGATCATTCCGGATTTTCTGGAAGTATATTTTCCGATACAATCTTCTTTAGGATTTGAACCTTCATTCAAAGATTATGGAAAACGTATCAGATATACATTGATTCTCAATCTTGGTTCCATTATTAACGCAGCAAGAAGAGGTTGGTATTAACAGTAAATTATTGCTGATTCTGTTTGTGCATTCAATGGACAGAAAACACGTATATAAAATAAAAGAACAGCTTATCAATATTTGCTGTTCTTTTTATTAAAAACTAATCTTTTATAATTTTCTGTGAAATCGGAATATCGTTAATGGTTCCTGTGACGATGTAAGTTCCTTTTGGAAGCTCTGCAATATCAAGTGATGAAGCCAGCTTCGTCGGTGACTTTTTTACGACCCGCCTGAATGTATCATATACTTTTACGTCTTTTACCTCAGTTCCGAACACTACTTTACTGTCTTTGATAAAAGGATTCTGTACAAATCCCGATTTTACGCTTCCTTCAAGGGAAAAGTCTGCCATATTATCATCATTTCCTAACAGGCTTCTTTTAATAGCAGTGGTAGCAGTAGGGGAAGGAGCCGGCCCATCTCCTTTAAACTGATCTGCATTTGCTCCATATCCCACAAAATCCAGTACATTGGATGCAGAAGGCCCTGTTACCTGTACTATATTTCCGGCCAAAGCAATTTTCCCTGATACACTGGAAATTCTCAGCCCGGAAGATTTATTGGGAGTTCCGTCAAAATTTGTAATTGTGGTTGCAATAAAATCAGGTGTCGGAAGATTCTCCACTCCTCCATCAATCGCGGACTCCTGAATCAAATAAGTTTCATCAGGTCCCAGCGTAAGGTCCGGCAAAGTATGATATTCGGAAAAAGGACCTATCGCCGGTGCGTATTGAATACTGGCACCCGTAAGAGAAACCAGTGTATTTCCGATATTTTTAAGGACAATATAATTATTTTTCAATACAGCACCAGAGCTTGCATTCCCACCATAGATCTCGTTGATCACAATCTGGGCATTTGAAAAAGAAGTCAATAATGTAAGTCCAAACAGAGTAAAGATTTTTTTCATCGTTATTATTTTTAGAATGGGTAATCATAAAACATCAAAAACAGTACCACCAAATTAAGAAATATGCATCATATAAAAATCTAAAAATCAGAATACTCATAAAAAAAACAGCCACTTTATTGGAGTGGCTGTTTTTATTTTTATCTGAAAGAAATTAGTCTTTAAGAACTTTCTGAGAAACCGGCTGGTTGTTTACTGTACCTGTTATGATATAGTTTCCTTTTGCCAATTCAGCAACGCTTACCGCTTCGTTCTGTTTTACAGAAGCTTCTTTTACAAGCTGTCCGAACATATTGAACACTTTTACGTCTTTTACATCAGATCCGAAAACAATTTCGTTGTTTTTAACGAAAGAGTTTTTTACAAAGTTGGCTGATTTTACGTTTTTAGTATCAAGAACAGCAAGGGTTCCTGTGCTTACAATAATATCATCAATAAAGAATCTGTTATTGGCAGCTGCAGATCCTTCAAATGTAAGAGTTACAGCTCCGGTAGCGCCTGTAATATTTACGGTATAGTTAGAAAAAGCTCCTTTTACAATAGTTACGCTTGCCTGATCTAGAGTAGCACCTGTTGCAGATATATTTAAAGTAGTTTTTTCACTAGCTCCATCCCATGCACCTGCTCTGAATGTTAGGGTAGCTGATCCTGTTAAGTTAAAAGTTGGAGTAGTAATTGACCCTTTTAGACTACTTGTACCTGCCTTAAGACATCCGTTTCCTTTATAAATTTTAGTAAAAGTCCAGTTTCCGCCAGTTGTATAAGAGCTGGATCCATCAGCAAATCCGCTTGATGCAATACCTCCACTCCAAGCACCATCATTTCCTCCTGTTCCTGTTACATCATCAAATGTAGCACTGAAGACTGTTTGCGCAAAAATTCCACTTGCTAACATTACTGTAGCAAATAACGAATAAAGTTTTTTCATGATTTAAATTTTTTGTTGTTAATAATTTACTTACATAACAAAACTACATCTAATTTTTGATTTGGGGCAATAAAGAGGTTAAGTTTTTGTTAATTATAGTTAACCTCTTAATGTTAACATTTTTTAATTATTTTTACGAATTATTTTTAAAAGTTGCGGAATTTTGTCATTCTATTCGTTGTATTCTTTTTAGGCATATTTTCAGGAAATGCTCAGGTATTTTCATGGAAAAATCCCAATGTCCCTGAAGACAGCATCAAAAGAGACAGTATTCTTGCTGCAAAACTGGAACAGGATATCTTCGCAAAAGACACCCTGGATTTCATAAGAACACATAACAAGATCGTTATTGATGAAGCCGTACTCGCCAAGAATGATAAAAAGAGATTTTTAGGAGAGCTTAATTCAAAAGGTTCTATTATCCGTGGTATTACTTTTGGTAACAACCAGGGACAGTCTGTACAGAGCTCCATGGACCTTCAGATTTCAGGACGATTATCAAAAGACGTTACCATCTTAGCAAGTATTTCAGACCATAACCTTCCTATTCAGGCTGATGGTTATACCCAAACTTTAGAGGAGTTTGATAAAATATACATGCAGCTTAATATTAAGGAAAAGTCTATCCTCAGAGCTGGCCACCTTGATCTTATAGAAGCTAAGAATTATTTTGCCAAATACCAGAGAAGGAGTATGGGACTTCAGTTTCAGACAGAATTTGGGAAAGAAAACAAGACTTTGGTAGATATTTCCGCAGGAGTTGCCCGAAGTGAATTCCACAGAATCCGTTTTCAAGGGGTTGAAGGTAACCAGGGGCCATACCGTCTGACAGGTAAAAACGGTGAACAGTTTATCACTCTGATCTCCGGATCCGAACAGGTTTTCATAGATGGTATTCTAATGAAGCGTGGTGAAAACCAGGATTATATTATCAACTACAACACCGGTGAAGTTACTTTTACCAGTTTCCGTCCTATTTTCCAGCAGAATTTCATCACTATTTCCTATAACTATGCCAACAGAAATTATTCAAGATACCTGTTTACAGGAAAACTGGAACATCAGAGAGAAAAATTCAAAGTAGGATTAAACTGGTTCATGGAAAATGACAATAAGAATGCTCCTCTTTCTTTAAATCTTTCTAAAGAAGACGAGCAGATTCTTGCTGAGGCTGGAAATAATCCTGACCTGATGTATGCCCCTTCAGGAGTGGTTACCGAATATGATGTCAATAAAATTTTATATAAACTAAACTCTGCCGGAAATTTCTATGAATACTCTACTGATTCAAGCTTAACACTTTATCAGGTTTCTTTTACTTATTTCGGAGCTAATCTGGGGGATTATAAAATAGCACAAACCACAAATAACGGACGTGTTTTTCAATATGTAGGGCCTAACGCCGGAGATTACAGAGCGGTAAGAAAACTTCCTTCTCCTCAGAAATCACAGGTATACTCTGTGAATTCTGAATATTTATTGAATGAAGGTAAAATAGGAGCAGATATTTCCCTGAGTAATTATGATGTCAATTTATTTTCGTCAAAAGATTCTGATCAGAACATAGGATATGCATGGCGTATTTTTGGGAATAAAAGTTTCAAAAAGAATACATGGAAAGGGACGCCTAGTTTTGAATACCAATACATAGACAGACAGTTTCATATCCTCGACCGAATTAATGATGTGGAATTCTCCAGGGATTTCAACCTTACACAGGAGTTCAATAACAGAACCCAAAACAGATTTATTTTCAGCTTCCTGAATAAATGGAATAACAAGTCTACACTAAATTATCGTATCAATTATCTGAATGAACAGGATTCTTACAAAGGGATTAAAAATGACCTGGATTTCGGATGGATTACAGGAAAGTTTTTTACCAAGGGGAATTTGTCTTATCTGAGTACCAATGCTACCCTTCAGGATACAAAATTCATCCGTGGAGGAGTTTCTACGGAGTTCACCGGTAAGAAAGGCAGCTGGGCCATCGGTGGAAGTATGGAGCATAACGAGAAGAAGTATAACGATACCCAGCTTATGGATGTCACGAGCTTTAGCTGGAAGGAAATCTTTTTGCAAAAGAAAATCGGAGACAGCACCAGAACCAAATTATTGACAAAAGTATACATGAGGGATAATGACTCGGTACGTGACAACAGACTTCAGAATATGAACAATATTCTGGGAATCATGGCTGAAAGTCAGATCATCAAAACAGAAAGAACCACTTTAAATACTTTAATTCATTACCGAAAGTTTTTCTACTCGGGTGCAGAAGGTGAAGTAACCAGAAATAATGATTTCGTAGTTGGAAACATCTTATACAACCAGCAGCTTTTCAGAAACGGAATGCGCCTTCAGGCTTTCTATGAACTTGGAAACGGACAGGAAGCACAGAGAGAATTCCAATACATTAAAGTAACTGATGGACAGGGTGTTTATAAATGGACCGATTACAACGGAGATGGCGTTCAGCAGCTGGACGAATTTGAAATTGCCGAATATTCCGACCTTGCACAATATATCCGGGTGTATACAAATTCTGTGAGGTACCTGCCGTCTAATAAAAATAAATTACAGCTGGCATTATTTGTGAATCCAGCCATTGTTTTTAATTCAGAAAACGGATTTTTAAAGCGGTGGAATTTTAATATTTCATTAAATTCCCAAAACTCATTCTATAAAAAGGATAAGGTTCTCGTCCTGAATCCTTTTGAGAAGAACAGTGACCAGATTCTTAAAAACCAGAATATTCTTGCTTCCGTACAGTTTAATCCAACTGAAAAATCAGGCTGGAATGGAAATTACAGGTTTATTACCAACGATAATCTCATCAATGCCAATTTCAGTAATGAAGAACGCGAGCAGACTTCTCACTTCCTGAATATCGGATATTGGTTCAATAAAGAATTCAGGGTAGATTGGGAAAACTCGGTTCATGATATTAAAAACTCTTCACAATTATTTACAACGAGAGATTACCGTTTGAATAACTTTGAAACCAAGCCTAAGGCAACTTATAAATTCACAGACGCCATTCAGGCTGAACTATCATCTGCCTTCCGTCAAAAACAGAGATTGGACGGAGAAGAGCTTCTTAAAGCTTTTGATGTTACAGGAACCATCCAATGGGAACGCAGAAAGACTTCAATCCGCGGAAACTTCTCATTTATCAGCAATAATTTTACAGGAAACAATTTCAGTATTGTAGGAAACCAGATGCTGGATGGTTTGAAGTCTGGAAAAAACCAGGTATGGAGTGTATTTATTCAGCAGGCTATCAACTCATTTATCCAGTTGAACCTTAATTACGAAGGAAGAAATTCTGGTGACCGTACGATTCATATCGGAAGTATGCAGGTAAAAGCAAGCTTCTAATAGTAATGATGATCTTCAAAATAAAAAATCCCCGATATCACTATCAGGGATTATTTTTTGGTAATAAGCTCAATATTATTTTTTAATAATTTTCAGGGACTGTGATCCTTTTTCTCCATTCACTTTTAGAATGTAAATACCTGCAGGAGACCGTCTCATGTCGACAGTGCCTTTTTCAGCATTAATTGTTTCACTAAGAATTCTTTGTCCTGAAACATTATATACTTCAACATCTTTGATTCTGCTGTCATTATTGATATAAAGGTAATCTGTAACAGGGTTTGGATACACATTAACCGTATTCTTTTTCGCAGCTTCATTCACTGCCAATACAGTTGCTGTAAATTCAAAGCTTCCAAGATCAGGTGTTACCGCATTCCTTGTATTGCCATCAGCATCCAATGTTACTTCTGCTACCGGAGTTCCCTTATTGTCAAGAGCGGCATTTCCTGTAGCGGACAAATGGAAATCAGTGGCTGATACAAATACAGGTAGTATATTCAGTGAGTTTATATTTCCTCCGAATCCTGCCTGGATATCTGCAAGGGTAGCTTTTGCTGCTCCTCCTATATAGCCAAGATTTGTACCGGTAGAATAGAAATTGTTATAGTTAATGGTAGAGAAAACACTGCTGGCGGCTCCTGCGTAAATAGCATATCTGTCTCCCGCCTGAGTTTGAGTATTGACAAAAATATTATTTCTCACATCAATACCTCCGGCACCGGTTACTCCGCTTGTAATATTTAAAGCAGATGGTCTTCCTGCTACAGTCTGGCTGACATTCATTACAACAGTATTATAATAAAGCTTGTATCCGCCTCCTGAAGCAATAACAATTCCGTTTCCGTTATCATTCACTCCTCCGGTTGTTGCATATCCATAACCTGCTACACCACTCACAACATTATTGGCAACTAATGTATTGGAAGCAAGACTTGTTGTTGCAAGATAAATACCCTGGGCGCCATATCCTGATACGTTGGTATTTTTAATCCCGTTTATCTTATTGTTACTGATGGTCATACCTGACGTCAAGGTACCTCCTGCATAAATTCCGGCAAAAAGACTTCCCGTTCCACTGGAAGTAAAATTGGAAATCGTATTTCCGCTTACATTAATATTAGCCACTGCAGAAGCTCCTGTATTACCGGAGGTTATCGTTATCCCTGAAGCTCCGCCGGCACCAGTTCCCGAATAACCTAGATTAGTAATGGTATTGGAAGTAATGGAAGAATTTACGGTTGCAGTTGCAAACCAGACTCCCCTCTTAATCTCAGCATTTGTAGTTTCAAAATTGCCAATTGTGTTATTACTTACAGTTACTCCGTCTGCTCCCTGCACATAAATTCCACAAAGACGAACGGCATCTGCTCCGGTAGCACTCACATCATTTCCTGTCACCAGAGTGTTACCGCCGTTACCTGCAGCTGCAGCTGCAAATAAATACATTCCTATATAGGCTTTCTTCACAGAATTATTCTGGATGGTCACATTATTAAAGAAGCCCCCTGTAGGAGTTGCAGCTCCATCATACATAATAAATGCGGAAGAGGTATTGATACCGTTTACGATATTCAGGTTTTTAACCGTGATATTTGTATTGGCGGCAGCAGCTGAAGCTGCTATAAAAGTTAATACCTGTGGTGCTGTAACAGAAGTATTGGTAAGGGTAAGGTCTCTTGTGGTTCCTGAAGCTGTGTTGCTTCCATCTAAGGTGATATTACTTCCCTGAATTCTCACTAAAGGTCCATTGGCAATATCACCTGAAATTGTGGCCGTAACTCCCGTCGCAGGCTTTATAGCAACTGACGTATAATTTACTGCTCCTCCGCTGGCATTCAGACTGGCGGTTGCTGTTTCGGTTGTATTTGCTGTAATACTGATTGTAATGGCACCCTGGTGTGTTCCTGCGTTAATAGCATCAAATGCTCCCTTTAACGTAGTATAAGTTCCTGTGGCTGTTCCCGCCGTAGCAGAAATATTGACTTGTGAATAAAAAGTTGATGAAACCAAAATTGCCATCAAACAAAATAGAATTTTTCTCATGACATTAATTTTTATTATACTAAATATAAAAAATAATTATTAATAAAATTCAACAAATACTGATAATCAATTAAATATATTTGATAAAAACTAAACAAAATATCATAAAATACCTTAAACACAACAACACAAGCAAAACATAGTACCACATCTTACTTATAAAAATTTTGTTTTTTAAGAATTTCGTAAATTTGCACCATGATAAAAATAGGCAACATAGAACTGCCGGAATTTCCACTTTTGCTGGCTCCGATGGAAGACGTAAGTGATCCTCCGTTCAGACGTTTGTGTAAGATGCATGGCGCAGATTTAATGTATTCGGAATTTATTTCTTCTGAAGGCTTAATTCGTGATGCTATCAAGAGCCGTAAAAAGCTTGATATTTTCGATTATGAAAGACCGGTCGGAATACAGATTTTCGGTGGAGATGAAGAAGCTATGGCCATGTCTGCAAGAATTGTTGAAACGGTAAATCCGGATCTTGTAGATATTAATTTCGGATGCCCTGTAAAAAAAGTAGTGTGCAAAGGTGCAGGAGCTGGTGTTTTGAAAGATATCGACCTGATGGTCCGTCTTACAAAAGCCGTGGTAAGCTCTACTCACCTTTCGGTAACGGTAAAGACCCGTTTAGGATGGGACAGCACCAGCATTAATATTGATGAAGTGGCAGAACGTCTGCAGGAAACAGGAATCAAAGCTCTTACGATACATGCCAGAACACGTGCCCAGATGTATAAGGGTGAAGCTGACTGGGAGCATATTTCAAGAATCAAGCAAAATCCGAATATTGAGATTCCGATCTTCGGAAATGGTGATATAGACTCTGCTGAAAAAGCATTAGAATATAAACAAAAGTATGCATGCGACGGTATCATGATCGGGCGTGCAGCTATCGGATATCCATGGATATTTAACGAAATCAAGCATTTCTTTAAAACCGGGGAACACTTACCTGAACCGACAATTTCAGACAGATTATTAGCGGTTCGTCAACACGCAGAATGGAGTGCTGAATGGAAGGGAGAAAGATTAGGCTTGGTAGAAATGAGACAACATTACAGCAACTATTTCAGAGGTATTCCTCATTTTAAGGAGTTCAGAAAAAAATTCCTTGAAGTTTTCACCATGGAAGGAATGGACAGCCTGATCAAAGAAACCCAACAATTCTACGAAGAATATCAGGCACAGCTATAAAAATAAAAAAACCATCAGCAAAACTGATGGTTTTTATTTTATTAGGATTTATATTAATATCCTTCTGATGAAGTTTCATTTTTAATTAGTGCCAATGCTGAAGAGGTTCCGATTCTCTTTACTCCCATATTGATCATTTTCTCAGCATCTTCAGGAGTTCTTACTCCTCCAGCTGCTTTTACAGGAAGCTTACCGGCGTTATTGAGCATAATTGCTATTCCTTCAAAGGTCGCTCCGTTAGGTTTTCCTTCAGCAGTCTTGTAGAATCCTGTTGATGACTTTACAAAAATTTTCGACAGTTCGTTTTCAGAGAAATTCTCTTCTGCCCAGGTAGAAATATTTTTAGTAAGATCTGCAATTTGTGCATCAGTCAAAGCTGCGATTTCTATAATCCATTTTGCAATTTTATGATGCTCTAGACATAGTTTAGTACATTGTACAAATTCCTCTTTTACCAGTGTTATATTTCCCTGCAGGTATGCAGTGTAGTTAATCACAAAATCCAGTTCATCGGCTCCATCCTCTATTGCTTTTGAAGCTTCTGCAAGCTTCTCTTCAATAGAATAAGTACCTTCATGAAAGCCTATTACAGTTCCTACTGCAACATTTGAATTTCTTTCCTGAATATATTTCTTGATCTCAGATACATAATCCGGACGAATCATCACGGCAAAGATTCCATTATCTATGGCTTCCTGCGCAAGTTGTTTATCTTTTTGAAGTGTTTCCTCGTGGGATATACCTGATTGCTCTGGTGTTTTCAGGTAAGTAGAATCCAAATATTGGGCTATGTTCATGTCGTTATACTTTCAATTGTCTGTAAATACCTTGTTCCAAAGATATAAAAGTTTCTGTTCTTGTTACTCCCTTCAGCTTTTGAAGTTTGCTAAGGATCTGCATTAGATGATCATTATCTTTACAAAGAACTTTCAGGAATATGGTATAGTTCCCTGTAGTATAGTGGGCCTCCACTACTTCGTTGATATCATGCAAAGACTTTACCACTTCCGGATAGTGGCTTGGCTGATCCAAAAATACACCAATGTAGGAAATCACCTTATATCCAATTTTCTTAGGATTAAGGAACGAAATTGAATTTTCAATAACTCCTGCATGTTCGAGTTTTTTGATTCTTTGATGCACTGCAGTGGTGGAAATTCCGACATTTTTTGAAATGTGGGCTAAAGAAGTTTTAGCATTATCCATCAGCATGTAGATAATTTCCTTGTCAATAGAATCCAAATGATAGCTTGTGTTGCTCGAATTTTTCATTTTCTACTTTTTTTATTATTTATGTTTTTTACTGTAAATTTTTAAATTTTACAAAAACCGGAAAGTGATCACTGTATCCGCCCAAATACCGTGTACCGGCATAAGTACGGAAAGGCCGTCCTTCAAAATTCCTGGTCCGGCTGCGGATTTTTTCAGAATTAAATATATGAGCATCCTGAAAAGCCAGCGTCTTATTATCAAGAAGAGATCTTGACATAATGATCTGATCATACAGCAATCCAGATTTATAATGAAAAGTAGAATAATTTCTTGTAGAAAACAATTGTTGAAAAGGGTTCACTAAAACCTTCTCATGCTCATTGTCATAGAGAATCTGTACTAAATTTTCATCATCCGGGTTTTCGTTAAAATCACCACACAATATGACATGCTCTTTATCAGCATCCACTATTTTCATAATCCGTTGCCGGATTTCATTTAATATAAAGGCTCTTTTAGGCTTATTAATATCTTTTTCGCGTTTAGAGGGAAGATGCGCGATAAATACATTAATAATTTCCCCTTTATATTTAATTTTTGAAAAAAGTACGTCTCTTGTCGTGTCGTAATTTTCTGTGTTTTTATTTACTATTTCAAAAAAGAAAGTAATGGTTTCTGAATCTATTACCTCTACTTTATTTTTATCATATAACATGGCTACATCCACTTTTCTTTCGTCCATGGAATTATAATGTACAATTCCATATTCCGAATTAAAGGGCTCCATCTCCACAAGATCTTCCAAAACTTTCCTTCCGGAAACTTCAGACAATCCTATCATAAATGGCAGAACACCATTATCCTCCTTCATCAGCTGAAATACGTGGGAGATTTTGAAAAGCTTATTTCTATATCTCTTTTCATCCCAATTCCTTAATCCTGACCGGGTAGGATCTAATTTATGGACAGGTTTCGGATCGGGTAAAAATAAATTTTCAACATTATAAAAAGAGAACAGCTCCATCTACACTAATTTCTAAACTTTTAATTATTATGTTCTTTTTCTTTTGCAATGTAAATTTATTATTTTTTTTCAAATTTTCTTTGATTTATTTCGAAGCGAGCAAATCAATTTCCAATAAAAAACAGTCCAAATATAGTAAAAAATACCAATGAAATCAGCTATAATAAATTAATTTTTCAACTATTGATGAGTTTTTATACATTAATCAAAATTGAGACAATATATAAAATCCGAAATAATAGAAATAAAATTTCAATTTAAAATTAGAAATATTAATATTTTTCGCACTTATTAAATTAATAACAAATATTATTCCATTTATAATTAACAAATGGAATTAAATACATAATTAAAAATTGGATAATTCTGACGATCGCTTACAGTAAATCAGGACGTTTTTCTCTGGTAATTCTTACAGCCTCATCATGACGCCATTCTTCAATCTTCCCGAAATTTCCGCTTAAGAGGATTTTAGGAACGTCCAGACCTTTATAGCTCTCAGGCCGGGTATAAATTGGCGGTGAAAGAAGGTCATCCTGAAAACTGTCTGTTAAAGCACTTTGTTCATCATTTAAAACTCCGGGAAGCAATCTGATCACCGAATCTGCAAGCACACAGGCAGCAAGTTCTCCTCCGGTAAGCACATAGTCTCCAATGGAAATCTCTTTAGTGATATGGAGATCCCGCACTCTCTGATCTATTCCTTTATAATGTCCGCAGAGAAAGATCAGATTCTCCTTAATGGAAAGCGTATTGGCAATTTTTTGGTTTAAAGTAACGCCATCCGGTGTCAGATAAATTACTTCGTCATAACTTCTTTGAGATTTAAGCTCAGAAATACATTTATCCAATGGCTCAACCATCATGACCATTCCCGCTCCGCCTCCGTAAGGCTCATCATCAATCTGTCTGTGTTTATTGGTAGCCCAGTCTCTCAAATGATGAAAATGTACTTCCACCAGTCCCTTATCCATAGCTCTTTTCAAAATAGAAGTTTTGAAAGGACTTTCCATCAATTCCGGAAGTACGCTTATTATGTCAATTCTCATTGTAATGTTCCGTTTTTCTTAGTCGGTATAATAATTAATCTTAAAGAAGAATCTTTGTTGATATAGCTCCACATCCAGTTAAAGAATATGGCCAGCTTATTTCGAACGCTCAAAATTAGCATTAAATGGAGAAACATCCAGAAATACCACGCCAGAAATCCCTGAAATTTTATAAACGGCAGATCGACAACGGCTCTGTGCTTTCCAATAGTCGCCAGAGAGCCTTTATCATCATACTCATATTCTTTCCATTCCTGCTGATTCTTCTTTAATAAATTTTTACCTAAATTTTTTGCCTGATTAATGGCTACATTCGCTACCTGAGGATGCCCTTGGGGATATTTTGGGGTTTCCATATAGGCAATGTCCCCGATAGCGTAAATGTTATCGTAACCTTTTATTTTGTTATATCGGTCTACAATATATCTGTTCCTTATTAATTTTTCCTCCGGAAAACCTCCTACAACATTTCCTGTAACTCCTGCTGCCCAGATCACATTATTGGATGGAATTTCCTTACCACTTCTGAGATGTACTTTATCACCGTCATAATCTGTTACCACTTCCCCACTCAAAAAAGTTACACCAAGGTCTTTAAGGTATTTTTCAGATTTTTCCTGCGCCTCGCTGCTCATTACTGCAAGCGGCTTTTCTGTAGAGCTTACCAGAATAATCTTCAGATGATCAAAATTCATATAAGGATAATCTCTTGGAAGGATATCTTTTTTCATTTCAGCAAAAGCACCTGCCAATTCTACCCCCGTCGGCCCGCTTCCCACAATAACGATATTCCAGTTACCATCGTCGCTTCGGCTTTTTTCAATAATCAGTTTTTCAAAGGTCATCAGAACATGGTTTCTGATGCTGATGGCTTCCTGGGTATTTTTCATTCCGAAAGCTTTTCCTTCCAGTTCTTTGTTACCGAAAAAATTAGTTTTACAGCCCGTTGCAATGATGAGTTTATCGTAAGTAAATTCTGCTTCGTCGGTAATCACCTTATGGTTAGCAGGATCAATTTCTTTCACCTCTGTCATACGGAACTGTGTGTTTCTGGACTGCTGAAAAATCTTTCTGAAGGGAAAAGAAATGTTGGAAGGTTCTATCCTTCCTGAGGCTACCTGATAAAAAAGCGGCTGAAACATATGGTGGTTCATCCGGTCAAGAACAATGACCTTTTTATTCTTGTTATTCAATGTTTTTGCAAGCTGCAGCCCCGCAAATCCTCCTCCTATAATGATGATTTTTTCGCGTGTTTCCATAATACACAAATTTACTGATTTTATTTAGCATTTAGCAGTGAAAAAAGTTAGTTTTGCAAAACTTTATGACACCGAGAAAGTACACCAAAAAAACTGCCAAACGAGTCCACAAATCCCGACGGAAGAAGTATTTTTTCCGGAGGTGGGTGATATTGGCAATATTAATTATAGCACTGATAGGAACCGGTTTTTATTTAAAACAGACCGTTAGTTATTATTATGCCCTGTACTTTAATAAATTTAAGCATAAAAAACTTCATAACAGTGAAAAGGAAGCGGCAAGAATCCAGAGAATCTTAGCGAGTAACCTTGATAAAACCTATGGCTTTGACGTTTCCCACTATCAGAACAGGGAGGATATCAAATGGGACAGCCTAAGCATTGGAAATAAAACAATTCCACTGGAGTTTGTGGTGATGCGTGCAACCATGGGAAACCGAAGTGCCGACAAGCATTTTGATGAGTTCTGGGAAAGCGCTAAAAAACACGATCTTATCCGTGGAGCTTACCATTTTTACAGAGCGGATGAAGATCCTGTGATCCAGGCCAATAATTTTTTAGAAAATGTAAAACTTGAAAGCGGAGACCTTCCTCCGATTCTTGATATTGAAAAAATCCCGAAACGTAAAACCAACAAAAAGCTGGTTGAAGACCTGAAGGTGTGGTGCAAAATTATAGAAGATGCCTATGGTGAAAAACCTATCATCTACACGTACTATCATTACTATAAAGATTTTCTGAAAGGTGAATTTGACGGCTATCCCTTATGGCTGGCCAATTATAATGATGTTCCCTCCCCTTCTCCAGATGACCAGTGGGACTTCTGGCAATTTACAGAAAACGGAATTGTACACGGCATCAATGCAAAAGTGGATCTCGATATTTACAATGGCAGTTCATGGTCGTTGAAAAGACTGACACTGGATTAGGATGAAAAATGTATGTTGAATCGGCTGATCGGTTTTTCAGCTGCTCAGGTACACCAGCATTAATCATTTTCATTCTGATTATTGCTGTCGTTGTTATCCATTTTCACATCAATATTAATGGCTGGTGCAGCAATGGTCATTTTCTGCCAGTCACCATAAAACTCTCTTATAAATCCTGTTCTGAACAAAGCTGCGCTTATTTTGATCCTGCCGTCAAATGCTTTTAAAAACTGTATACCAATAAAGAATTTTCCCTGCACCCAGATATTACGATCATTCACATCCAGAGTATATGTTCCGTCTTTGATCATATCTTCAGTGAGCTCAACTGTAATTTCTTCGTCAAGAATATTCTTATCCGGAAATCCATTTTTTTCACTATAAATACTATATCTCATCAAGACAGGCTGTGCAGAAACATAACTGGCGATATTCAGATTGATATTTTTAATTTTTGATCTTTTTTTAGCATTGAATTCTAAAGCTGTTTCTCCGAGAAAACTTTTCATATCAAATTCCGGATTTACGGAATAAATAACACTTTTCGTCTTTGTATTAACTCCCCAATTTTTATCAACCAGTTTTTTCGGCTTAATGGTAACCTCTTTAATATTTTTAGTTTTTTCTGTTAAAAATATTTTTTGCTGATGATGTTGTTTAAAACTCTGAACGGTTTCATGATAAAGATCATAGCCAGGCACCTCTATTTTGATGGTCTGCAGGGGATCAACACTGGAAAGATCTATTGAAAAATTTCCTTTTTCATCAGAGATTGTACCGGTTGAACTCTTTTCTATCCCAACTTTCACATAGGGAATCGGCTTATTTTCATTTTTGGCAATAACGGTTCCGGAAATAACCTGTGCTTTAAGGGCAATGACAGGAATAAGAAAAAACAGAGTATGGAATATTTTCATGTTAAAAGTTTGACGCAAACTTATTTATTTTGAACATTCTGAGCTCCCAATACTTTCTTAAATTTATCCTGTCTTTAGTTAAAATTATTTTAAAAATTCCCAGAATTTATATGATTTAATCCTTAGAGTTAAAGGATACTCATAATTTCTTCCCAGGAGTGAACCCTTTTGTAAGTATCATTTTCGATCAACTCATTATGAGGCTGGGTGAAAATTAATCTCTGACCGGAAAAATGATCTAAGTTTTTAGGATAATCATCAATCATGACATCTCCGGAGACTACTTTTTTGCTTCCACAAAGAACAATCTGTTCCCATGTAATGAATGGAAAATGTTCCGCGAGCCAGTCGTATTTTTCTCTTAAGCTGTTGGGAAATTCCATTCCGGCTGACACAATATAAAGTTCATATTTACTGTTCAGATATTCTATTGCTTCACGGCTGCCCTTCATTACCGGTAAAGTTCTGAAAAAACCTACTTCATTAACGTGTTTTTTTCCGTTTGGAAAGGCTTCTATCTCCGGCTTTCCTACTAAATCATTGATATTAACTTCTCTTCCGGTATCTCTTTTTTCAAATTGCACCAGCTGATGATACACATCTGCCATTACCCCATCCATGTCAACAATTACTTTTTTCATTACTTCAATCAGATTTTGTATTATTATTTTTTTAAGAACTATTTACATTGCAGCCAATCAAATTTACTGAATAGTTTTTTCAGTACTTCCCTCAGGTTTATTAAAAAATTATAAATATTGATTTATAAAAGAGGTTGCAGAAAATTTCAGGTACATTTTCGTATTTTTGCGGTTCAATTCCAAATTAAAATCAAACCATTAATTCCCAATGAATTACGTTTCTGCAGAAAATCTTACCAAATCTTATGGCATCAAGGTTTTGTTTAAAAACATTTCTTTTCACATCAATGAAGGAGATAAAATAGCTATTGTTGCCAAAAACGGGAGTGGAAAATCTACGCTTCTGAAAATATTAATGGGTAAAGAAATTGCAGACAGCGGAACTGCGATCATTAATAAAGATATCCAGGTGGTATTATTTGACCAGGAAATCGATTATGATCCTAATCTCAGCATTGAGGAATTTATGATGACTCTTGATTCAGAGCCTATTCTGGCACTTAAGAATTATCATCAGTCACTGCATTCCACAGATAATGATTTTATTGAAAAGGCTTTGGTTGATATGGAAGTTCATAAAGCCTGGGATCTGGAGAATGAAATGAAGCAGATTCTTTCACAGCTTAAAATCACAGATCTTGAGGCGAAAATGGGAACTCTTTCCGGAGGACAGATCAAACGTGTAGCGTTAGCTAAACTCTTAACAGAGACAAGAGCTGAGCACAGGCATACCCTTCTTATCATGGACGAACCTACCAACCACCTTGATGTGGACATGGTAGAATGGCTTGAAAATTACCTGAACAAAGCAAAAATAACCTTATTGCTTGTAACGCACGACCGGTATTTCCTGGACAGCGTCTGTGATATTATCTGGGAAATGGAAGATCAGAATCTTTATGTTCATAACGGCTCGTACGCCACTTATCTTGAGAACAAAATGATTCGGGAAGAAAACCTTAATGCTACGATTGATAAAGCCAACAACCTTTACAGAAAGGAACTGGAATGGATGCGAAGACAGCCCAAAGCCAGAACTACAAAATCAAAAAGCCGAATTGATGCATTCTACGAAACTGAAAAAGTAGCCAAAACTGACACCAGAAAAGACGGGCTGGAACTGGATTTTGAAATGAAACGTTTAGGAAATAAAATTCTTGAACTTAAGCATATTGATAAAAGCTTTGGTCCTAAAGTTCTTTTAAAAGATTTCAGCTATCAGTTTCAACGCGGAGAAAAAGTAGGAATTGTTGGGAAAAATGGTGCCGGAAAATCTACCTTGCTTAATATTATTCAAGGTTATGAAAAAGCTGATAAAGGAGAAATTGAAACAGGAGAGACAATTTCTTTCGGTTATTTTTCACAAAAAGGACTTACCTATAAAGAGGATGAGCGCGTGATTGATTTCATCAAGGAAATTGCTGAGTTTTATCCTTTAGCCAATGGTAAAAGCTTATCTGCTTCACAGTTCCTGAGATTGTTCTTATTTGATGACCAAACTCAATATTCTCCCATTTCAAAGCTTTCAGGAGGTGAAAAAAGAAGACTTCACCTGATGTATATTTTGTATCAGAATCCAAACTTTTTGATTTTTGATGAGCCTACGAATGATCTTGACCTTCCGACATTAACGGTTCTGGAAAACTTCCTTCAGCAGTTTCAGGGATCTTTGATTATTGTTTCCCACGACAGATATTTCATGGACAGAATTGTAGATCATGTTCTGGCATTTGAAGGAAATGGGAAAATCAGGGATTTTGTAGGAAACTTCTCAGAATACCGAGAAGCCAGAAGCCGTGAAGAAGCATTGGAAAAAAATACAGCTACGAAGCCTGAACCTGTTAAAGAACCTGTTTCCACAGTGCAAAGTACAGGACCTTCAAATACAAAACGAAAATTAACTTTCAAAGAACAGAGAGAGCTGGAAACCATTGAAAAAGAAATGCCTGAACTGGAAGAACAGCGTGCTAAAATTCTGGATAAACTCAACAATGAAGCAGATTATGAGAAGATAGCCAAACTTTCTTCAGAGCTGGAAACCGTTTCAGAAAAACTGGAGAACCATGAAATGAGATGGCTGGAGCTACAGGAGCTACTTTAATAATTATTATGAATTATGAATGAGTCGGAGCGTTTGAGTGTTTTAGGGTTTGAGTGTAAATGAGTTGAAAATTTCTAATCATAACTATGATCAACCTGAACCTTTAAACCTTGAACCTGAAATTTTGAATTCATTCATAATTCATAACGCATCATTTATAATTTGATTATTCTTTCTTCTTTTGCACTTTCCAAAGAAGCATCAATGATTTTCATATTCTGAATAACTTCTTTTCCGGGAGATGGTAAGGCATACCCGAAGACAATATGTTCATAGATCTTCTGATAGTAATCCATATAATTTCCGGCTTCACTTGAGGTAAGAATTCTTTCTGTTTCAGAATCACCATTCAGGTAGTTTAAAATTCCATCCGGAGCATTCAAAGGCTGTGTCCATTCTTTTCCATATTCAGGAACAGCACCTGCTACCAGTTCATTTTCCTGGTTATCGGTTCTTTCCTGCAGGAAAGTTCCTCTATCTCCATGAACAGTGTAAGCATAGTGACCCTCTTTACTGAAAACCGAAGATTTCAGTCTTATTCTGAGATCATTTTTATAGAATAAAAGAATCTCAAAATAATCATTTGCAAATTCTTTTCCTTTCATAGAAAATACATCTGCAAACAATTTTTCAGGATATCCAAAATACTGTACAGCCTGATCTACAAGATGTGCTCCAAGATCATGAAGCGATCCAGCTCCCAGCTGATCAGGACTTTCTTTATGCTGCTTTCCGCTGGGAGTGGTACGGAATCTGTCAAAGCGGATCTCAACCTCTTTGATATTTCCCAATTTCCCTTCTTCCAACACTTTTTGAACCTGTAAAAAATCACGGTCAAATCTTCTGTTTTGATATACGCTCAGGAACAATCCTTTTTCTTCAGCCAGCTTTACCAGTTCTTCCGCTTCAGAAACATTTACCGTAAAAGGTTTTTCCACGATAATGTTTTTGCCCGCTTCCAATGCTTTTTTGGCATACTCATAATGAGTCTGAACGGGAGTATTGATGATCACCAGTTCTATATCTGCCTGCTGAAGCATCTCTTCTACGGAACGGTAAATTGTTGCTTCCGGATACTTTTCCTTCGACTCTTCCTTACTTCTTTCTACCACCGCAGAAATAAAAAATCCCGGATGCTCCTTTAAAAACGGTGCATGGAAAACTTTTCCACTCATTCCAAAGGCACAAAGCCCTGCTTTTACCAATTGCATATTATAATTTTTAACAAATATCATAAAAACTCTTCAATATTATCAAAAGCTTGTGACAAAGTCAAAGTTGAAATTCTACATTTTCGACCATTTCTCTTTCAAATACATATTAAAATGCGTACAAATACCCATTTTATCCTATTTTACAACAAGGGTGTTTAAACGTAAAAACCTAAATTTCAAAACATTAATAAAAAATGTTTAACTGATAAAATACGCCAAAATAGGAATTTTTAAAATACCATCCCAAAAACCCTTTATTTAAAGGAAAATTTGATAAATGTTGAAAACTTTTTAAAAAAAATCACAAACGTTTTATTAACTTTGAGATACAAATAAACTCGAGCGCTAACTCGAGTTTATTTTGAAATTCCAAAATGGAAAATATTAATTCGTTTCTGGAACTTATAGTAGTTCTTATTCAACTTTTCAAGGAGATCAAACCTTTAATAAAGAAGAAGCAATAAGATCTGTTCTAGTAAAAGCCTCCTACTTTAGGAGGTTTTTTTAATTAATTTGTTGTTTTGTTGAGACAACAAATTGATATAACAAATTTATAAAATTTTGTTACATAACAAAATTTTTATATCATCATTTAATGTTTCTGCATTATCTACAATATTTAAGACCGCTTAAAACATCTCAACCATAGTTAACAATAATCTTTGGGATCTATAGAAAAAGTTACCTCGCTATTTACATAAAACTCAAAGATATGCTTTTCCTTTCTTAAGATATAATCTATCTTACTATTTTTTAGCTATCCAAAAAACTATTATACTGCTTCTTTGCTTTCAAAAGTATAGAAATAATCCATCTCATTAACTCATTAAATATGATTTAAATCATAAAATTATTTTTATCTATTCTAAACAAATACTTACATTTGCGCCTTATTTAAAACTGTTCTACATAAAAATAAAATGAAAAGACAATTACTTTCTTTAGGTCTTCTATTTATCGCTGTTTCGGCAAGTTCACAGTTGAAAAACGCTGAAGCAGACACTATCAGAACTCAAACTATTGAGGATATCAATCTTCATAAAACCGGAAATCCTAACCAGGCAAGGACATTATCGACAAAGTCAAATCTGACGGTAATGGAAAATCCTCAGCCGATTGCTATTGTTACCCATGAAATCATTGAGCAACAGCAGGCAAAACAGTTGAGTGATGTTCTTCAGAATGTAAACGGATTGTATATCACGTCATCCAGAGGAAATTCTCAAGACAGCTTTGGTGGCCGTGGTTTCATTCTAGGAAATGATAATATTTTTAAAAATGGTTCAAGAGTAAACAGTGGTGTTTTCCCTGAGGTAAGCGGCCTGGAAAGAGTAGAAGTTTTAAAGGGAGCAAATGCCATGCTTTTTGGTAATACTGCAGCTGGTGGTGTTATCAATATGATTACAAAAAAACCTAAATTCAATTTTGGTGGAAGCATGGGATTAAATGGTGGAAGCTGGAATTCTTATAAGCCAACAGTTGATATTTATGGTCCTTTATCTAAAAATATTGCTTTCAGAGTAAACGGAGCCTATGAATATGCGGAAAGCTTCAGGGATGTTGTAGAATCGGAAAAATATTACTTCAATCCATCATTCCTTTTCAATTTAAGTTCAAAATCACAATTGATCGTTGAAGCGGATTATCTTAAAAATAATTTCACTCCTGATTTTGGTCTTGGATCCATCACTAATCCTGATGGAAGTTATAGAATAAACGACATTCTTCCTAAAAATGCTTTCTTAGGTGCTGACTGGCAATATCAAAATGTGGAACAAGTTTCTACCAACATAACTTTTAATCACCAGTTTACAGACAGATGGTCATTAAATGCCGTTGCTTCTTATCAGAACTACACCAAGGACTATTATTCTACTGAAAGAGTACAGTGGGGATATGAAAAGGATACAAATCGTCTTTTCTGGCAAAGACCTTTAAATAAAACATTTAATGAACAAAACTATACTTCATTACAAGTTAATATTAATGGAGAGTTCAATACTGGAAAAATCAATCACAAGGTTTTAATTGGTACTGATGGAGATTATGGTGTTCAAAATAATTATACTTACACCAATCCGACTGTTTATGGAACTAATGGTAACACCGCTGCCATAAATAACAACCTTTATTTAGATGATCCATCAAGTTGGGCCAGCGGAAAAATACCTGACGCTTCCCTAAAAGACAGAACAAGAATTCCCACTCAAAGATTTGGTATTTATATTCAGGACTTCATAAGCCTTACCAAGCAGTTAAAAGTAATCGCTGGTTTAAGATGGTCTTATTTAGAAACAATGACCAATACTAAAAATACATTTTCAAACGACCTTGGAGATGTTGATCAAAAAAATACAGCTATATCAGACAGAGCATTTTCACCAAAAGCCGGTTTAGTATATATGCCAAATGATAACCTTTCCGTATTTGCAACTTACACCAATTCTTTTGCTCAAAATACAGGAAAAGATATTTATGAGCAAGCATTAAAGCCTACTACCATCGATCAATATGAGGCAGGTGTAAAAAAGAATTTCTGGAATAATGCTTTAGCTGTAAACCTAACAGTATATCAGATTATTTATAATAATTACTATCAGACCGCACCTCAATTGGCAAACGGGCAAGCGAATTCAGACTCATTCTATAAAGAATTTGCAGGAAAAATGAGAAGCCGCGGTATTGAGTTGGATATCACTGGAAATCCAACAGAAAACTTATCAATTATCGGAGGATTCTCTTATAATAACTCTGTGTATCTTGATACACCAGATGGTTTTGGATATGTTGAAAATCAGAGATTAGTCAGGACACCAGCCACAACAGCCAATGCATCTGTATTTTATAAATTCACTCGTTTTGCAAAAGGACTGAAAGTAGGTGCAGGTGCTTACTTCATCGGTGATAGGTTAGCTGGATGGAATGACACAAAAAATGGCTCTACAGGGTTGGGTGCAAGAAATGGAATCAGTAGATCATTTGCATTAAAAGATTACACTACAGTAATGGTATCTGTAGGCTACGAGTGGAAAAAATTCTCTATCCAGGGGAAAGTTGGGAACCTGTTTGATGTCGTGAATTACAATGTTCACGAAAATTACTCAGTGAATCCGATCACTCCAAGAAACTACTATTTTACATTGACATACAAACTCTAGAGTTTATATAATTCTTTCATGAAAGTGGAAATTGCATTGTTGCAGTTTCCACTTTTGAAATTTTAAAATAAAAACAAAACAAGATATGGATAAGATTAAAGACACAAGAAGTTTTATGAGAGTTACACACCGCTATCTGGGGTATTTCCTTGCTGGAATTATGGCGGTATACTCAATAAGCGGAATCCTTCTGGTATACAGAGATACTGATTTCCTTAAGAGCGAAAAGAAATATGAAAAAAACATCGCTGCCAATCTTTCTGAAAAAGAACTGAAAAAGGAACTTAAGATGAAAGGCCTTGAGGTTGAAAAAACAGAAGGAAGTATCCTTTATTTTAAACAAGGAACTTATGACAGTGCAACCGGAAAAGCGAAGTACACCAAAAAAGAATTACCATTCGTATTAGACAAAATGGTTTCTCTCCACAAATCTCAATCTAAAGATGCCATATCGCCCCTGAGTGTATTCTTCGGAGTTTCA
Source organism: Chryseobacterium gleum (assembly GCF_900636535.1). Taxonomy (NCBI): domain Bacteria; kingdom Pseudomonadati; phylum Bacteroidota; class Flavobacteriia; order Flavobacteriales; family Weeksellaceae; genus Chryseobacterium; species Chryseobacterium gleum. Next base: position 2,715,940 of record NZ_LR134289.1, read on the forward strand.
CTTTTCTTTTTCGTGATCTCAAGTTTCTGGATGTTTAATCCCAAAACAAAGGCTTTCAAACGCGGAATCAGGTTTACCATTGCCGGACTCATTATTTCTATCATTCTTCTATTTATTTAAGAAACTATACGTTTATGCAATTAATGATCTGCCACCTATTCTTACCATTTTCATTTTAAAAACCTTATTTCATTATCTTTATCATTATCATATCTTCAACTAATATGTTAAAAAGATAAAATATATCTCACTGACAATCTTAACGTTTATTTAGAAAAATTACGTAAAATTAAGAGTATGGCACATTTATTGTTTTTTCTATAATTCGTGAATAATAAACATTTAATTATTAAAATAATAAATTATGAAAAGACTTATTTTAACAGGGATATTAGCCGTAGCAGGTTTAACAGCAACTGCAAACGCTCAGATTCAGAAAGGTAATTGGATGGTAGGGGGTAACCTTGCAGGTGCCAACTTCGGTTTAAACAAAGGAGGAGGCTATGATTTTAATATTCAACCGAAAGGAGCTTATTTTATTGAGGATAACATTGCATTGGGAGGATATGTGGATTTAGGTTTCAAAGGGGCTAAAGATGCACCAACTACTTTCACATATAACGTAGGTGCTTTAGGACGTTACTATCTTAACCCGGGAGAGCAGGGAGTAAACAATTTGCTTCACCACGGAAGATGGTTCTTCGAAGGTAACGTTGGTATTGGTGGAACGTCTATTTCAAAAGGAGGTTCTTCTTCTAACGGTCTTAACTTCGGATTCGGACCTGGTTATTCTTACTTCATCACTCCAAACATTGGATTGGAAGGTTTAGTAAAATATGATGCAAACGCAGGTTTCGGAAGCGGTGGATATACTAACAAAATTACTTTTGGTTTAGGTTTCCAGATTTATCTTCCAACATCTAAAGCTAAGCAGATCATCAACGACGTTAAGTAATCACTGAAATACTTATAAAAAAATGAAAGCGCCCCGGAAATTTTATTTCTGGGGCGCTTTTCGTACAAATTAAAACTAAACTATAAAAAATCAAATAAATCATGTATTAGGTTGTGGTGTGTAACGTAAATACGGTTTTATTTCCGTTACACCTTTGGGGAATATTTTCCGTGCTTCTTCTGTTGAGATAGTGGGAGGAATAATAACATCCTCTCCATTTTCCCAGTTTACAGGTGTTGCCACCCGATAATTATCTACCAATTGTAAAGAATCCAGCACTCTAAGGATTTCTTCAAAATTTCTTCCTGTAGAGGCCGGATAGGTAATAATCAGTCTCACTTTTTTGGAAGGGTCAATAATCAGAAGCGAGCGTACAGTAGCTGTAGCCGAAGCATTAGGATGGATAAAATCATACAGCTCCGAAACTTTTCTGTCTTTGTCTGCAATAATAGGAAACTGCACATGCGTATTCTGAGTTTCATTAATATCTTTTACCCAATTCTGATGATCTTCTACCCCATCTACACTCAGAGCAATCACCTTCGTATTTCTGGCATCAAATTCAGACTTCAGCTTTGCTGTATATCCCAGTTCTGTAGTGCATACCGGCGTATAATCTGCAGGGTGCGAAAATAGAATTCCCCAGGAATCTCCCAGATAGTTATAAAAATTAATATCACCTACTGATGATTCTGCCTGAAAGTTGGGGGCTGTATCTCCTAATTTGATTGACATAATATTCCGTTTTTATAGTCTACAAATTTAGTAGACTTTTTGGAACTGGCAAATTTTTTGATGAAAATTTATATATTTAACTAAAATTTTACTCATGGAGAAAACCGGACTCAGGTATGTAGATGTTGTGTATAAAGTATTGGAAAATTGGTATGTGACCTTTGCCGAGCTAACCCCAAAACTGATTGTCGGAATTCTGGTATTTACCTTTTTCCTTATCAGCAGTAAATATTTAAGCAAAGGAGCAGTAAAATTATTTCATAAATTTTTCCCGAAAAGCCAGAAAGAGAGTTCATTGGTTACACTGATCAGTATTTTCAGATTTCTGATTATGCTGATGGGTACTTTTATTTCTCTTGAAATTATGGGCTTCAGTAGCTTCTTATGGAAATTTATAGGAAGTTTGGGAGTAGCCGGGGTTATTGCCGGGGTTGCACTAAAAGATCTTGTTTCAAGTATTTTCTCAGGAATGCTGATAGGAATTGATAAAGCATTTAAAGTAGGAGATTATATTACCATCGGAACCCATTCCGGAACGGTTCAGGAAATCGGTTTTCTAACTACGAAAATTCTTACCGATGACGGGAAGAAAGCTTATATTCCCAACCAGGTTGTTTTCAATGCTCCGTTTTACAATATTACAGCTTCTCCACAGCGCAGGATTATTTTAAATTTTGAGATTCCTGCAGACGAAGATATCAGTAAAGCACAAAAAGGAATTTTGGATGTGATAAAAAACCTTGACAATGTAGATAAGTTGGATACTGCAGAAGTTATTTTCACCGATCTGAAGCAGGGTTCATTCAACCTTCAGGTTAAATTCTGGATCAAGGTTGGAGCCAATCTTGCACAGGTGAGAAGTAAAGCTTACTTAAATATTAAAGAACGTTTTGATACAGACAAAATTCAGCTGGTAACGCCAACCAGTATCAGTATTACAAGTGGAGAAACCAATTTTCCCGAAAACCATCAGGATAAGTAACAAAACAATTAAAAATAAAACACCTTAAAAACCGGGTGTTTTTTTATGAGGATTACCAAGAAAACCTAACAGGTTTTTGAAACCTGTTAGGTTTAAGCCGTATCAAATGAAACAATATTTGTAGGTAATACCGCAAGAATTTATATAAAAAAAAAAATTGCGTACTTGTGGCAAAGAATTATCAACCAATCATCGTACTTTTAACAAATTATTTTGTACTGTGATTGTGAACTACTGCGCTATCTTTTTTAGGAATTTTAGCAATTGTATCATTGTCTATAACAGCCTTCCCCATAACATAATCTTTGTTGGTAACTGTAGAATCTTCTTCTATTACATCTACAAATCCTGTTGTCATACAAACCTCTTCTTTAGGTTTTGAACAGCCTGTTAAAAATAAAACTAAAGAAAATAGTGTGAGTACTATTTTATTATTCTGAAAATAAGAGGGGATGTACCTAAAGAAGCTTTCCTTCATTTTTCAGACTGATCAGGCATTTTCAACTGATGATTATAAAATCTTCCGCAGATCTGTTTTTCTTTCTTCTCCGTTATAATTTGCAGAATCTCTTTAGGTTCTTTTTGAGTAAAATCAATAACACATTTATTACAGGCAGAGCAAAACCTGCCTTTTTCGTGTGGAGACATCGATTCCCAATCTTCAGAACATGGTTCCGGAATATATAAGTTTTTCATGAATATTGTTTCTCATACATTAAAAAACCGTTCCAAAATTGGAACGGTTTTCTATTTTATTTAAAAATTTCAGCTTATGCTAAAACTTCTTTTACTTTATTTGCAGCTTCTTCTAAAGTAATTGCAGAGTGAACCGGAAGACCAGACTCGTCAATTAATTTTTTAGCTTCTACAGCGTTAGTTCCCTGTAATCTTACGATCAATGGAACCGGAAGGCTTCCCATAGCTTTGTAAGCGTCTACAACCCCTTGAGCAACTCTGTCACATCTTACAATACCTCCGAAGATGTTGATCAAAATAGCTTTTACGTTCGGATCTCTCAAGATGATTCCGAAAGCAGTCTGTACTCTCTGAGCATCTGCAGTACCTCCAACGTCAAGGAAGTTAGCTGGGTTACCACCTGATAATTTGATGATATCCATAGTTGCCATAGCAAGACCAGCTCCGTTTACCATACAAGCAACGTTACCGTCTAATTTAACGAAGTTAAGACCAGCTTCACCAGCTTCTACATCCATTGGATCTTCTTCTCTTGTATCTCTTAATTCAGCTAAGTCTTTGTGACGGAATAATGAGTTGTCATCTAAAGTTACTTTAGCATCTACAGCGATAATTTTGTTATCAGAAGTTTTCAACACCGGGTTGATTTCGAAAAGAGAAGCATCAATACCTGTGTAAGCATTGTAAAGTGAACCGATGAATTTTACGAATTCTTTGAAAGCATTTCCTTCAAGACCTAAGTTGAAAGCAATTTTTCTAGCCTGAAACCCTTGAAGACCTAAAGCAGGATCAATGATTTCTTTGTGGATCAGGTGAGGAGTTACTTCAGCAACGTGCTCAATATCCATACCTCCTTCAGTAGAATATACGATGGTATTTTTTCCTTCAGCTCTGTCTAAAAGAATAGAAACATAAAATTCTTTAGTTTCTGTTTCACCTGGATAATATACATCCTCTGCAATCAAAACAGAATTTACTTTTTTACCTTCAGCAGAAGTTTGTGGAGTTACCAGCTGCATTCCGATGATGTTCTGAGCGTTTTCTTTAAGTTTATCCATGTTTGGAGAGAACTTTACACCACCACCTTTACCACGACCACCTGCGTGGATCTGAGCTTTTACTACCCACCCTTGAGCGCCAGTTTCAGCAGTTAGTTTTTCTGCAGCAGCTACAGCTTCGTCTACGTTGTTTGCAACGAAACCACGTTGGATAGCCACTCCGTACTTTGATAAAATCTCTTTTGATTGATACTCGTGAAGATTCATATTATTTTTATTATTTTATTTAAAAATTTAAAGGTTGACAAATTTACTAAAAAGACACGGAAGTTCAAGTTTATTGACTTAAAATTTAAAGACTGGCTGACTTGATTTTTAACATATCCTTCCTTTTTCTCTTATTCTTCCGCTAATTTCTCAGACAGAAGAGTTTGAATGGTCGTATGAACTGTCTTTTTTTTCTCAATCTTAAATTCTGTTTTTAACAAAATATAAGATCAGCATTCCCCAGCTTAAGATCATCATCAGACCTCCAAGCGGAGTAATAGGTCCCAAGAATTTAAGATTCATTCCCAGATAATCCTGCATGCTCAGAAAATAAATGCTTACAGAGAATAAAAATGTTCCTGCAATCATCAGAATGGAGGTCCATTTTTCAGCTGAAGTCTCAAATTTTAAAATATACCCGATGATCAGCAGGAAAAAAGCGGCATACATCTGATATCTTACTCCTGTTTCAAAACTTTCCAGCCTTTCCACAGCCAATATTTTCTTTAAAGCATGTGCTCCGAATGCACCCAGGATCACAGATACCATACCGTAAACTGCGCCAAATACTAATGTGATTGTTTTCATTTTATAACTCTTCTAATTCTAAGGTTAAATATTTTTTTGTTTTATAATCCTGCCAGGTTCCGATGATTTTCTTTCCCTGCAAATCAGCCTCTACTAATGCTTTGAAAACCCATTGATGGGCTTCTTCGCTGTAATAATCGTTTTCTATGATAGAGATATGATTGCCTTTTATCTTCCCATTCCACTCAATCAGCTTTTTATTTTTATCATACCAGTATTTTGCAGAAAAAGAGCCGTCATCATATACCTGATCGATCAAAACGGTGATGGAATACTTTCCGTCAATCTTACCATGATACAGTTTATTATTAAGACTGGTTATCTCTGTTTTTTCAGAACCGGAAATTAAATTTTTTGCATAAGAACTCCAGTATTTTTCCAATTCTTTGTAAGTGAATTCTATCTCATGGCTGCCGAGTTCATCCAGTGCTCTCATAGCATGATTGGAACATCTTCCAGCTACAAAAGTCAGTTTATCTTTTCCAAAGAAGTATTTGACACTTCCCAAAGTATGCTCTGTAAAGCAATCTTCGTAAAGTGCAATCTGATCTTCAGTTTCTTCTTCAGGATTTTTTTCAGCTTTCAGTTTGACAAGAAAATCAGAAATTCTTTTTTTTACTCGTTTCTGAATGATCCCATCTACAATTTTTACTGAACCGGGTTGAAATAAATCTGCAGCATTAATAAAGTTTCCTGTTCTCAAGTCAAAGTTCTTCCAGTCCGCAAATTCTTCCGGATATGCTCCCGAAGCTTCACCATGAATACCTATCGTTAAAATATTTTGAGGAGTTTCCAATTTCTCCCAATCATAGAAATAAAGGTAGTTGGAGTAAGAATTGGTAGCTGTAGAAGCCAGTTTAAAAGGGTTTCCACCAGAACCCGGCACATATTCAAGTTCATCAACCTGAAGAAATGTATTGATCTTATTAGCAGCCGTTTGATTTTCCGGATAAGTAACTACAGGAAACACATAGTTTTCAGATTTTGGCTGCAGATCATTGATCTTTAAACTTTTCTGCTGCGAAAAACTTAAACCGGAAATCAATAAGAAAAATACAATGCTCTTTTTCACTATTTTGATTTTATATACATTAAAATAAACTTGGCAACCAGTGTAGAAATTCCCAGGATGATAAACATATTGGCAAATCTCTTGGAACTCCTGAAACCTTCGTTATTTGTTTTCTTCAGAAAAAAACCAAAGAGAAGGAATATAATAGGCAAAATGATCTGTAACATTAGTTTCCTCTCATTCTGTTAAACTCGTTGATCACCTCATGATGGCTTACTGTCTTGTCTTTAAAATACGTCACAAAGTGCTGTTTTTCCTCTTCGGTAGCCCCCAATTGGTTCAGAATATTCAATAAATGCATCTTCATATGTCCTTTCTGGATTCCTGTGGTTACCAGAGAACGTAATGCACCGAAGTTCTGTGCAAGCCCCGAAACTGCCAGAATGCTCATCAATTCCTGTGCAGAAGGTTTTCCAAGAAGTGCTAAGGAAAATTTTACCAGCGGGTGAAGATTTGTAAGCCCTCCTACTACTCCAACAGAAATTGGTAAATCGATCCAGAATCTGAATACTCCGTTATCTGTTGTACAGTGAGTCAGGGATCTGTATTGTCCGTCTCTTGCAGCATAGGTATGCGCACAGGCTTCCGTTGCCCTGAAATCATTTCCTGTAGCAATCACAACTGCATCTACTCCGTTCATGATTCCTTTATTGTGAGTCGTGGCACGGTAAGGTTCAATTTCCGCAATGGTCACAGCCTGCTTGAATTTTGAAGCAAATTCTTCAGGAGAAATTCCGCTGTCATCTTTTAAATCTTCCATTTTACATGAAACCTCAGCTCTCACGATACAGTCAGGCGTGAAATTGGAAAGAATATTCATCACAATCTGCAGTGAATTCTTTTCTTCCTGAGTAAAATCTTCACTGGTAGCTACTTCCTGTCTCAATGTTTTCCCGAACTGCTCAAGACATGAGTTGATAAAGTTAGCCCCCATTGAATCTACCGTATCAAAGCTTGCTTTCAGCTGGTAATAGTTGGGCATTTCTGCTGTTTTATCCACCAGACTGATATTTAAAATACCACCGCCGCGTTTTCTCATATTGGCAGTGATATCTTCAGTGGCTTCAAATAGTTTTTTCTTTAAACTGAAATTAAAAAAGTGTAACAGTTTATGAGGTTCTACATTAAAAATAAAATGGGTATGCCCCAGTTTTTCAGTATTGATAATGGTTGTTTTAAAACCACCTTTATCGATCCAGAATTTCGCTGCTTTGGAAGCAGCCGCTACTACTGAACTTTCTTCAACAGCCATTGGTAGTGCCAACAGTTTTCCATCGATTAAAAAGTTCGGAGCTATTCCGTAAGGCATATAGAAATTGGAGATGGTATTTTCAGAAAATTCCTCGTGAAGTTTCTGAAGATCTGCATCATCATTCCAGTATTGTTGTAATATATTTTGATATTCCTGGTTACCTTCAAGATATTCGTTTACGAGCCAGTCGATTTTCCCCTGCTTTGGAAGCTTGGAAAAACCTTCGATTGGTTTATGATTCATGATATAAACTTTAATGAGCCGTAAATATAATGATTTTGAGGCTCTTTTTTGTTGATAACTTCTATGAAAAAAGGTTGACTTTTATCAATTTTGGAACTAAATTTGAACAATATTAAAAATTACATTGATACAAATAATATCAAATCACTAAAAGAATGAATTTTGACCGCCTTAAAGAAAAGCTCGAAATCCTTGCTGATGCAGCGAAATATGACGTTTCCTGCTCATCAAGCGGAGGCACGAGAAAGAATAAAAAAGGGGCTTTGGGCGACAGTTCTGCAAGTGGGATTTGCCACACCTATACGGAAGACGGAAGATGTGTTTCCCTGCTTAAAATTCTGTTGACCAACCATTGCATCTACGATTGTGCTTACTGTGTTTCCAGAAGTTCGAATGATATCAAAAGAGCTGCTTTTACCGTAGAAGAAGTAGTAGATCTTACCATCAATTTTTACCGCAGGAATTATATTGAAGGTTTATTTCTGAGCTCAGGAATTTTTAAGAATGCAGATACAACGATGGAGCGTCTTGTAAGAGTGGCTAAAAAGCTTCGTCTGGAAGAAAATTTCAACGGTTATATTCATCTGAAATCTATTCCGGGAGCAAGTGATGATCTGATGCAGGAAGCGGCGTTGTATGCTGACCGTTTATCTGTTAATATTGAAATTCCTACGGAAAGCGGATTGAAATTATTGGCGCCTGAAAAGAACAGACAGGATATGATCAGCCCGATGCGGTATATTCAGAAAGGTATCATTCAATATAAAGATGAAAAGAAAATCCTTAAAAAAGTTCCGAAGTTTGCTCCTGCAGGACAGTCTACCCAAATGATTGTGGGAGCAACCAATGAAAATGATCTGCAGATCATTAAGGTAGCGGACCACTTTTATAAAAATTTTAATCTGAAAAGAGTGTATTATTCCGGGTATGTTCCGGTGCTGGAAGATCAAAGGCTGCCCTCTTTAACCACAGAAGTACCTATGCTTCGCGAAAACAGGCTTTATCAGTCGGACTGGCTGATGAGATTTTATGGTTTTAAAGCGGAAGAAATTTTAGATCCGAATGTTCCTTTTCTCGATCTGGAAATGGACCCGAAATTAAGCTGGGCATTGCGAAACTTAGATCAGTTCCCGGTGAATCTTCAAACTGCCGAATACCGGACGATTTTAAGGGTTCCGGGAATTGGCGTAAAAACAGCTCAGAAAATTATAAGTGCCAGACGTTTCCAGATTTTAACGATGGATCATTTGAAAAAACTGGGAGCGGCTGTCAACCGTGCAAAATATTTTATTGATTTTACTGCGGGAAATGCTTACCTGAAATACTTAACGGACAAAAACTTGAGAAAGCTGCTGATTGGTGGAAGCTCTTCCAAATTCCATAACCAGTTTTCGCAACAGCTGACTTTGTTTTAATGATCTGTTTAAATGTTTATTTTTTGAAACATTAAGATTCTATTAAGGTGCTGAGAGTATTAAGATGAGCTTCGCTTTAAGCTTAAAAATCAGAATGATTTATCTTAACTTTACTTTATTTCTTAAATCATTCTTAATGGTTTTAATATTTTTGAACAGTTTCAATAAACACAAATGACACTAATGTTTTTCACAAATGATCACAAATTTCTTATTATAAAAATGTAACAGCATTATTGTCATTCTGACGAAGGAAGAATCTCTTCAATAAACCGGATTCTTCATTTTATTTCATTTAGAATGACAGGCACAAATAAATTTTAAACTCAACACATGACAACCTTACTCTACGATGGAAGTTTTGACGGTCTTTTCACAGCAGTATTTGAAGTTTTTGAATACCGTTATAAAGATGTAGAGATCGTAAGCAGAGAAAATTTTCATCAGGAGAATATTTTTGCAGAAATTCATAAAGTCATTACGCAGCCGGAGAAATCCGAAAGAGTTCTCAATAAACTGGAGCAAAACATTGGAAAGCCCGGAATTCATCAACTCTTAAAAGTATTTTTATCTGAAGATCCCGAGCTGGAAAATTTAATTTTGTCAGCTGTAAAACAGTCCATCAAGCATCCCGGACAAAATATTCTTGAAAACTTTGCCGATTCTGATATCTTAAAAATTTCAAAGATCTGCAAATCTGTGGACCGGGAAAGACATAGAATGACAGCCTTTGTACGTTTTGAAAAAATGCAGGATGGTGTTTTTTTCTCCAAAATCGATCCTGATTTCAATGTTCTTCCTTTGATCAGAAAACATTTTCATAACCGCTACCAGAACCAAAAATGGATGATCTATGACCTTCGGAGAAACTACGGCCTTCTATATGACCTTAACGATTCTGAATTTTTCTACCCTGATGAAAAAATTGATTTAAATCATTATCAGCAAAAATTCCATGATGAAGAAAAAAATTACCAGGTACTCTGGCAGCGATATTTTACCAAAACCAATATTGTTGAACGAAAAAATATGAAACTCCATATTCAGCACGTCCCGAAAAGATATTGGAAATACCTAACTGAAAAATGGTAATTAAAATTCCATATTGTGGATAACTTTTTATTTTGGCCAAAAAAGACAACATTTCAAGCGTTTTTACAAGCTAATTATTTAACCTGTTAATTTATTGACAGATAGAATCCACATTAATAGAAAACTCATATTGTGGATAACTTTTTTACAGTTAACATACCGTTAACATTGAAAATAATTTCAACCTTGCTTTTGTGTAAAGAATGAGTTAATAAAGCCACTCCCAAAGAAAAAGGGAGATAAAAAATGTATGTAAATGTCTATAAATCTGCAATCTATAAAACGCAACAGCACTTTCACATGTCAATTTTGTGGATAACTCTTATTTTTTTATCGTTCTTAAAGCCTTTTTAACGATATACTGCGTTTCTTTTGTCGGACTTTCCCTGAGCCATTCGTCACAGATTTCCACTACAAATTCGGGTTGTGATTTACTGGCATCATTCAGCCAGTTGCCGACACTGTTCTGTACATATCTGGATAAATCTGATCGTAAAGGTTCCAGAATTTCCAGTCCAAGTCCCGGATTTTGTTTTAAAGCATCAATATGCTCACACCAAACACCCCTTGGTCTTGTGGATTCACTGGCAAAACGTCTCACGTTCTCATTATCATGTGTTGTCCACATTGATAAAATGGCTAAGCTTTCCTCAAGATTTCTGGCGATATCCAGACGTACTGTCATCCAGCAGATTTCCCTTACTCCAAAATGAGAGTCGGAAGCAAATGACTGAATTTTATCTAATTTTTCTTTCAGTTTTAAATCATTATTTCTTCCAATGGTATATGCTGCCCAGCAACGTACAAGGTCTGCAGGATGAGTTGAGAGCTTCAGCAGAAATTCATCATCTTTATTTTTTACTGCAAGAGTAAGCAAACCAATTCCTATCGTTTCATTAATCGAATTGACGGTTTGTTTTTTCAGCCGGTTTATATTTTCTAAAACTGGCATCAGATATTCTTTACGATCATTCTGCAAAAGCAGATTTTCCAGCAACAATTTTTGATCTACCGCCAGCCATTCCGTAAGATTGGCAGTTTCAATTTCTCCTCTGTTCAACTGTTCCAAAATATCCGGTGGAATATCTTTGATAGAGCGGGCACCTTTCCTTTTTTCTGTCATGCTGTTTTAATGATTATCTTTACAAAAGTCTTAAACTAGGCGGACAAAAACAATACCGCACATTTTTCACCCATAGGGATAAAAAAGTCAATTTTATGGAAACAAAGGGAAGAGCTGAAGAAAATAAAATTTGTCCATTGGAAGTCGCCGTCAATACCATCAGTGGAAAATGGAAAATTCCTATTGTCTGGCAGATTAATGAAGGGAAAAAACGCCCCAGTGAATTTCTACGTGGGATTGCTAAAGTAGACCGCAGAGTTTTAAATCAACAGCTGACTGAAATGGTAGATGATGGCATTTTAACAAAACAATCCTTTAATGAACTTCCTCCAAGGGTTGAATATACTTTGACAGAACTTGGTGAAAAACTTGTGGAAATCCTTTGGCAATTGAATGATTGGGGAAAGTTGCTGATTCCGGAAAAAGAAGAAGTATAACAGGTTTAATGTGATTTCAAAATCTTTATTGGAGACACATAAAAAAAGGGGATATTTGTGTTAACTAAGAACGCATGAAAAAAGTTATTACAGGAATTACAGTTATTTTCATTTGCACTGGTTGCACAAAAGAAAAATTCTCAGACCGTTTACTGCCCGAACCGGATAAGAATGAGCATTTAATTGCAGTAAATGCTTTAAAAATCAATAAGAATAAAAATACCATTCGTCAAAGATTTTCTGCTCCTGATGGTTATGAATGGGTTAAAGAAAAACCTGGTTCTTTCGGATACTTTATTGAAAATTTTAAACTGAAGCCTTATGGGAGCCAGATTGTAAAATATGATGGAACTCCAATTTCTACCCAGCATCTGCATGAAGCTGTTTTCGACATTGATACAGGAAATAAAGATCTTCAGCAATGCGCGGATGCTGTTATCCGCATGAGAGCCGAATATCTTTATAAAGCAAAAAAATTTGACGAAATTAAATTTCATTTTACAAGTGGCGACCTTTTAAGCTGGAATGATTATAAAAACGGAATGAGAGCTTTTGTCAGTGGAAATTCAGTCAGCTTCAGAAAAGTTGCAGCTCCTGATGATTCTTATCAAAGCTTCAGAAATTACCTGGATCTGATTTTCAATTATGCAGGAACAATTTCATTACATAAAGAGACAAAACCGGTAACAAAAAATTCTGATCTTAAAACGGGAGATATTCTGATTACACCAGGCAGTCCGGGGCATATTGCTTTTATATCAGGAGTCTGCAAGAATCAGAAAGGAAAAAGATTGTACTTATTAAGTGAAGGTTTCACGCCTGCACAATCCGTTCATGTGATTTCAAATCCTTTTAACCCGTATTTTACGCCCTGGTATGATCTTGACATCCATGCTGCTGAAACAAAAACGGCAAGATATTTTTTTAAACCTACAAACTTCAGAAGCTTTTAATAATTTATATTCAAAACTATTGGAAAGTTACTACGATAATCTGAACTTGTTTTTGTAAATTTGTGTTCGAAATTTTTTTCTTGATGAAAGAGAGTGTTGTTAAAAAAATTGCAGTTCTTACGTCAGGAGGTGACTCTCCGGGTATGAATGCGGCATTAAGAGCGGTAGTAAGAACCGCCAATTACTATAATATCGAATGCTACGGGGTGAGAGAAGGTTACAACGGCCTTATCAACAATGATTTCCTGAAAATGGGAGCCCGTTCCGTAAAAAATATAATCAACCAGGGTGGAACGATTCTAAAGTCTGCCAGATCTGCTGAGTTCAGAACTAAAGAAGGCCGTCAGAAAGCTTATGACAACTGCGTAAAGCTTGGAATAGACGGATTGGTTTGTATTGGTGGAGACGGAACTTTCACAGGTGCGAAAATCTTTAATGAAGAATTCGGGATCAGGGTAATCGGTATCCCGGGAACTATCGACAATGATATTTTCGGAACTGATAACACCATCGGATACGACACTGCTTTGAATACTGCAATGGATGCCATTGACAAGATCCGTGATACAGCCACTTCCCACAACAGGGTTTTCTTTGTGGAAGTAATGGGTCGTGATGCCGGTTTTATTGCGTTAAACAGTGGATTGGCAACAGGAGCTCTGGATATTTTAATTCCTGAGAAAAAAGACAGTATTGATGAGCTTTTCGCGAAATTCAGAGATGCTGAAAAAACAGGAAAAGCATCAAGCATTGTTGTGGTAGCGGAAGGTGAAAAATTAGCCAACGTATATGAACTTGCCGAAAAAACAAAACAGACATTCCCTGATTATGACATTCGTGTAGCTATTCTGGGACATATGCAGAGAGGAGGTTCTCCAAGCTGTGCAGACAGAGTTCTGGCAAGCCGTCTGGGGTATGGAGCTGTAACAGGGCTGATGGAAGGACAAACCAATGTAATGGCAGGAATGCGTTCTAATGATCTGACGTATACTCCTATTGAAGAAGCCATTAAAAAACATAATGAAATCAATAAAGACCTTTTACTGATTTCAAAAATTTTAGCAATCTAATTTTTATAATCTAATAAAAACAAACTATTATGTCAACAATCAAAGTAGGTATCAACGGTTTTGGTAGAATTGGACGTCTTGTTTTCAGAGCAATGACTGAAAGAGACAACATTGAAGTTGTAGGAATCAATGACCTAATCAATGCAGAATACATGGCTTACATGTTAAAATATGACTCTGTACACGGTATTTTCCCAGGTGAAGTTTCTGTAGAAGGAAATGATCTTGTAGTAAACGGGAAAAGAATCAGAGTAACTGCTGAAAAAGATCCAAGCAACCTAAAATGGAATGAAATCGGTGCTGATTACGTAGTAGAATCTACTGGTTTATTCCTTGATAAAGACAGCGCTGCAAAACACCTTGCTGCAGGTGCTAAGAAAGTAATCCTTTCTGCTCCTTCCAAAGATGATACTCCAATGTTCGTAATGGGGGTAAACCACAAGGAACTTACTGATGATATCAAAATTTTATCAAACGCTTCTTGTACTACAAACTGTTTAGCTCCTTTAGCTAAAGTAATTCACGATAACTTCGGAATCGTAGAAGGTTTAATGACAACTGTACACGCTACAACAGCTACTCAGAAAACTGTTGACGGTCCTTCAATGAAAGACTGGAGAGGTGGTAGAGCTGCTCTGAACAACATCATCCCTTCTTCTACAGGTGCTGCTAAAGCGGTAGGAAAAGTAATTCCTTCACTAAACGGAAAACTAACAGGTATGTCTTTCAGAGTACCAACTGTTGACGTTTCTGTAGTAGATTTAACAGTGAGAATTGAAAAAGCTGCTTCTTATGAAGAAATCTGTTCAGTAATCAAAGCTGCTTCTGAAGGTGAATTGAAAGGTATCCTAGGATATACTGAAGATGCAGTAGTATCTCAGGACTTCGTAGGAGATAAGAGAACTTCTATCTTCGACAAAGATGCTGGTATCATGCTTTCTCCTAACTTCGTAAAACTTGTTTCCTGGTATGACAACGAAATGGGTTACTCAAACAAATTAGTTGATATGCTTGTACACGCTGCTTCTTTATAATCAATAATGAGCGATAAGCAATGAGTAATATAAAACCTTCCCGATGGGAAGGTTTTTTGATTATACATCTTATTTATTTTTACTGAATATTCCAAATGGAACTCCTATACTTACTTTGACCATAAAACTATCTTTCAAAGCCCTTGTATGATATGGTTCATTTTCGACACCAGCCAAAATCCTAAAAGTTGCTTTATTATTATCTTCACCATTATTAATTTTAAAAATAAATCCACCCAATAATGTATACCTATTTCTATAATCCATATAACTCATATTTTGTAAAGCAAAGGTATGCGAAGCATATCCGGTAATACCAAAATCCCCTAATACAAACAAAGAGCCTTGTGCTCCTGATTTTAAAGTCCAGAACGCTCTCTTTAAATAAGAATATTTACCTAATTGTCTTCCAGACTTATCAAATATAAAGACCTCACTATCTTCCTCTTTTAAAAAAGGCTTTTCACTTCCTATACCAGCGTCAAGTATACTTCCCATCGTTACATTTAAAAAACCTTGCGCATTTAATAAAGTTTTCTTTTGTCTATTGAAATTGTATGATAACTCTAGAGATAATTTAGGGAAATTTTTAATTTCACCATCTTTTACAAGCGACAATAGATTAGCTGTATCTAATTTTACATTTTGATTGGAAAGATCAAGAGTCGCTTTAATCCAATGTAATTTACTCCCTTGAAGAATATCATTTTTTTTATCAAATGATTCCAATTTACTATCTATATATTTTTTAGAATTTGACTTTATTTTAGTATAAAGATCAATCTCTTTTTCTACTAAAGAAATTTCCTTTTGAATCTCTTTCAATTCTTTAACATCCTTTTCTGTGTAATCTGATTTATTTTCTATATTCTCTTTATCTTTAATAAGTTTTTTTAATTTTTGGTCATATATATCGTAACTCTTCTTTAAGTTACCATACTCTGCAACAATAGAGTCCCTATACTTTTTCCTTTTATCAGATAATTTTTCGCAATCAGCCTTATTAAAAAACATAGTCTCATTTAAAACAACTCTATTAATTGTAAGTAAAGCTCCTATATCATCTTTCCATCTTTTATCTGAATAAAGAAAACCTGTTTTCAAACTTGCTGTATAAATTCCAAAATTCAGAAACCATTTTTCTTTGAAGTTAAAATTAGCCCCAACATTTATTCTGGTATCATTGGTTCCGTTAGTAAAAGTAACCGCATTATTGTTAGTTGCATTATCTGATGAATTCAGAATAACTCCATTTCTGATAAGTCTTAAGTCATCATTAAAAGTTGATGGATGTACAGCTGTACCAATTTCTTCATCACAATTATATCCTATATTAATAAAATTAATTAGCATATCTCTTTCCTTCTCATTTATTCTATCTTTACTGATTTCTATTAAAAAAACACCATTATCGGAATCGAAAAGAAGTCTTTTATTATTCTGTCCCACAATAGTAAATACTTCAATATCATTGTCAATTAAAATTTGATGATTCTCATTTTTTTCATTACATCTATAAATATCTCCTTCATCATATAAACAAACTGAGTATTTTCCTATCTTTTCTTTCCCTTCCAATACATTATTTTCAGATATATCAGATAATCCTAACCCTGTGTACTTTTTAATAACACATTCCAAGGTTTTATCATTACTATTAGTAATTTTTTGTATAAAAGATGAACTCGTTTTTGTATCTTTTAAATAATTAAAATTTTCTGAATCAATTTCTGACAATACTTTCATTTGTCCGCAAACCATCCCCACCCATCCGAGCAGAAACAGTAATACAATTTTTGTTTTCATGGTTATTTATTTTTCAGATTAAAGTTTTTTTAAAATGGTCATTAGTTTTTATTTAAAGCTACAATACTTTCCTACCACACGAAATACCACAAAAGGGGTTTTTTTTTAACATAATTTTATTATTTTTAAGAAAACTTTAACCAATGAAGAAAAAACATCTGACTCACGCAAAAAAACCGCATCCCCTCATTGAAGTATGGAATGCCTATCCTGAAATTTTACAGAATGATAACAGAATATTACCTGTTCCTGCCATTGAAAAAATGATCGGAGAAATTTTTGCTCCGGGAAAGTTCTACTATTATGTGATCAATTTTGCAGACAGCACCCTCTGCAACCATCATGAAGATATTTTGAAAATACATGGTTTCAGTAAATACCCTGGACATCTAAAAGAAATCATAGATCTTATTCATCCGGATGATCTGAAATTTGTGATGGAAGCTGAAAGAATGTCCATCGAAAAAATGAAAGAAATTGACGGCTTTGATTATCAGCAGGAACTGAAAACCAGTTATTGTTTCAGAATGAAAACTTCAAAAGGCAATTATGAACTGTTCCACCATCAGGCTTTGCACACTTATAAAGATGAAGATGGCAGACTGTTGCAGGCTGTTAATATACATACCAATATCGAACACATCACCCATCAAAATTCTTATGTTGTATTAGTTTCCGGAATCAACGGCCGAGAAGATTTCCATCAGATGCAGTGGACAGAACACGACAGATTTCCTGAGTCTGTCCCGGTCATCTTTACCAGAAGAGAGGTTGAAATCATCAACTGTATTGCGAAAGGATATTCAACAGGAAAAATCTCTGATCTGTTAAATATTTCTGAGGAAACCGTACGTACCCATAGAAAAAATATCCTGAGAAAATCAGACTGCAAAAACAGTTCTGAACTGATTAAGAAAACCTTTGAATGGGGATATCTGTAGAAAGCGTCTTGCAATCCTGATAAATCTCACCAAAACATTTCAGCATAAAACTTGTACTTTTATAGGTAAAGGAATGAACATGATACAACCCCGTTTTAAAGATGCTCCTCATTTCAGGAATTTTTGGGAAAATGGCAATGGAAAACAGCTTATTGAATTTTCCGGAGCAGAAGTGAGTTTTGAGCATTTTGAAAAATTTGCTCCCTATTTTCATCATACGGATGAGATCGGTGACGAGGTGGTAAAAGATGTTTATTTCACTAAAAAATTCCACGAGGCTTCCAGGGAAATTGAACACTACATCAGAGATGGGGTTTCAGAGACGGATGATGTTCCTGAAAGTGTAAAAAAATTGTTCAGCCAAACTCAGAAAGTTCCGGACTGGCTTGATTACAATTTACTCAAAAGCGGTGCTGAACTCTGCATGAGGAGCAACCTGGACTCCCTGATTTCGTTGAGGGATTATTGTCTGATCGGCGGCTATGATTATGCCTACCTCAACAAACCTCTTATTGTTACTGAAGCACTGAAAAAAGGTGCAGTGAAACGTCTTTCAGAAACATTGGATTTCTGGGTAAACGCTACCCGCTATAATGCATTGGAAGTTCATGCAAAAGGTTATGAATTTGCTATCAAAACCCGTCTGATCCATTCTTATGCCAGACTTTCCATTAAAAAGCATTATAAAGACTGGGATTCTGAAAACTGGGGAGAGCCCATTAATTCCTGGGATATGATGGCAACGTACATTGGATTCAGTCTGGTATTTCTTCATAGTCTTAAAAAGCTGGGAAATCGTTTTTCTGCTGAAGAGGAACAGGGAATTTTCCATCTCTGGAAATACGTAGGTTACCTTTTGGGAATACCGGAACAGCTTCTACCTGATGATAAAAAACAAGCTACCGAGTATTTTTATTTATGGACCTCTGTTCAGCCTCCTTCAGACAAAGATTCTGTACTTCTTGCCCATTCTTTATTAGATGAATCCTTGGAAAATCCTATCTTAAAGTTTGAATTTCAAAGAAAGAACTTAAGATACCTTCACATCTGCTGTACCTGGTTTCTGTTGGATGATGAAGTGTGTAAAAGATTACAAATCCCTGATGTTCCGTACAAAACATTATTTCCAAAATCAAAAATACTTTTCAATACAATGTATGACAAACTGGTAAGCCACAAGGCCAGAATAAAAAGAGGAAACAAAGATCAGATGAAAGTGCTGGAAGATTATCTGAACATCACTAAGAATTCAAATTTTCATTAGGATAATAAGTCAGGAAGCCCGAAGATGGAAGATGGAAGTTTTTATTGGATGATAAATCTCACCTAATAAATAATATAATTAAGTTCAATACATTTATAGGCTTTAATAGCTTCCAGCCTCTTTCCCGTTAATATTTTATTACACTCATACCACATTTCGCATCTGCTTAGTTATGAATGAGATCAGTAGTAAAATTTTATCATTTTTTAACTCTAAAAACAGCTTTCAGAGACAAATAATATTAGCTTTTGATATTTAAATTATGTATTTTTGAGAAATTATTTTAATAGCGATGAGTAACATTGATGATAAGAAAAAAGCACTCGCTTTAGTGCTTGACAAATTAGATAAAACATACGGAAAAGGAACTGTAATGACTCTGGGTGATGATGCCGTAGACACTACAATAGAAGTAATTCCTTCCGGTTCTTTAGGATTGGATATTGCCTTAGGAGTAGGCGGATATCCAAAAGGAAGAATCATTGAAATATATGGTCCTGAATCTTCAGGTAAAACAACGCTGACCCTTCACGCTATTGCTGAAGCTCAAAAGGCAGGAGGTATTGCTGCATTCATTGATGCAGAGCACGCTTTTGACAGAACTTATGCTGCAAAATTAGGAATCGATCTTGAAAACCTGATCATTTCCCAGCCGGACAACGGTGAGCAGGCATTGGAAATTGCAGATAACCTTATCCGTTCCGGAGCTATTGATATCGTTGTGATTGACTCTGTTGCCGCTCTTACACCAAAGGCTGAAATTGAAGGTGAAATGGGAGATTCCAAAATGGGTCTTCATGCAAGATTAATGTCTCAGGCATTAAGAAAGCTTACCGCTACTATTTCAAGAACGAAATGTACCGTTATATTCATCAATCAGTTGAGAGAAAAGATCGGTGTAATGTTCGGAAATCCTGAAACAACTACCGGAGGTAACGCTCTTAAGTTCTATGCTTCTGTAAGAATTGATATCAGAAAAGCAAGCGCACCTATCAAACAAGGTGATGAAGCGATCGGTAGCCGCGTGAAAGTGAAGATTGTGAAAAACAAAGTGGCACCTCCTTTCAAGCAGGCAGAATTCGATATCATGTACGGAGAAGGAGTTTCTAAAGTAGGAGAAATTCTTGATACTGCTGTTGACATGGGAATCGTGAAGAAAAGCGGATCTTGGTTCAGCTACGAAGAGACCAAATTGGGTCAGGGACGTGATGCCGTAAAAGATGTTTTAAGAGACAACCCGGATCTTGCTGAAGAATTGGAAGCTAAGATCAAGGAAGAAATGAAAAACAAATAATTTTTCAGAAAATATAAGAAAAGGCAGTCTTTAGGACTGCCTTTTTTGTTCTCATTTTTTTAACGCAAAGATCTCATCTGTATGCCAAAATATTTGAAGGGAGCAAAGTACAGAATCAATTTCATTGATTCTTACTAAGCAAACGCATCATTCACCACAAAGCTCCATCAGCGACAAGTCGAAACCCTTTGTTTCCTTACAATCAGCTTTCGAATCACTTATTTCTTTGCGTTTAAATCATCAACTAATTATTAGAAATAAAAAAGAGGTCATTCCGCAGAACAACCTCTTGAGTTTTATATTTAAAAAAATTATTCAGCAATTTTTCCCTGTAGCTGAAGTGCTCCGGTGACTTTCATACCTTTTGCAGGAGTTTCAAATCTCATGTTTTCTTTATTTACAAAGGCATCAATGGTGAAGAAATCCTCATTTTCCTCATTTGTGATCAACTTCAGTTTCAGGATATATCCTTTAACGCTTCCGTCTTCAAGCAATTCTGTTTCCTTAAAGTCTACAACCTGGCCAATAAAATCAAAACATGCATAGTTAGGAAGATCCTGACTTGGAGCATAGGTTGTGAAATCTTCACTCATTTTAGTACCGTCAGGTAAATCTGTGTTGGTATGGACATCAAGGATGAAAATAATACCACTGATATTTACCTTCTGATGCGGCTGTGTCATGTAGATATTTCTGTTCTCAGCATAATCAGTAGCGAAAAACCAAACTCCAAAAGTATCCCTTGCCGGACCCGCTACGATTGCCTGCAGATTCAATGTATTTTCCCATTCTCTGATTGATCTTGTTTCAAAATCCAGGGTATAATCCGTTTTTACTTCCGGAATTATGGTACTCAATTCATCTGTAACAATGGTTTTGAATCTTACATCTTCAAATTCTGTTTTATTTTTAGCTTCTCCAGCCGGATCAGAAACGGTAGACTGCATTAAAACTGTGCTAAGATACTGGCCGTAATCTTTAGTCTGGAAATTCTGATGCCCAAAAACTCCGCTCCATGTATTCACAAGATTATGAACATTGGATTTTCTGATGATAATTCCTGCTTCATTGGTCATTTCAGGTGCTGCAATTCCTTCTGTATTCGGGAAATAATCCTTGCCATCTATCAGCTGATGGTTCATGATTTCATTATTTTCCTCATGTGAAAACTCTGCAAAACCTTTATAAGTTATATTTTGATTTTCGAAAATATAAGGAAGTCCTGTTTTTGCTTTATCAGAACCTGCAAAATGATAAGCAAGTGAAATTGCCTTGAATTCTCCGTCCTGTGTTGCCGGATTGTGATTACCATTGTTATCAAACTGAGAATGATACAGGATCATATAAGATCTGATCTTACCTTCCTGAAGTTCGTTTTCAAACTTCTCTTCCATTTGTGAAATTGCCTGCTGCGGAGCAAGTGCATAAGCATCTTCTGTCACCATATAGGCAAAGCCTTCTACCTCACCATTTTCTTTTTCAAAAGCAGAAATAGGAGTATACTCTCCTCTTAGCTGAAGCGCTATAGAATAAACGACATAATCATTATAAACTTTGATTTTTTCATATTCTTCATTTACTTTCGGCTCTTCTGCCGGTTGTGAAGGGATTTCCGGTATTGTTTCCACAACTTCTTCCACCACTTCCTCAACTATTTTTTCCTCTGGCATTTCCATTTCCTGAACCAAAGTACTTCCATTTTCCTGATTGTTATTTTTCTTTTTAAAAAAATCAAAGATTCCCATACTGTTATTTATAATTGGCGGTAAATATAATAAAAGTGCTCAACAGGCTCATCATAAAAAAAATGCCATTGTGTCAGTTTATCCTTCTGTATTAATTTTTTCCGGGAAGGATTAAAAAGTTTCGGCGGAGCCTTTGGCTCCGCCGAAACTTTTTAATTAGGTTTATCATCTGTAAGCTCAAATCCCCAGTCTTTTCCTTTTTGGGTGGCCGGAATCCCTTTTGTCATCCAGACCGGAGCTTTAGCTCCTTTCAGATAATAATCAAAAAACTGCTGTTCCCTGATCTGAATATCTTTTCTGTTCTGGCGTTTCATCAGATTGTGATCATCACCATTATAATTCAGAAGCCATACCGGCTTTCCGAGACGGCGTAATGCGGTGAACATTTCAATTCCCTGATACCAGGGCACCGCGCCATCTTTATCATTACTCATAATAACTACCGGAGTCTGTACTTTATCAATGGTAAAGAGCGGTGAGTTCTTAATATAAAGATCCGGAGCTTCCCATAAATTCTTTCCTAATCTGCTTTGCGATTTTTCATACTGGAACTGTCTGTTCATTCCGGAAGTCCATCTGATTCCTCCGTATGCAGAAGTCATGTTGACAACGGGTGCTCCACTCCATGCTGCTGCATACATATTGGTATGTGCAATAAGATAAGCTACCTGATAACCTCCCCAACTTTGCCCCTGAATTCCGATCTTAGCACCGTCTACCCAGGAATTTTGCTTTAGTTTTTCAACTCCGGAATTAATATATTCCATGGCAGATTCTCCCGGGAAACCATCTGTGTAAGAAATATCAGGAGTGAAAACCAGATATCCGTTGCTCACAAAATAAGAAATATTCAATCTTGAAGGTGTGGGAGCCGGAGCTACATAACGGTTCAGGTTATCAGAAAGTTTTTCATAGAAATAGACGATCATAGGGTATTTTTTATTCGGATCGAAATCTTCTGGTTTGTATAAAATCCCTGTAGATACATTCCCTTTTGGCGTTGTCCAGTGTACCAGTTCATCCGTACCCCAGTTATATTTGGCTTGCTGCGGATTGGTATTGCTCAGTTTTTGCTGTTCTGAGAAATCTGATGTAGCAAAAAGGTTTGGAGATTCTGTATATGATTCTTTTACTAAAATATACTCTTCCGCATTTTTTGCTTTTTGAAGACTTCTGTATCCCCAGACATTTTCCATCTGAATTTTTACAGGATCAGAACCGGACTGAATGGTTGTTTTGAAGATCCCATTGGCCTTGGATGTATTATCAAATGCTGATAAATAGATAGGAGATTTGCGGTTCAGGCTTTTAATATCTTTATCCAGTTCATACGTATCAAATGTTATTTTATGTTTACGTCCGAATCCGTTTGTGATATTTCTTGGCTTTTTTGAGCCGTTCAGGAAAAATTCCCAAAGGTCATAGCGGTCTCTTATAATCACAGATTCATCTTTATCTGTCCAGGATGCAATGCCATAAGAATTTGGAAAGTCCGGCATATCAAATTCCTCATCTACAAAAGAAACAGGTACACCTGTACTGAGCGGAAGGGTTTGTTTTGTTTTCACATTATAGCTTAGCCACTGCCCTTTTTCCCTGTCAAAAATCACTACAAATTTTCCAAGAGGAGATACAGCCGCTGCTCCGTTAAGATTTTTAATAATTTCGGTTCTGTCTCCTGTTTTATTATCGATCAGGAAATAGGTTTTCTTTGTAGAGCCTTCCCACTGTGAAGAAATCCGGTTATTGATACTGGTAATTCCCAGCGCAAATTCGGCATTTCCTTCGTTTACGAGACGTAAAGTATCAAGATCTTCTCCATCGATGTTGGTGAAGAAACCAGGTTTTTCTGTCTGCATTACTGCAGCATAGGATTTCTTCAGGTCATTTTTCAATTCCTTTAACTGTACGGTTTGCAGATAATCATCTTTATAATTCCAGATATCTACAACAGCATGATCGTTCGCAATCATGGCCGTGTCCTTTGCAACAGGTTTTGGAGCAACACCAAAATACAGCTGTTTTCCATTTTTACTGAACAAAGGCAATCTGTTTTCAGAAATTACCCAATTTTTCTTCATCTGTGCATTTTCATTGGTTATAATTTCTTTTTTATTTCCTTTAAAATTAAAGTAATACAGCTGATATAGTTTCACCAGATCATTCTGTGCAGAAGGAGTTCCTACATAAGCCAGCTGATTTCCTTCTTCATCAAAAGACAATTGTGAAAAGTCTCCCTCCATTTCAGAAATTGTATTGACAGTTCCTTTTTGCAGATCAACGACCTGTACGGTTTGTAATGCATATTTCTTTGGTTTTGACTTATCAGTTTCTTTTTTGTCCGCAGTCTTTTCATCTGAATCCTTTCCTTCTTTTTTCTCTTTCTTTTCATCCGGCTTTTTGGTTATAAAAACCAGCTGTTTCCCATTTTTACTGAACTCATAACGGATTACATTATCATAAGTTGTACTTTTTCCGTCTAAAAGATTCCGCACTACCAGTTGTAATGGTTTTACATTTTTATCTTCATCCTTACTTTCATCACTATCTTCTTTTTCAGAACCATCATCCGAGGATTTATCCTTTAGATTTTCCAGAAGATAAGCAACATAAGAACCTGCTTTTTCCGGAATTTTAAATGATTTTACATTAGGGATCTTCTCTGTTTTATCATTAAAAAAATCAACAATGGCAAGGCTGTCTTTTGTTAATTTATTTTTCTTCAGTTTTTTATCCTTTACCGCTTTTATATCTTTATACTGCGGACGGATTTGAAAAACAGCAAATCGGGAATCATTGGTAAAATCCACTTTTGCCGCTCTTTCAAACTTCTTTGAGGTTTTATTTTTAACGGAATATAAAGAAAGGGTTGAATTCCCTTCCTGAGCATCCACAGAATAGGCGATCCATTTTCCATCATTTGAGATTTTTCTTGCCCCGATATTTTGCCAGCTGTCGTAAACAGAATGGTCTAAAGGCTTCTTCTGCCCATATACCCAACAGGTCATAATGAGCAGCATAAAGACTGTACATTTCAACTTCATTTTTAAAATATTTTAAGAACTAAAAATAAGATATTTCTTCGACAAATTCACATAACGGGCTTGTTTCAGGTTAAAAAAATGTCATTCTGTCACATTCTTCTGCATGGTATTTTTTTTGAGAAAGAATTTTAAAAATTAAAATCTAAATATGATGACTAAAGGAAATATTAATGTATCTGTGGAAAACATTTTCCCGCTTATTAAAAAATTTCTTTACAGTGACCACGAAATATTCCTGAGAGAATTGATCTCCAATGCCACTGATGCTACTTTAAAATTAAAGCATCTTACAAGTATTGGTGAGGCAAAAGTGGAATACGGAAATCCAAAACTTGAGGTTAAAATTGATAAAGACCAGAAAACTTTACACATCATCGACCAGGGTATTGGGATGACGGGTGAAGAAGTTGAGAAATACATCAACCAGGTTGCATTCTCCGGAGCTGAAGAGTTCTTGGAAAAATATAAAGATTCTGCGAAGGATGCCGGAATTATCGGGCATTTCGGTCTTGGTTTCTACTCTGCTTTCATGGTGGCAGAAAAAGTGGAAATCCTTACAAAATCTTATAAAGATGAGCCGGCAGTACGCTGGATCTGTGACGGAAGCCCGGAATTCACATTGGAAGAAACTACTGACAAAACAGACAGAGGTACGGAAATCATTCTGCACATCGCTGAAGATTCAGTAGAATTTTTAGAAGAAGGAAAAATCCGTGAACTGTTATTAAAGTATAACAAATTCATGCCTGTTCCTATTAAATTTGGAACAAAAACGCATACGCTTCCTTTGCCGGAAGATGCTCCTGAAGATGCAGTAGCTGAAACAGAAGAGGTAGACAATATCATCAACAATCCGGTACCGGCATGGACAATTGCTCCAAGTGAACTGACCAATGAGGATTATATGAAGTTTTACCACGAGCTGTACCCAATGCAGTTTGAGGAACCGTTATTCAATATCCATCTGAATGTTGATTATCCTTTCAACCTTACCGGAATTCTATTCTTCCCGAAACTGAGCAACAATTTAAATATCGATAAAGATAAAATTCAGCTATACCAAAACCAGGTATTCGTAACAGATGAAGTAAAAGGGATCGTTCCTGACTTCCTGATGCTTCTGAGAGGAGTTATTGATTCTCCGGATATCCCATTAAACGTTTCCCGTTCTTATCTTCAGGCAGATGGTGCAGTGAAAAAGATTTCTTCTTACATCACGAAAAAAGTAGCCGATAAAATGGTTTCTTTAATCAACGAAAACCGTGAGGATTATGAGAAAAAATGGAATGATATTAAAGTAGTTATCGAGTACGGAATTGTTACAGAAGAAAAATTTGCTGAAAAAGCAGACAAATTCACATTATATCCTACAACAGACGGTAAGTATTTCCTTTGGGACGAATTGGTTGAAAAAATCAAGCCTGTACAAACGGATAAAGACAACAAACTGGTTGTTCTGTATGCTACCAATGCTGATGAACAGCACAGCTATATCCAATCTGCAAAGGATAAAGGATATGAAGTTCTTCTATTAGATTCTCCTATCATTTCGCACGTGATCCAGAAGCTGGAAACTTCGAAGGAAAACATCTCATTTGCAAGAGTAGATGCTGATCATGTGAACAACCTGATCAAAAAAGATGAACCTATCATTTCAAAACTGAGCGAAACTGAAAAAGAAGCTTTGAAAAAGAATGTGGAAGAAGCTATCAAAGATTCAAAATTCACCGTTCAGCTTGAGGATCTTGACAGCAGCGATGCGCCATTCACAATCACCCAGCCTGAATTCATGAGAAGAATGAAGGAAATGCAGGCAACAGGTGGCGGCGGCATGTTCGGAATGGGAGGCTTCCCGGAGATGTACAATCTTGTGGTGAACTCAAACAGTGAACTTTCCAATCAGATTTTAAAAACGGAGAACGCTGAAGAGAAAGAGAATCTGATCAAATACGCACTGGATCTTGCCAAGCTTTCTCAAAACTTACTGAAAGGAAAAGACCTGACAGATTTTATACAGAGAAGCTATAAGCAACTTGAAAAATAAGACAAGAGACTGTTTCAATTTTGAAGCAGTCTTTTTGTTTAAAAAAGTATAAAAATTATAAACAGCTTATGAAAACCCTGAAGGTTCAAATCTTTTCTTTTGTCACATAGTCTTTGATCAATCAGAAGTGATCTGAAAGAAAATTTTCAACAATTAAATCAGATAACACTTCTGTTTTAAGTTTATTTTCATTTTATCTTTAATCTTATTCTTCCGCACATATTTTTTTCTCCTTTTTATTGTATAGCTTCTCCTTTTTTGCCATTTTTGTATAAAATGTAGGTCATGCAAAAAGAAAAATTACGTCTCATCAGAAAGCAAAAAGGTTATACTCAACAACAGGTAGCCGATTTTATCGCAACAGATGTATCCAACTATAGCAGAAAAGAAAGCGGCGATGTAAGAATTATAAGAGATGAGTGGGATAAACTTGCCCGTTTTCTGGATGTACCGATTGAGGACATTTATGAAGAGGATGAGCCTGCAGTAATAATCAATAATGACCATCCTGTATTTAATGACAGATCATCTTCTGCAGGAGTAATCACTAATCAGAATAATTATGATAATATCCCTGGAGACATCATTAAAAACCTACAAAACTATATCGCCTTATTAAAAGAAGAAAACGAAAGGCTTAAAAAAGAATTGAAAGGTCTTTCGGACGGAAAAAAATAACTCGGTTTGAAACTTTAAAAATATTGATGTCACTTACATGAATTATGGAGTGACATTTTTTTTGTGATATGTAATATTGATGTATGAGTTTTTCGACGCAAAGTATTTAATGATTTGAATGTTTTATTTCAGGTGGCAAAGAGATGCGACTTTGTCGCTGATGAAGCTTTGGGGTAATACGTTCGCTTAAAAAAATCAATGAAATTGATTCCCTTCTTTGCTCCCTTAAAAATAGTACAGCTTATAGATAGAAACTTTGCGTTAAAAAATCTTTGTTTCCGAAACTTAAAATTTACAATTCAGCTAACGGATTCCAGAACAGTTTTTTGAAATTTTTTACTCTGAGATTTTCAACAATGATTCCTTCTGCCTCCAGCTTTGGCTGAAATTCCGGAACAGATAATACTCCTGAACTTGAAATGACACGGTGTGCAGGAACGTCTTTCGGACATCCTCCCATTGCTTTTCCTACATGTCTGGAATGGTTAGGATAGCCAACAGCCTTTGCTATGGCACCATAGGTAGATACTCTTCCTTTGGGAATCAGTCTTGCCACTTCGTATACCTGTTGTTTGAAAATTTCGTCCATATCAATTTCTTTTTTGCATCATTTTTGAACTCATATCAATAACAATGATGTTTCATTAAAAGATAAAGATATGAAAAAATCATTTTTCAGGCTGCTGAATGCCATCAACAAAAAAGTTCTTCCTAAGCTGAGTCATAAAGACCCTAATCATCTTACCAAGATGGAAAAGGGAATTCTGGCGTATCGTTATTTTGTGCTGGTGAATTCTTTGGATTGACTTTTTGGAATAATTGGTAGGTTTACCTACAGATGACACAGACTTCACAGATGCCTGTGGAGAATTTTGGAAAACGCAAATGCGCTAGTTTTTTCTGACAGAATTTAACCTCTGATAAACTGTAGACTGTTGAATTATATATAGTCCTTGCTGAAATCTTTGATTTTCTTACGCCTTAAATTTGTATAATGTGCTGTTCCAGCCAAATATAATCAAGATGGTAAATAAAAAGCGCCCCAAAATAAATTGAAGCGCTGTATGGTAATCTCTTGTGAGAATTTTATCCTTAAGCGTTTTCTAAGATATAAGAGAACATCAATGGTGCACAGATTGTTGCATCACTTTCAACGATAAATTTAGGTGTAGTGATATCAAGTTTACCCCAGGTGATTTTCTCATTTGGAACTGCTCCTGAGTATGAACCGTAGGATGTTGTAGAATCAGAAATCTGGCAGAAATAAGACCAGAAAGGAATATCATGCATTTCCATATCCTGATATAGCATTGGTACTACACAGATAGGGAAATCTCCAGCGATACCTCCACCAATCTGGAAGAATCCAACTCCTTTTCCTCCTGAATTTTTAGTGTACCAGTCAGCAAGGTAAGTCATATATTCGATTCCTGATTTCATTGTAGTAGGTTTAAGCTCTCCTTTGATACAGTAAGAAGCGAAGATGTTACCCATTGTAGAATCTTCCCATCCCGGAACCACGATTGGTAAGTTTGCTTCTGCCGCTGCAATCATCCATGAGTTTTCTCTAGGAATTTCATAATACTGCTCCAATACTCCTGAAAGGATCATTTTGTACATAAATTCATGCGGGAAATATCTTTCACCTTTAGCTTCAGCATCTTTCCAGATCTCCACGATGTGTTTCTGTAATCTTCTGAATGCTTCTTCTTCAGGAATACATGTATCTGTAACTCTGTTCAGGCCTCTTTCCAAAAGATCCCATTCGTCCTGAGCAGTCAAATCTCTGTAATGAGGAACTCTTTCATAGTGAGAGTGTGCTACAAGGTTCATTAAATCTTCTTCAAGGTTAGCCCCTGTACAAGAAATAAAATCTACTTTTCCCTGACGGATCATTTCTGCAAGAATTTTACCTAATTCAGCAGTAGACATTGCACCTGCCAAAGTAATCATCATTTTTCCGCCATCTTTAAGATGTGCAACATATCCTTTAGAAGCATCTACCAATGCAGCTGCGTTGAAGTGCAGGTAATACTTTTCTATGAATTCAGTTATCGGTTTGCTCATTTTTAAAATTTTTGCAAAGATAAAACTTAAAAACGGAATGCAGTCAAAGCACTTGAAGAAAGTGTAATAGAGAAGTCTTTTTTTATCATTTGTTAAATGAAATGCTTAAATAGTTGTTGTTCGGAAACGAAAGCACGCTAGTTTTTCCAACATGATTCATGCTTGAAGGTGCAAAGATTTTATCCCTGATAAAAGTAAATTTAGAGTGTGTAAAAAAACTAGTTCCTCTGTTTCAACATTAGAAATTTCTATTTATAAAAAAGCATGACCCAAAATGAGCCACGCTTTATTATCATTCAACTTAAAAATATTCAGTAAGGATTATCCTTCCCAGGGTTCCACTTTCAGGATTTCGATTTTCCTCTCTCCGTCCCTGAAAGGCCAGCTGATAACATCTCCTACTTTATATCCTACTACGGCAAGAGCAATATCTGAGAGGATGGAATATTTATTCTTTTTAAGTTTTTCTTTTACCGAAGGCACAAAAATGTATTCATGCTCAAAATTCAGAGTATGGTCTTTCAACGTTACTTTTCTGTCCACTGTTACAATATCGGCAGGAAGGTCCCTTCTCAGAACCTGTTTTGCCTTTCTAAGTTCTTCAGTCAATCTTTTTTCTTCTTCGATGCTCACTTTTTTTCTTCTCAATGTATCTTTTATAGCATCATAAATTCCGGTGGTTACAATAATATGATTGGACATATTTTTTCATTTTTAAAAAATTAAAATGCAGTTATTCCCCGATGATCCAATGTAGAATACAGGCGTATGACAGCCTTCTTCTATAGAAAACCGCAAAAAATAATAAATAAAATCCGAAATGATTCCCTGCCTTGGATCCTGACAGGGCTTAATTGATAAAGTCCTTAGAACTTTTCAGAAAAGAATCTGTGTGAAGATAAAGTAACGACAGCAACAATCCTGATTGTCTGCTTTCTGCTGATAAAAAAATTGTTGCTGCCATTATTAATGAGATGTTGTAATTACTACAAATATAACACTTAAAAACGGAATGTAGCAGCTGCACTCAAAGAAACCCTATGCAAACCTTCTTTCTGATCGTCATCAAATTTATAAGTAACTCCGTTGTACTTCATTTTACTCAGCGTACCACCACTTAAGCCAACCTTTGGCCCTATAAGGAAGTTTTTGCTGATCTCATATTGATAGCCAAAATCGATTTCTGCACCAAAAGTACTCCCTGTTCCTTTTACATCTCCTGTTTTTGTGGTGTAAGATATTACCCCCAGCGCAAGATCTGCAAATATTTTATGTCTTGTGGATGAATTATCATTTGAAATAAGGCCGGAAACTCCGAAGAATGTGATATTATCTTTTGTAGTCACAGGAACAGACACGGGCATTCCGTTCACATAACCAAGAAGATATCCGTCACTGGATGCACTGTAATTAGAATATTTCAAACCAAATGCAAGGCCATCTTTCACGGCATAATGCGCAGCAATATCAAAATTTAACCCGTTTTTAAGGTCTTTAACGTAGTCTTTTTCTTCTTTGCTAAGTCCGGAAATTGTTTTTGCTGTTCTCCAGGCATATCCTACGGAAGGTTTGATAGAAAATTTCTGTGCAAAAGAGATCATGGAAATGGAAAATACTCCAAGTGTGATTAATTTTTTTATCATGGTTTTAAAATTTCCGGCAAAAATAGAGTTTTCTCCGGAAAAACACATTAAAACCTGAAACGTCTGTTTTCTTTTTTGTCTGAAAGCTTTTTCTTGCTGTCCAGTCTTTTCTGTTTCTGGGCTTTTGAAGGTTTGGTAGCCGTTCTTTTTTTGGGAATGATGAGGGCCTTATTTACGATTTCAGTTATTTTTTCAATGGCTTTATTTTTATTCATCAGCTGGGTTCTGCTTTCAGAAACGGTGAGAAATAAAAAACCATCTGCATTGATCCTGTTTTTCAGTTTATCCTGAATTAATATTTTCTCATCTTCATTAAAAAATTCTGATGCATTCACTTTCCAAAGTACGGTCACAGCAGTTTCTACTTTGTTTACATTCTGCCCTCCTGCCCCACTGCTGCGGGACGTCTTGAAACTGAGTTCTTTTGAAAAGTCTTTCATTTCTTTACGTTTTAGATCCGATCTCAATAACCGTGGCTAAATATTTATACTTTTATACAGCTCCATTCTGTTTACTTTCCCGTTTGGTGTTCTCGGGATTTCTTTGATGAAAATAATTTCTTTGGGCTTATGGAAGCTTTTTTCAAACGGAATTTCTGAAATCTTTCTTTTCACCACATCAGATTCCTCACCTTCAATAATCAATATCAATTTCTGTCCCAAACTCTCATCCGGCAGTCCCATAAATATTGCTTCGTTCGGAATATCCTTTTTCACTAAAGCTTCAAGGGTTTCAGGGAAAATTTTTGCCCCTCCGGAGTTGATTACATTGTCAATTCTTCCCAGGAATTTGAACTGATTTTCATTCCTGATTTCAACTAAATCATTAGTTTGCAGTTCTTCAGCATTTACATTAGGTGCAAAAATTTCCAGGCAGCCTCTATCGTCCAGAGAAATCGTTACATTTTCAAAAACAGTGAAGTATTCTTCCTGCTCCGGCATCAATTGTTTTAAACCAATATGGGAAAGGGTTTCGGACATTCCATAGGTTTCAAAAATACGGTTGGAATTACTAAGGTTCATCTTAAGGATCTTGCTTTTCAGGCTTTCTGAAACAGCAGCACCTCCGATAATCAGATTTTTAATCAGATGAAGTTTGTTCAGTGAATTCTCTACCTGAAGTGGCGTCATGGCACAAAAATCAATTTCTTCTTCCAGATTTTCTGCCGGTTTTAATGAAGGATCAGTAATTTTTAACTTCAGTTTTCTTTCTATAGAACGGACAATCATCATTTTACCGGAAATGTATTCCACAGGCAGGCAAAGCAATGCCGTATCCCCTTCTTTTAATCCTAAAAAATTACAGGTCATCACTGCTGAATTGACCATTTTCCTTTTCTCAATTTCAAAAATCTTTGGAATTCCTGTAGAACCTGAAGTCTGGACATTTACCCCAGTTTTTTCTGAGAACCATTCTTCCAGAAATATTTTCACTTTTTTTTCAAATTCTGTATCGAATGATAATTTGTTAATATTGAGATTATTGAAGTCTATCAGCATAATTTCCGTAAATAAATTCTACAGTAAATTTAAAAAAAATTTCAAAAAGTTCTTGTAAGTAAAGAAAAAAGCTGTAAATTTGCACCACTAAAACAAACAGAGACCCATGGTGTAGCGGTAACACTACTGATTTTGGTTCAGTCATCTGGGGTTCGAATCCCTGTGGGTCTACAAACCATCCTTTTTAAGGATGGTTTTTGTTTTTTATCCAACT